>CAYFQI010000001.1:0-70473 GCA_964345135.1 uncultured Bacteroidales bacterium
AACAAAAGCCCGAAAAAACTCTCCGGGCTCCTGCTTTTATTGGGCTAGTGTATTGTTAGTATCTATTGGGCCACAAGTTACAAACTTGCGGCAGTTGGGGTAAATTCAAATGCGGCAAAGAAGAGGGGTCCAAGTCAAAAAGACTTGAACCAGGTTGTATTTTTATTTTTGGCGAAGACTTGGACTAGTGGGGTGCTGGGGTATTTTCATTTTAAAAATCTACAAACAATTATTTTCAAGGGCTTTACGGATATCCGGTAATATATTATAGAGTGACCTGTAGACGCTCAGAGTACTTAATCAGAAATTGCCTTTTTGACTTTGTCTTCTAAAAAAAAGTCAAATATAATATCACAGTCATCTTCTTGAACCACCTCACACTTACATATTGGAACAATACCAATCCCAGAAACAAGGGTGGTATCATAGTTTTTCACTACAGCAAAAGTCCTAAGTGACAAGATCCAAAATATCAAAAACATTCCTAACAAATACCTATTGACTTTATTCTTTTTTAAGTAGAATATCAAAAATATAACTATAAGTGATAATCCATAGACAACAATATAACTATGTCGTATAAGAAAAACGCTATATGTTGCACTCTGACCAGACAATAAAAATTTCACTAAATCTTCACTAACAAGGCTGGAAGAAGATATAATTAATATTATAAAACTTAATATTATTCTCTTTTTCATTCTCCTGATATAGTTACTCCTGAAGGAATTGTATTATCCTTGTACCATGACGGCAAAACCAATTCATTATCACTATCTTGTATCAATGTCGATGATGAACCACCATCAAACCCAAACACATAATCATAACCTTCGCCTGCGAGCCTATCCCTTATAGCATCAAGAGTCATCCCACCTGTTTCAAGCTCATCTGGCGATACAACCAGCATCATAGAATTATCTTTACTGTTAAATGCTATAATAACCTTTCCAACTGTTGTTGAATTTTGATTAGCATACCCTTGAGATGATTCCTCATTATAAAGCTGTCCGGCAACAATAATAGGTATACCACCTCCAAAGCCTACTGCTGAATTTTCTGGAGGATTTCCGAGTCCCCCAGACCATTTTCCATTTTCATCTTGAGCTAAATACCCCCTCCTTTCATCAGTTGCTTCTCCTGTAACTTCACCTCGTTGAACATTTTGCCCTAATAAACTAAATGGATTACTGCCTGTAGTAACCGAAGCAGTTCTCGCTGCAGCAGCAGGATATGACCAAATACTATTCACACCATATTGTTGCAAGTTGACTGTATAATCATCAGTTTTATTATTATCATACATCCCTTTTACTCTCCCTGTAAAAGTGGTCATTCCCAAATTAGAAACGATATTAGCAGTTGGGTTCTTTAATTTCACAAAATAGACACCATTAACTACTGTAGGAGGATCTCCTCCACCTAAATAATCAATCCAAGCAATTAAATTATTTCTATGATAAGCATATGTTGTTTGCCATGGATACTCGTGGGCTCTTGGGTCAACACTTAACCATCTACCAATTCGACTATCATAAATCCTCGCCCCAAAATTCAAATGACTGCCAGTAACCCCTGTCCACTCATCATCTTTCTCATGTCCATTGAACCCGAACCGGTATCCCCCAGCATCCACAGTATTCAACTGTTTTTGTCTACCGGGTTCTAACATTCCAAAGGGATAATATGAAAAATGGTCGGTTACATCTGCAGTCCATGTCCACTCGTCTATATCCCCGGTGGTTGTAGTGGGTTTTTTGATATCGCTAACCACAGCCCGAACGTTTCCGAGGTGATCTTTTAACTCGTAGCGCTTGGTTCCGATTTCGCGGGTGAAGATGCCGCCGGTACGCGGAGCAATGCGGTAAACCTGAGCCGGTAATGCGCCTGAAGTATTGTATGCTGTATGATGAAGATCATTTATTTCAGTTGCATTGGTTTCAGGATTCAGGTTGTTCAGGATGCCTGTAGCACCTTGTTCAGACTGGTGTATATACCCGTCTTTGCCGAGACGTAAGTCGCCTTTGCCAAAATCATTCACCTGACTTAAGGTGTTATCCGTGGCATTTAGGTGATAAGTGGTGTTATTCCCTCCATCAACAGGACTGTCTGTGTCTTCTAAGTATATGCCTTGCTGTGAGAATAAGATGTTGTCATCCAGTTTTTCAATGGATGATTTTCCATACACACCACCAACAGGGCCTGCAAAAGCAATGGGTTGACCCTCTATGCTTTTTCGCGAACTGCTCAATGGCATTATATTGACTTCCACCTCTTTATGTGCAAAGCCTGCAATGCCTTTCTTGCGGTTATAATAGATCAGTGACTGTCCGTCTTCGCTGATATGCATCTCTCCTTCTCCTTTTTTGTCAAAACTATTTAAGGTAACAACGGTTTCGGGCTGCGGAATATTGTTATCCCCCTCTTTAAATTCAAATGCCATGATGTTTGCTTCTCCCATATCAGCAGGAGTGGCCGGTTCCTTATATTTGTTCATGTACACGATGGCCTGACCAATAATATGGTCTTCGAGCGCCGCGATATGCCACCCGTAGCGTTCATCATCTGCCGGGTTGTCCATCAGTCGGTTTTTTATAGATACTTTCCCGGCCATGTAGGTGGTTCCATATCCGTTTACGCTCATATCTATCTCGTGATAATAGGGTTTTCCTTCGGGCCCTACCGTAATCATGGCATATTTCAGGTTATTCCCGGGCAATTTAATGATTACAGGCTTGGCTTCGGATGACGAGATAATGCCATCGGAGTTTTCCATAAGGCTGCATTCTTTGTCATACACCAGGCATACATTTTTATGACCAAAATATTTTTCAGGGGTGATGCTGTAGAACTGCAGGTTGCCATCCAGGTCTTCTGCCACTGTTACATTATTGGAAGCATATCCCATGAATCCCCCCATTGATTGGTTGCTTCCGAACGACTGGCTGCCACCGGCATCTTCCGTGAATTCACCTTTGTTGAGCTGGCAGTCACACGGCTGTTCACCCGGCGCATTGGCCGGTATCACCCAGTTACTGTATGTATTGCTTCCGTCCGGCGGGGTTTCTTTCATATTAATGTCCGTTGGCGGATCATCGCTGGAATATTTCTCAGAATACACTACCGTGTTGGGTTTAATCATTCCAAGCCTGTCGCTGCCATACAGGGGTTGTTCAATGGCGGTAAACCAGGCCTCCCTGTCCAATCCCGCCTCCGGGTTTTCTATGATGGAATCTTTTCGCTGGTAAATGCCCATGATGTTGCCACTTGCATCGCGCACATAGTAATTCGTGTAATTGGCTTCAATGTCAGCGGTGTCATTTACCACCTGTTTCACCACCCTGTTCCCGGAACCGTCATACCTGTATTTGATCCGTGTCTCGGTGGTGTCGGTTTTATCATCTTCTTTATATTGTACTCTATATACACTATCTACCTTGCCCGAGGGGTTCCAGAATATATTGGTTTTGTATTCATAGATACCACCGGATATGGATTTTGTTTCACCCCATGTAGATACCAGGTTTCCTGTTGCATCATAGTCATAACCTGTATATCCGCGAATGTCGCCGTATTCCCCGTCATTTGGAATGGCTGTCTTATCTTTCACATTTTGCAGCCGATTCGTGCCGACCTCGTAGCTGTATGTAAGTTCGTCCATTTTCATGTTCCCGGTTTCATAGCCATTCCGGTTTAGGCTAAGGATATTGCCATTCCGGTCATATTCGTAATCCGTGGCATAGGCATCAGATTGCTCGTTCCATGCTGTATTGTTTATAGCCCAGTCTGTTCCGTGCTCCCAGAATTTGCCCGACTTAATACGGTTGAGCTTGTCGTAGCGGAACACCCTTGCTGTCATACGGTCATTAAATGTTCCGGGAGTATTATCTGAACTTTTAACCTGTAAGGCCCATGTAGCTATGTTGCCATTGTACAGGTTGGTGCTGTTGTCTGCAAAATTATTGATGTCATTAAAGGGAGACTTATCCGTGCCATATGTTTTGGCAAAATCCCCCTTAAAATACCCGAGGCTCATACCAAAGACATCTTTTAGGCATCCATCATCATCTTCATCATCCTGCCCGGGGTCATAGCCTGTATTGAGTGTAGGATGGTTCAGGGCTTTTAACCAGCCGCCAATGGTATAGGTATAATCTATCCCCTGTATGTTGTCTTCGCCAATCTGTTTTCGTTTCAGCGGCCCGTGCTGATAATAGTCATATTCAGAGTCTTTATCCCAGATAAACCCGTCTTTTGATGTCCATACGGTCGTGATCCTGTTGTCGGCATCATATTCATACCGGTGTACCAGGTAGTCGTTCCGGTATTCATTCAGTTTCACCTGTTTCACATTGCCACTGATGAGGTCGTAATCATATTTGATCCTGTTTTTCCCGAATCCCGGGATGTCATGTATGAGCCATTTCACGTTCCCGTGTGCATCATAACTGTAATAAGTCCCTGACCTGTCATGGCGTGTACTGAGGTCACCGTCTTCATCTGTATATGAATAGCTGACCCTGTTGACCAGGTATTCCTGTTCATCGCCGAGGTACCCAATGCCAGTTGCGGGGTCATTATACACGACAATATTTTTGTATTCGCCCCCGCTATAGGGATAGTCATGGTCTTCACTAAAATCTGCCAATCCGGCAAAATCTGTCACATCACCGAGTTCATGCCGCCCGGACTCGATGATCCGTCCGAGGTGGTCGTACTTGGTATATGCATAGTGGCCGTATTCATCCTGTTTTGCATTTTGAGAAAAACGCAGGAGCGACTTGTTGTCATAAATAAAATGCGTTGTGCCGCCGTCAGGCGTGTATTGTTCTGTGAGCTGTTGTAAGCCGTTGTATTCATATTTGGTTGCCATTCTGTGATCAGGAAGCCCTTCTGTAACATTTGTTCCGCCTGTCCTCATGACCATGATTTCATTGATTTCATCCATATCAAGCAAATCCACACCTTCCGGGGGCACTGTCTTGGTGAGGTTGCCCGCCCGGTCATAATAGTATAACGTGTATTGATAGTAAGGCAGGTTGTAGGTGATTTCCATCTTATCCATGAATGTTCCGGGGTTTAGGCATGTCTCTTCAAAACCCAGCTCAATGGTTCCCTGCATCTGTTCTTTGCAGTCATTTACTTTTTCCAGCATTTCATTCTGCATTTCTTCAACCACTTCCACGATCTCTATGTCTTCTATGATTTCAGGTTCAGGTATGGTTCTGTCCTGGTTTTTAAAGGCATAAACAAAGTTAAAGATTACCGGGTTTTCTCTTCCCGTGACTTCAACCTGGTTATCTGACCGGACAGTACATCCTGACTCCGTGCTCACGGCAACGATATAATTCCCGGGTGCCAGGTTTGAAGCAATTCCATAATAGGTTGTCTGTTCGGTTACCTCGGTGATGTTGCCGTCGTCTTCTTCCTGCAGCCTGATCCATTCGTATTTGTATGTTTCTTCTACAGGAGCCGGGGATACATCTACTTCGGCAATACATGGCCCGCCGGTGAGGTTATCCAGCGTGAATAAGTCAGGAGCATCGGGGATACTAAAAGTAGTGTCGGCCATGCATCCCCGGCCGTCAAATACCTGGACGGTATATGAATCGCTGGTGTATATGGTGTCGGCTTTGGCTGTATAGGAGATGGTGTCGTTCGCGTAATGATCAATCCAGATATAATGGTAATCCCCTACCGCGCCATTGGCATAAGCAGTGGCCTTGCCAACAACATCTCCCGGACACTCCGGGGGGTCTGTTAATAAGTTCATGGTCAACGGGCTGCCTTCTTCCACGTCAAAATCTGTTTCGCCCTGGCATCCCGTGGTGGTTTCTGTTACACGGAGCCTGTAGGTGCCCGGCGCCAATAGTGGATCTTCGGTGGCATGAGATAAAGCGGTTTCATTTCCTGTTTCATCCAGGCTAAACCAGTTATATTCAAATGCCGGGGCAATGTTTGCTCCCAACAGGGCCGGCTCTGCTTTGACGTTTACTTCCCCGGAGCCGCACGAGATGGTATTGTCTACACTCACCACCACCTGTGGCTGTGATACGCCAATGCCATTTTGTTTCAACACGCATCCGTTTTGTTGTTCCACGGATACATGGTATTGCCCGGCCACGAGGTTCGAAAACGTATAAGGCATAGTGGGAGATGTTATTTCTGTTTCATTAAGTGTGACATAAGATACAAGGTTATTTTGCACAGATAGATTTACAGTCACTTCGCCTGCATTTGGATTGTCGCACGTGGCATGTTGTGTTTCGATGATTAGTTCGGGCCCATCATAAGGTATATCCACTGTAAACACGCTGCTGCATCCGCTGTTGTCATTGATGATGGTGATGTAATTAGTGCCCTGTGAGAGGTTGTTTAAGGCCAGGGGATTATCTCCTTCATCCCAGAAAGCTTCTTGTCCGTCTCCCCAGCGAATGGTATATGAATCGCCGGAAGCTGCATTGGTGACCTCCACTTCTGCACTGCCGTCATTCCACCCGGGGCATGTAACACCACTGATGGGCGTGATATTTGCTTCGGGCACGGGTATTACTGAAACCGTGGCCTCTGCCGGATTGGAAACACCACAGTTGTGGCTTAATTCAACCGTGTAGGTGCCGGATTCTGTCACATGAATGGCTTTGCTGCCCTGGTTTATAATTATATCTTCATCTTTGTTTTTCCAAAGATAATTGTATTCCAATCCCGGCACCCGTGTTGGCGATGAGGTCATCACTGCCTCGAGGCGTATGGATTCTCCTGAACAAAAGGTGGTTTGTCCTTCGGGTGTTTCAATGGTAAGGCCGGGTGGAGATTCGACCAGTACAGCTACAGCAGATGAGTCTTTGCACATCCCGTTTGATGCAGTTAATTTAACCCTGTACTGCCCCGGATTGTCAAATGCATGTCTTGGTTTTTCACGTACACTTTTGTTACCGTCCCCAAAATCCCACATATACGATAAGCCATCGTCATCATCCCCGGGTTTGAATTGAATTTTAGAGCCCGGACACGCAAAGCGGTCTTCCACGGGCAGGTCTATTTCTGCATTTACAGGCATGCCCACGGTGACTGTTTGGGTGTGGCTGGCTTTACATCCATTCCTTACCACACTCAGCGTAACATCATATGCTCCTTCTTCTTTGTACAGGTGAAGGGGCGATTGGGCATACGAGGTGTCTTCGTCTCCAAAGGCCCATTCGTATTGTGTAGGGCCGGCAGGTGCAGAGAATGCCATGGGATACCCGAGGCAACCGTCTTTTACATAAAAAACCGGATCGGGGTTGCCCACCATTACCAGCACAGAGGTATGTGTTTCTGCATTTTCTTTGGTCAGTGTGAGCATAACCGTATAATTGCCATCGGACTCATAGTCGTGCGATACATGTGTAAGATTAATGCCCTCCTGTGGTGTAGAACCATCGCCAAAGTCCCACTTGTAGTTTACATCCCCTTCTATGCTGCCTGCATAAAATTCGGCATGGGTATTGTCGCACGAGGTATTGAAGCTAACCTCGGTGGTTTCGAGTACGATGATATGGCGGGTTACAGACAATTCTTCTAATCCACTCCGCGCTGTAATGATGACTTCATGTTGTCCGACAGATAACTGCGGCGGGTACCAGGATATGTGGCCTGTAATAGAATTTTCGGAGCCATCTGTAACAAGAATGGCGTCATCAGGATTGTAATCAGTAAATGGAGTGCCGTCTGCACGAACAGAAATATTGGCAAGGGCATCCGGATCTGATGCCGTGAATTCAGTGATCAATTCATGATGCTGGAAAACGTAAATGGGGCCCTGGTCTACAATAAGCTGAAGATTAGATGTATACGTAATGTCTCTTGGAGTGCAAAACTCGGAGGTGTTGTTATCTGTATCTGTAATGGTAGCAGCTACTTTGTCTCCCGGCTGTAATGACAGGCCTGATAAATTAAACTGGCATACATAATTACTTCCTGACGATGCATTGCTTTGGCTGTTTAAAAATGTGTAATGTTTCGTATTATCAGGATACATTCTTACAAGATATAATTCCACCACTCCCTGTCGTGCAGAAGTAACTTCGGCATCTACTTCACTTATAGATATCGATGATGCACTGGTAATGGAAGGTGAAGAAATGTTATCGTTGCAATTATTATCAAGTTGTATGGGAGCAAAATCCCCAAAGATTAAATTCAGTTCATATTTGTTTTCGGAAATAAAAATGTAGTTAGAATTTTGTAATAATAAAATAAGATTACATCCCCAATAATAATTGCCTTTGATAGTATTTTCATTACCAATTCCCCCTATAGTACAATATTCAGAATTTTGAATATATACAGGGTTATTAGAATATATCACATTGTTCGTTAATACAATATGTTCTGATTCTTCTATCTGTACTCCATCATTTAAAACACAACTATCTATAAAACAATTATTCGTTTGCTCAATAGTACCTCTACCTTCAAAAAGTATATTTTTGATCGTTGAACCTGATCTAACAAAAAATATCAAAGAAGACCAATCAATTATAATTTTTTTCTCACCATCCTCTACATCTCCCGGTTGAGTGTTTCCATTCATGATTACCGGGCTTGAAATGGTAATTTTTCTTACCAGATTAATGGTATAAGGTAACGGCCCCTCTGAGGAAGGGATGTTAAATATGATCTCGGGTGTCTCACTGCAGTTCACCCCTGCATTAATCTGTTCTATCGCATCACGGAAAGAACCCGGTATGGGTGCTTCGCCATCAGCGTAATCCTGGGTGTTGGTGACTTCGATGGTGCATTGTTGAGGAGACAATGTTACTTCTAATGGTTCAGAGTATAGAGTGAGTTCATCTAACACATCATTGGTTACAACAGCCCTGTAACGCCCTTCATCTGTTGATGCCATGCTTGTAATCACCAGCTCTCGGGTTGTTTGTCCGGGAATATCCACAAAGGCTGAGCCATCCCATTTCTGCCACTTGTAATGGTTCGTGCCGTAATCATTGTCAATGCTTTGGTCTATGCCACAGTCGTAACGAAGTTCGTCCCCTTCAGGAACATTTACTGTTTCATCGGGAAGAGCAAAGTCGTTTTGGGGGTTGTAACGGAAATAATGAAAAGTAGAAGAACTGAAAGGATAAATGTCTTCAAAAGTTAGATTATTATCAGAAAAACCAAAATAAAGTAAGTTTTCTAAGTTGCTTAATTCGTCAGGGATGTAGTATAAATTCAATCCATATAGATATAACACTCTTAAAGTCTTTATATCTGCTAACTCTCTAGGTATTGGTTCTGAAATACTTGTCCTAGAAATATTAAGATTCCTTAGCTTAGTTAAATTGTTTATAGAAGATGGGATTGTTCCCGAAATGTTTGTGTCATTATCGATACTTAATAAACCTAAATTAACCAATTGATCAAAATCTGCAATATCTGCATTAATTTCCGTATTACCAAAATCGACATGAGTAAGAGTTAATCTTTCAAAAAAAACAGGTGGCAATACATCATCAAAAGAAGTACTCCTTAAATATATTCTTTCTAATTCAGGCATATTTAGGGTATTGGGGATATAACCCGCGAGATTCCTATTATAAGATAAATATAGATATTCCAAAATGATTAAATTTTCCCAAAAAGACACAGGTACAGTACCTTTAAGATTACAAGAAGCAAGATCAAGTACCTTTAACGTTGTTAATCCTGAAATTCCAGGTGGAAAATCAGATTCATCAAACTTATTCCTTGACAAATATATTTTTTCTATTTTCTCCAAATATATAATATCTTCCGGGAAATCACCTGTCAAATCACAACCAGCAAAGTTTATTATTTTTAGTTTTTTTAAATTTTCATATCCATCAGTAGGTAATCCACCTGTAAAATCACTTCCACTTAAAGTAATTTCTTCAATATTGTTTGATCCCTTAAATGAAGGAGCCTTGCCTTCAAGTGGTTCGGAATTTGCATACCATGTATATATTGTTTTTAACGCCGGCATCTCTTCAAAATCATGAACCAATTTCCATCCTTCAGCTCTATTATGACTAAATCTGAATTCTTCGAGTTTTTTTAAATTTTGTAAATCCGGTATATCCCCGGTGAATGCGTTGCGGCTTAAATTAAGATTCACCAATTCTGTCAACTCTCCTACTTCACCAGGAACTACTCCGCTTAAATTACAATTTTGTAAATACAAATCCATCAAGCTGCCTTTTACATTACTTATAGATGAAGGTATCGTGCCATAAAAATCGGAGTTTCCCGATAGATTAAGGATTTGCAATGCTGTTAAATCAAATACTTCGTCAATAAATCCATTACCATTATCATCCAGGTTTTCATTATTTAAATTCAATCCTATCACCCTGTTATTACTCACTGTAATACCTGGCCAGTCTGCCACATTGGTATTTCCGGCAAACCAATCGCTCTTGTGATCCCATATCCAGTTATCATAAATAGCCTGCAGGGCATCCAAATCCCCACTAGTTACCCCGGTATATTGCCCCATGGCAGGAATGAATACTCCCAGCAGCATCAGTTTTACAACTAACTTTTTCAAAAATATTCCTTTTTTCTCCATCTGTTACTATTTTTTATAAACCACGGGAAATGTAAAGCTATCACGTCCATTTTTTTTACCCTTCCCGGGGTTGATTGTATTTTTTTATTTTAAAATATATTAAGATTCACTGTAATATTGATTTTAGAAATACTAATACACGCTATAGTCGAGCACATTGCTTTGCTCTCCTGTATGGTATATGACATACAGCTCTATTGTTGAATCTTCCAGGTCATTTTTGTTTTTTTCAATAAGCAGCCGTATGTTTTTCCCGGATGATTGTATTTGTTTGTTTTCATACATTGTATAATAGTTACTCCCGGATTTTTGTATTGTGATGGAACGGGTATCTGCACTTCCATTTTTTTTAATGACAACATGTACCGCGGATACATTTTCCACTCCTTCTTTTACAAAAAAACTTATTTCTACATCTACATTCACGGATATCTGGCCTTCCGGGTTGAATTTGCGCATGGTTGAAACACTTAAGTTCGTGATGGAACGGCTATCTTCCATTTCATCTATATATAAGCTGTCCTGCGAATACATGGAACTGATTCCTGTGAATACCAAAAAGTGAATTATTAAAAGTGTTTTCATGTTTATTTTTAATTAAATGTAATTATTCTTTTTTTCTATTCTTAAGTCATTAAACCGCTTCATCATACATTTACTACGGATCAATGGTTGTACTACTGTTCACGGGTTCCGAGTATTTTGTCATTTTCCCGTCTGCTTCATCTCGCCAAACCTTCCCGGTTTCATCATCGCATATTCCCTGCTCATTATTGATCCACTGGTCATTGCCATCATGGAGATTGGGATAATACGTGCCACAGTCAAAATCATCAAAGTACGTGGTAACATGGACAACAGGATCAAACGCTATGGAATACAGGGAAACCGTCACAATTTCATTGGAATTGCTGACTGCCTCAGAGGCAACCTTTGTAAAATCAGCAGCCGGGTCTGTTTTCATCCATCCTGTAAACAGGGTGTCCCCGGCCGATTCATCTATTTCTTTGTCTATCCTCAGCCAGCAGGGAAACTGTGAGATATTGACAGGGTCAGATTTCTCACTCTCCTGTATTATGCCGTCTTCGTCTTGATCATACATGAATATGGCCTGGTTGTTTTTGATGGCCAGTTTTACAAACCCGCCTTTTTTCAGGTCGCCGGGGTTGTTGGCCACCATGATGCCACCTTCCGACGCATTGTTGAAACGTGCTGTAGAGTCAATCCGTACCGAAGCGGAGAATCCTCCTTTGAAGTCGTCTTTGAACACGGCCACGAATTGGCTGTCTGCTTCGCCCCTGGCATGGATATTCAGGCGTTCATTGAATACATACACCCCACTCATGTTCCACCTGTCGCGGTATATTTCGGTCCACTGCGGATCCAGTCCTGTTGCATCAAAGTCATCGCCGCAATCACATAATGACATATCATTTTGAAGGGCAAATACAAATTCCCAGTTTTTATATTTTTTATAATCTTCCAAGCTGCATTCAGGCAGTATGACAGGGATTGAATTCTGAATACCTTCCGGATCATTGATTGTTATAAAATCTGTACCGTTTGCATTTATAACCTTGCATTTAGTAGTGCTATCCAACATGGGATACTCCGATTCATTGTCTGTAAAAATCTGTGTACACCCGGTTTTGCATTCGTCAATCATTTGACCCGTGATCTGGCGGATGTCTTCTTCCAGTACCACGTTTGCATTGGTAGGGCAGCCCCCGACCTGGTAGCAATTATCAATAAAAGCTTGTTTTACTTTGTTATACACGTCCTGCCTACTGGATTCGCACAGGTAATCACAGCTGTCCTTCATTTCACCGAACAACTTATCTGCCATTGCATATAATTCATCTATGATCTCCTGGGTGTCATCATTATAATCATCTTCTGATAACTTCGGTGCTTCGTAGTCAAGCAGTGCCTGGTAGAACATGTCACGTTCGCTGCTGCTCCAGTAAATGTAATACCTGCTTCCGCATTTGCATTGGCAAACAGGTGTTTCATGATCCTTATAATTATCATAACAAAAGGCCACTTCAAGCCCGCGGGTGTCGGTATTATAATCTTCATCATATTGAAAATATTTATAGGCATACACCGGATTTTTAATGGCAGGCAGGCAAAGGTCATTCTCATTCAAGTCAGTATGGTATTTCTGGTCATTGTATTTGATGTGTCGCACGAATTCATCCGAACCGGGGGTATACCCATCTTCATCCTCATTAAACACGTGTTGCAGGCCTCCGGCATCGTCTTTGGTGACAATGGCAGCAAATTTCTGTCCTGCACAGTTAAAAAATTGTTCTATAATGTTGAATTCAAATTCTACAGGGTCTCCTGTCCCGTCTTCCTGAACATTTTCGGCTTCACGTACTTTTTTGGAAATTTTTTCATCACTGGTAAACAAGCGGGCAAACCACCCCATGTTTTCTTTCATGCCATCATTAACATGATCGTCTTTTTTGCCTTCTTCTTCTTCTTCTGCCCCTTCATGCACAGAAGTTGATTTTTTTAACTCATCACGTATCATATCCTGTACAGAAGCCACCACGCTTTTCCAGCATTTCCACAGGTCTTTGCAGGCATATTGGTATTGGTTATCGCCCGGCCCTACTGGTTCAAGGCTGTTCGGCTTTACCAAATCACCTTCAGCATTCAAAATCGTGGCCCCGGCATAATATTTGTCCGTGAGCATGTAATACATCATGGAATCGAGGGTTTCGCGGTCATACCCCGGGATAATATTCACGCCTGCTCCTCCTGTCGAGTTAAGATTGATGAGTTCATCATCAATTAAATTCTGTAGTTCTACCTGCATATATTCCCAAAAACTCTGGAGCGAGTCGGGATGTTCCCGGAGAAAATCGCCCTTGTAACAACGAATTGGTGGATGATATTTGACAGATATTTCAATATCGCCACAACATCCTCCGCCGATGGTTAAGGTATGAGGGAGATTGCCCAAATCCGGGTTTTGAATATTAAATTCGGGGGTTAATTCCACTTTATGTTGGGGCATTTCATCAGCATTACCAGGGGCATAAAATTGAAACGTGTCGGCCAGGCGCACCCTTCCAAAATAATAGCCTGTGTCGGGATACAATACCTTTTGATAATTACCTGTTGCATGGCCTTGTTCCAGCCTGTCGCCAAAGCGTTGTACGTCTTCATAAAACTTTAGCATGGCTTCTTCTGTCCTGACTTTTCGAAGCCACGAGTGAAACACGTTCACGAGCGGCTCAATAGACTGGGCATTTTCATTTAATTTAGCCTCGAGTGGCATGGGATCCTGGTCCGGGATGGTTGAAATGATGATTTTTCGAAACATGTACGTGCCTGCTGGAAGTCCATCTGTTGGAATTTCGGGGGTAAATGTTACATTATTTACAGCATCAGTAGTTACATTCGAATTACAAACAGATTGCAAATTACTTTTATATTCTTGTCCCGTGTTTACATTGGTAATGGTGAATTTCACCTGGTAACCGCAGTCGGCATGAAAGCACTGGCAACCTTTTTCTATGACAGGGCAGGATATCGTGTAATTAATATTTATTGGCGTAGGTTCTGAAAAATTGAGTTTCCGTGAACTGATAAAGCCCCGGTTGAATTTCCTGTTTTCCGTTATAGAGGTGGTTAGCTCAAATTCACTATCCGAAGCATACAGGCCTTCATTGTCGAGGTTGTCGTCATTGCTGATGGTCATGCATGAGGCTATGGTATTGCCTTCTTTGGATGCATATGTGACTGATGCCGTGTTATTTTGGTCAATGGTGATGGTTTTTAACACCGACTCAGCCGAAGGCGCTTCGTCGCCGAAAACTCTCACCAGCTCTTCCTCTGAGGGGTTTCCGTATAGAGTTCGGACGGTTCTTCCCTTTCCATCAGCCTGTTCACCTACAGCAAACGTGCGGCCCGGTGATGTTTGTTCCACCACCCTGCCCGTGCCATCATTGGTATAAAAGCTTACGGCATACGGATACCCCTGTGAACTTGGTAGGCTGAGGTTGTCGTTTTTATTGGAATAATAACTGAACGCATCAGAGCTGTCAACCTGGGCCGGGGTGCGGTAGCGGCTATCTGAATCAAAATGTTTTGCTGTATATGTTTGATTTCCGCTGGTAAGAAAATCCTTTTCATACCCTTCAAGTCCACCAGTTACAGGCACGGGCATGGTGACAAGCCGTGGGCGCCCGCTGTAATCCTGGACTGACTGTGTGATAAGCCTTGAATCATCGGAAAAAAGATGTGTTTGTGTTTGTTGTACCTGGTTCAGTCCATTGGCATAGGTGATTTGTTCGCTCATCCTGTTGTTTTCGGTGAATACCCTGCTGTATATCCAGTTGGTGTTTTCATCCGGGTCTGTTAAATAAAAATAAGCAGATAAAGACGCTACCTTGCTTAAATCAACATAAACCGGGCTTCCCTGGCCGGGTGCATCGTCGTTCCATGTTCCATAATTCAACGCATTGGCAAATCCACCCTTGTAATAATTGCCTACCGGCCTCACGCGCCATACATAAAATCCCGTGCCCTCGGCAACAGAAATCGTGATTTTATGCGAGGAGCCATCGTCCGGGATGCTTTCATAGTCTATATGAAGGGCTTTTGACCAATCTACGGTCGCGCTAACTTCATGATTACCCAATGCATTTTCATCCTGGTTGTACAGGCGGAGCAGTTCAAACTGAAACATGGTGAAGTCGTTACACGTCCAGGTGAATTCCTGTACTCTTCCACTGGTAATGCCTTGTCCGTTTGCTGTAAGTTCTGGTATGGTGCATGATGCTTTATCACTGCCATCATCCGGGGTAACATCCACAAAGTAGTCTACTTCATAATGCAATGACAGGCGAATGCTGTCTTGGGGGACACTCCCAAGTGTTGTAATTAAATCATCAACTGTTACCACCACGTCTTTTATCTCTTCTGGATCAGACACGGTGTTATATACATACAATGCTTTGGGCTCATTGTTTTTTATGGCCAGGGTTATAGGGTCACTTCCTGAAGTTGCCAAAACATCTCCTGCATTATTTTTTTCATTCACGATAAAATCCAATTGCACGCTAAAATCCAGGTCAGGTGCGGCAGAGGACTGTCTGCCAAAAATATACTGTTCTCCCATATCCAGGGTGATGAATACCCTGGAGCGGCTTTTTTTATATTTAACACCCGGGGGAGGTGGCAGGGTAATATGACAATCCTGATTTTTTTCAATATCATGATATATTACCTCCCCTTTGTACTGCCCAAATAATGATGATGAGGCAAGGCTCCATGCCATAAGCATTATGCACAGTTTTATTAAAAGCATTCTTGTTTTCATTGAATATAAACTTATATGTGTCATTATAATCATTATTATTCTTTATTAATTGTTTACCAACAACCTGTACCCGGCATATTTCCCGGTTAAACGCCCTTCTTTATCAAGAAAAAAACTCCTGGCCGGTTTATGCATGTTTATTTTATAATTCAAGTCCATGTTATTCAGCTCCACGATCATCCTTTTTGCTTTAAAATGTTTATCATACAAGGTGATGGTTTTATTTACCAATTCCTTCGCGGGGTCATAATGATACGTGATGCTGTTGATGTCAAATTTATCCTGTAATTCCGGTTTTGTTTCGAGCATGATGACTGTCTCGCGTTTGTCTTCGGATTGCCTGCATTGTTTAAGCTGCATCACGTTAAACACGGAATCTTTGAGCATCACGATTTCATTATACCGTTTGTTCATATCTCTTTTATACGCTGAATTGGTTCGGATCACTATCTTTTTTTCATGCTGAACAATGAATGCATCTGTTGTATCCTGGTATATTTCAATGTCTTTGGTGATATAATGCATTTGGTGGGCAGCCATATAAAAACGGACATTGTATGTTTTTGTTTCTATGCCTCCACTAACGCGCATGTCTGATGTCAGGGTATAATTAAAATAATAAACCTTGTTGCCTTCGGGCATGCCTATGCTGTTCATTTTTTTATTGTATTGCTTAAGCTGACGGATGCACTGCTGATCTGATTGAGCATAGCCCATACAATGTATCACCAGGAAGATGCCTGTAAATATGATTACTCTTTTCATTCGCTGGCCCTTTCTATTCGTTTGGTATTGTATTGTGTTTCCTTCAGGGTTTTCAATCCCCGTTCGGTTTCAATCATCCTGCGTACCAGTTTTCCTTCTGCATTGTACTGGTAGAATACGCCAAAGTGCTGGTCATCAAACTGTGTAATCAGCCTGTAGTTATTTACATCATATACATAACAGGTCGCGGAGGCATCATAAGGCTGGAACCTGAGGTCATCAATGAACACCTTTTCTCCTTGTGCAATGTTATATTCCAATCCAATGGTAATGTTATCATTGAGCATGGCCATGTTTTCCCAATCTTTAATATACGCCCGGTATAATGTCCATTTACCTGTAGATGCAATTTTTTCAAACGGTGCTGTCACATTGTTGTTAATGACCACCTGGAATCCGGCCTCGCTATTTTCCATGGAATAACCCCGTGCATCTTCATTGCACAACCATACTTTGACCATGGCTCCTTCGTCCATGAGATGCTGATTCATTTTCAGGCCATGTGAAGAGGCCACCAGGTTTGTTCCCATGTATTGATTCATGTCCAGGCATTTGTTCCCGGAGTGGGCATTTGCTTTTGTTACAGCATTCGTGTTGTTTTCAAAATCGTCAAAATAAATGGATGAATAGGCTGCATTTTTGGCCGTAATCACCGGGAAATATCCCTGGTAACCATAGCGCGCGGCACTATAAATGTTTAATACATCATATTCTTCCAAGGGATTCCCCTGGGGTGAATATTTGGTGATGGTAGCTGTTTTAAGCCATTCAGGATCGGGTGTTGCCTGCCAGTCAAACATCGTGAAATCTTCAATAATACCACCATTATAAATCCTGTTTTCAGGGTTATTGGCAGAGGTAACATTGCCGGCATTAAAAATATAGGTTGCCTGGGGCCTCCATACTTCATTTAATGTAGCTTGTTGATCGAGATCAACCCCGTATTCATGAAGAATTGATACATTGTCTCCTGTAAACCAGTTATTCCTATATGTCGTTGCACTGGCAGAGATCACTGCATTGGTGGAAATGGCATCAGCATTCCACTCGCTATTGGCGCTATGAATGATGCTGTCGAACCAATGCCCCTTTCCATACGTGGTGAATGACATGGCTTGTTCGCTTAACCGGTTGGCATACGACATGTTTTCGGATTTTGGCCCCAGCTCCGGGTATATCATATCTGCCGGGATGGTAACATTGTTAATACTTCCATCATGTTTGTCATCTCCTCTATTGCTTTTGACAAGGGTTACATCGTGGTAGCTGTCAAATGTTTTGGTAACAATGGGTTTTCCGTTTGCCGGGTTGAATGCAACATGTTCCGTGCTTGTTATGCCGCCATCAACGAAGTTGGTTATTTTTTTGGTGACCGCGGGGTAGCTGACTACCTTGGAGGTGATGTGTGAACTGATGCTCTTATCCTGGAATACAAATGATGGTGCAGCCCCAATGGTAATCGTGGGTACCACGGTACTAAACAAAATATTGATATCGAGTTCAAGTTCAATATCCAATAGCCTGTCTGTTACGGCCCGCATTTCCATGGTCACCTTTTCTTCTTTACCGGGGTTTTCTTTGGTGATGGAGAATTGTTTACTGGTATCATCGTACCTAAGCAAGGGCATCTGTTCGTTTTCAAAGTCAAAATAATCATACAATGTATAAGAGACCAGTTTGTCTTCATTGTTTCCACGTGCATATACGCCGGAATAGTTGGATGTTTTATGTGGTTTGCCATGCATATTCCTGTTTACAAACCGGAATCCTTGTGTTAACCAGTATTTTTCCAATAACAGGTTGAAAAACGAGGTATATATCGGCACTTTCACTTTCACATCACTAATCCCTGTCGTTTTCACAACGAGTGGATACTTTTTGACTGTATTGAATTCATATACTGTATGGCCGGTATTGCTTTTGCCTGTATGAATATTTTGCTGGATGACTCTGGAGTACCCGATGGAAGGCCCGGGTAAAACGCTTTCGCCCAATGGCCCCTGCATTTTTTTCTTGTCTTCCCCGGATATGATCCGTCCAATAAATTTTTGTGATTTTCTTTGGAGTAATTGAACCAATGCATTTTCTTCATGCCCTGCTCCCGGTTCATTCGTGGCCACTCCACTGCTTAACCCGTTTTCAAGTTCATAAATATATTCACTGCCATAGAGTTTTGCTTTGCCGTCATGCATGCCATCATCATACATCAGCAATCGTTTCACCCTGATGCCGCCGCCTTTTTTGGATTTCAACACGGGAATACGAAGGTATGAAAACGGGTAGTTGATGTCTTTGCACACGTCATTTTTCTTTGGTGCACCATCAAACAGATGTTTGGATACTTCCAGGATACTTTCTGCAGCTAAAGAACCTGCATGAAGATTTCCAATTCCATAATCTTCCTGTTCTATCATATCTTCATAATCTGCCTGAATATCATTTTCCAGTTTATTTTTTTTAGAGTAATCGCAGTCACAGTTATTGCCCTTTAACATGCCATCTATATTATTTGATACATATTCATAACATAATCGTTTGGGGGTGTTTTCGCGATTGACACCGGAATAGAAATTACTGTACACCTCTTCCATGGCGCGTCCGTCTCCAAGCCTCAGGTAAATTGAATTTTCGGCTTCATCATACCCTACCTCATTCACCGAGGTAAACCCGGAGATATATTCGGATTCGCAATGGTTAAAGCCTGCAGTCCGGTTGCCCATCAATGAATATAAAAACTTAAAATAAATATGGTGAGGAGGCAGTTCTCCTTTGTCTGCAAGAAAATATTCTTCCAGGACATCGACATAATCTTTTATATCATCTGTTTCAGTGATCCCGATGCTGTTGAGGTCAAGATAAAATTTATTGTCGTCTGGTTTATAACTGTCAGATGAGATGTCCTGCATGAGGGGCGCCATAACCAGAGCTTTTTTATCCTGTACATAGGCATAGTCTTTTTGCTCGTATTGAATATGAATTTCACCTCCTGATGGAAGTGTTATTTTCTTGAGGTTCCAGGCAGCTGCATCAAACACGGGTTGTTCACCCTGGTATACCCAGGGGATATGATTTTCATGACGGGTATCTCCATTGGCCTGGTAATTCCCCCACATATCCAATGCATACGGGGTATAAGGAGGGTTCTGATTAACATCACCAACAGGCGGGCTTGTTTCATCTGTACCATTAAACGATGTTAAAAATTCATTGATCCCGGGGTATTTACTCGCGATATTGTTGGAGTAATTAGAAGGATATCTATAGTCAAACTGGTAAGGAGCTATTTTCCCGCGTACAATGCCTTCATTTTCAAACCACACTTTTTTTAAGGTGAGTTTCCCGGCACCATTTTCGGCATTGGGCAGGCCGGCACATAATGAATTTGTATATTCAAAATGGACGGTTTGTAAAGGTTTGGAGAAGTCTTTTTTGGAATAGACTACTATTTTTTCCAGTTTTTCCAATGATTGTCCGGCATTTTTTAAATTATTATTTTTAGCAGCCGGATCGATTATATTGCCACTCCGATCTGTTGTATATTGAACAGCGCCATACGAATCTTTCCTTGGCTCGCCTGAACCGACTAAGTTGTTTTTTTCTTCTCCTGTGAATTCACTGTAATGTGAGGGGATTGATTTGTTTGTCACGAAAAAAGCCACATGCGATTTTGTTTCAATGGTTTTCAGGTAATACACTTGTTTCTCTCCTGTCATCACTGTTCCCATGTCATCGGTTTTATCTGCCAGGTTTCCTTCATTATAATTCATGCCATAATAAGGGGTCCTGTAGCGATACCATTCTCCCGGATTTGTTTCTGTTGACTCCCATTGCCTGTAATGGAACTGGGTCCACCCGCCAATGTCATGTTCATCCGGCCCATCATCCCCAACATCTATGTAATCATGGGTTACGATTTGAGTTAAAAGGTAATTCATGGCATATGGGTTGTCGCGTTTTTCGCCCGTTACTATTGTATTGTCTAATATATCAGTGTCTGCATATAATCTCTGACGTAAGATATAATTGTTATCAATGGTGGGTGACAAGCTGTTGTCCATTCCGATAGAAACATTGGTTTCATTCCTGGTAAAAACAGGCAGGCCATACACATAATTCATCCCGTTTTCACTGGTTATGGAAAATTCGCCGATTAAGTCATCGTATTTGTCAGAAAGACTGTTCCACGTGGTATTCTTTTTGTTAAATCGAATACCTAAATCTATTTTAATATCATTTATTAAATTGAAATCAATATACGAAGAACGTTGGGTTGAATACCCGGTAAGTTCGTTTAATCCAACTGTTGCCTCATTTGGAGACAACCATAGATCTGTATTAAATCCTGCTTGTGCAGCTTCATTACCATTGGAATATTCAACATTACCGCCCATATCATTGGTAAAGCGGAAAAACCCTTTTGATTTTAAAGAATTGTCCTGCTCAAACTGGGATACGTTTGATAAAGGACTAACACTAATGGGGTTATACCAATCTCTTAATTTCGTGGTTTGATTTCCGAATCCGAAATCAAACCCGACCTGGAAGGTTCCCCCAACACCCAGCTCAAGGCCACCCTTGGTAATGACCTGCTTGCTGAATTCAAAATTCGGGTAATAATGCCCCTGTTTTTTATAATGGTATGAAAATCCACCCATCATTTGTTCTCCTGTTACAACAAAATTGTCTGGTGCAGAAAAAGGGATGCTTAAATATTTGTCATTGCGTTGGTACCCTGTCTGCCGTTCTACCATGTAATCGGAAATTACATCATCGTGATAATCGCTGTTATCTATTGGTTTAAAATCCTGATGCTCTTCATTATCCGGATTGTAGAGAAATCCATATGCTTCCAGGTTCATTTTTGCTTTATTTACCTGGATGTTGTAATTTCCAGTAAACCCTGCTTCTATTCCAATCGGCGCGAAAACATTGGCTTGCACTGAAATGCTACGGTCCAATACTTTGCCCCTGTATGTTCCGACAGTAAATGGCATGCCTCTGCATATATATGTTTCGACCGAGTAATAACTCGGGGCATTCATGGACATATAGCCTTTAACAGCTTTTGCATCACTTATTAAACCTCTTAATTTTTTTCTTGTTGTCTTTTTTTTCTGATCATCCATTTCATGGGCTTTCTTCTGTTCATTTTGGTCGTTATCGTTTTTTTCAGCGACTAATTTTCCAAGAATAGACAATACATCCACACTTGGTTTTAGGCTGGATATTCCACCTGATCCGCCCTGCATGTTAAGACCTCCATACCCTTTCACGTCAATGCCAAAGCCATACGTTTTAAAAAACCCTTTGTAATTATTGAAGCGTACGGATTTGCTGAGTTTCAACGCCCCCAATGATTTCCCTCTATCTGAAAGTCTGTCAAAATTTTTTTCTCCCATATAGGATTTATCATCGCTTTTATATTTATTGTCATTACTATTTTTTTGAGCTTTTTTATATATTTCAGACTGTGTCATTTTGTTTTTGCCCGCGCCTTTATCTTTTGAAAATAACTCGAGTTTCCCATCTACTTTGGCAGAGACAGACCAGTTGGGTTTTGTTTTGTTGTATTTTGTCACATCAGAAGCATTGTAATCATCAGGGTATCCTGCTTTGCTGCGATTGATGGCCCCGGGGTTTAATGTCCACCCGTACCCAACCCAGGAAGCTTCTTCTTCCGGAGACACACCACTATGATAGGATAATGAAAGGGCGTATCCTCCTCCATCGGGGCCGGGTATGTTGACTACCGGGAGGTTGTAGGTAAAGTCGCCGGAAAAAATATCGACCATATCGGTCGTGGCAACAGGCTCAAATGAGCTGAATTCAGGGGAGTTAGGCCCGGATGTCAATGCAAGGGCTACGGTTGGGGAAACCACCGTGTTTAAAATACTCAATGCCGTAATGATGGCAAAAATTTTAATTATTTGTTTCTTTTTAATCATAATTTCCAAAACTTTATAGCCGGTATGTTATCAATTTCTTTTTTATTAAATACAAAATGATTGATGCCTGTTGAAAATATCTCATCATCAAATTTTAGTGTTAGCTTATCTGCCTCCATCAATTCGTTCTTTTTGTTCTCCGGTGAAAACACGACAATGATATTTCTTGATGTACTCATGCCATAGGTGTTTTCCAGGTTCGTGAGCGTGGGAGGATATTCTTTTTTTCCTGTCATCAAAGAAAGGTATTCGCCCATGTAGAAGTTAAGCTGCCTGGCTCTTAGCTGAAACTCTTCTACTTCATGAATCTTATTGAACATGATGTCTTCATCTTTTTTCGCTGTGCCAATTTCAAGTATAAAGGTACGGGTGTACCGATAATATGCAAACAGGCTGTCTTTTTCCTGTTGAGAATATCCCGGATTCCTGCTGAGCTCCCTGTAAACCAATACTTCAGGCGGAAGGTATTTGGCCCGGATTTTAATATCACCGGTAATTCGTTCTTTCACCAGGCCGTTTTCAGGATCATTGATCCATTCATACATCTCCTGTTCCGAATGAAAATCTTTCGTGCATGACAAGCACATCATCATGCTGAACAAAAAAATGATTATGTTTTGTATGTTATTCACCTAAATAATATTTATTCAATCCTTCTAATACTTCATTTGTTAAATCCAATGGTGGTGTGCCATACACAACCGTGCCTTTGTCCATCGTGCCAAAGATCATGTCGTAGCCCTGTTCGTCTCCGTATTGTTTCAGGTACGTATTGACCTGTTCCAATACTTCCATTGTCATTTCCACATCCAGGCCTTCTGCTTGTTTTTTTATTTTCTGGTTTAAAACATGCATGTTTTGCCTGAGGCGTCTTATTTTTTCTTTTTTATCCCGTTTTTCTGTTTTGGAATACGCAGCAGAATCAAGAATATAGTTATTAATTTCGAGCCTAAGTTCATTGCTCAATGTATCCATGGCAGATTTCCATTCTGCCCGTTTTTGCTCATATTCTTTGCTTGCATCCTTCATGCCTGCATAATTTTCAAGCACTACTTCGGTTTTGATGTACCCGATTTTGGGGACAGAAAGTTTGACCCATGCAGTAAAACCAATGCATCCCAAAATCAACACGATATAAATTATTTCCCTGTATTTCATTCTTTTACAATAAATTGTCCTTTATAAATACTTGTTCCTGTTTCTGTTACAAATTGTATCTCAAATGTATAAATACCCGTTTCATCTATTTCAGATGTATTCCATTGCGGTATATTATTCATGATTTCACACACCTCTGTACTGTTTTTAAATACTTTAAGATAATTCACAGAATCATCCGGGAATACTGTTTCCTGATCCGGGGTTGTTGTTTCATCGTTATCATCATAGGTTATAGAAAAACGTGGGTTACTTAGAGACAATACAAAAGGATCGCCATTGCTAAATGAGACTTTAATATTGTTCTGGCAGGTAATCTCATTTTCAGGCTCTGCTTTGAATTTTAATATATCCCTATATACATCATATAAGTCTTTGTCAATAAGATGCTCTTCTTCTGTTCCATCCTCGCTTTCAACAATAAAATATACCTTGTAATACCCGGGTGGATCACTTAATGGAATAATATCTCCGTTTCCATCTGTGCAAAATTTGATTTTCCCGTATTTCGTGGTTGCATCTTCATACACTTCAAGGTAATGGCATGCTTCCAGCATTTCGGGGGCCATGGGTTCGCCAAGTTTTGTGGAATTGTTCCCGGAGGTGTGGTATGGTTCACCCGGAACAGCTGTAGAGCCTGTCAGTGCATAGGTTACCCCTCCGGGGCCGGTAGGGCTCACCAGGCTGAGCGTGTTGACTATAAAGGCTCCTTTAATGAATGCAAATGCCTGTTGGTTGAAATCTGCCCAGGGAGTTATGCTAATGATATCGGGAATGGTGGAGTCGCCTTCCAAAGCATACACGGGCCTGGTTTTTTTCCATATAGGTGCGATGTCTGAGCCATAGTCAAAGACTTTGATCGAGTCTTCTGGTTCATTATCCCAATGGCCTACACTCTGCCAGGTATTGTCCTGTTGTCTGTTGAAATAAAAATCGAGTTGAACAGAATCTTTTGTTATTTCGGATGCTGTTCCGTCATCCCTCCTGATCATGTGGAAATATTCCGGATTCACTGATTTGACGGTGGGTTCCCTGACTGATCTGTTAAATCCAAAATAATTCGGGTCTTTAGAAATCATGCTCACGTAATAGGTATGTGGATCCAATGGAGCGCTGGCAGCTTTGTTTTCAAGTTGTGTAACCGTCACCGGCCTGTAACGATACAATTCTCCTACAGGAAATTCATAAGGTGTATCGGGAGTCAGGTTCAGGTCTCTTGCAAGGAATCCACCGGTATCGCTTGTACTGACAAATCCTTCTATTCGTTTGATGGATGTGTTGTCATCATTCAACACATGCAGGATATTGGTATTGGTTTCTACCCTGTTGACATTGAGGTCCAATATGCCGTCTACTTTTACATTTTTAAACATTTCTTTGGTGTCGGTTCCGGCAGTGATCAACTCATGAAATGTTGTTTCTTCATCGCCCCTGAAGCGCTGATAATTTCCAATCATGATTACTTTTCCTTCTGAAAGTGCGAATGCCTCATTGTCAACATTATTTGTCCAGTCCCTGGTCAGCCTGATTTCTCCTTTATTAAAAAAGGCTCCCTTCTTCTCTGTTTCCCGCCCGTATTCATTTAAAATATTTCCCTGCACGGTTAAATAGGTGTTTTCTCCAATATTGATTTCTGTTCCAAAATTATTAAATGTTAACCCAATAGGATCGCCTGCACCCGGGCATTTTGAGGCAATAATAAATGCTTCATAATCCACGGCTTTGATTTCACTGGTAAACATGCCGCCGGTTTCCCTGCTTCCATGGTATATCTGTTGGCCAAGAGATTCCCATTTCAGTCCCTGCACATCCCAGCTGGCAACTTCCATTTCAGAAAGGTCTACCGGGATATCGCAACTATGCCTGTTCCACGACAAGCCGATATTAACCAATATACCATCTGCCACATTTTTCCTTAATGTCCAGTATTCACATTCGCTCACATGCTCAACGGGGGCTTGTGGCGTACCATACGATTGCTCATCGGCAATAAACTCTGCTGTATATTCAATGGATTCATTGATAGTTGATGCTTTGGAAATACTAATGGGTTTATAAAACCTGTCTTTACCTACAGGAAATACAAAGTCGTGATTCCCGATCTTAGTGACAGGCCCGTTCACATAACTGCTGTCAGATGCCCCGGAAACCTCAGTATCCAACTTAATGGTAAGTATGCTGTTGTCATCATTATACACGATACCATTTTCAAACATGATATAGTCTTCATTATTGGTTCCGATTGAAAGCGGAACAGTCAGGTATACATTGGAATGGCTGAATGTATGTACTTTTGATATTTCAAGTTTCCTGATAATATTGGCTCCATCTGTATTGGTTCCCCCGATATGTTGATCCGGTTCGCCAGATAACCTGACAATCCCACCATTGATTCCAAAGATGATGTCTGAATTGATTTCTATATTGCCATTGTATTCATCAGTATGATAAGCAGAGGGGTATAGGTTGCCTGATCCTGTATTTTCAAATGATGCAAAGTCATTGTATATATCCGGCTGTCCTGTATTGGCAGCAGCAAGCGACCATTGGGCATTGCCGGTATTGATGAATGATACGGGGCCGTTGTAGGTATTGCCCCCGGCACACAATACATCATTATCCCCGGTTTGTTGAAGTACTGTTACACCATTGAATACAGAGCCATTTAAAACGATTTCGGATGCATTGGATACCAACAACCCGCTGTTGAATTCTGTTCCGGCAAAAAATACAGAGCTATTTCCCGTGGCATCATCGGGCTGTATGACTTTCATCGCGTTGGCGGTATCCCGCCCTGACGATTCAACAGTGCCACCCGTGAATGTAGCATCCTTGGTTACGATAAGTGAGTAAGTGCTGAGGTCTAATTCTCCGGAAAGCATGCAAATATTGGCAATGGTAATATCTTCCGGGAGTACGGGAACAGGTTTTGTAGTTTCATCAAAAGCAATGAGCACATTATCATCTAGGCTTGTCCCTGGGTATGTATCATTGGCAGGGTCTCCCGTGTTCCAGTTTTGTGGATTTTTCCATTCATTGTCCACATCGCCTTCCCATTCATAGGTAATGCCGGTTGTAAAATTGCTGCAACGGCAGGAGGGGTCAATGAATACACTCACTTTATCAGAATTTTCACAATCATATTGATTTCTCGCGGTAACAGTATATTCCATTCCGGATGAGATATTGGCAACCGGATTGGGTATGTTTGGGTCGCTGAGTCCTGTTGCAGGTTCCCAGTGATATGAACCACTTACGCCTCCTGTTGCATTTAGCTGCGCGGGTTCGCCGTAGCAGACCGGCACATCAGGCCCTGCATCAGGCCATTTTACCGGATCCACAAAGATGTCCCGTTCATAGGTGCATCCATTGTGGTCTGTTACCGTTACATAAAATGTTTTGGGGTTGGAAAGCGAAGCTATTGGAGAAGCGCTATTCGGATCATCAAGATATTCAGCGGGTTCCCAGTGATAGTCCGAGCCGCTTCCTGTTACATATAATTGAATATCATTGCCAATACATGGGGTTGGATTAATGGCAGTGGCGACATCTTGTAATGGATAAACACCTGCGCTGGCCTCAACAGTATTGGAGCATCCAAATGCATTTTCTCCTGTGATGCTGTATGTTGTTGTTTCATCCGGTGTGGCTCTTACCGTGCCGTCAGAAAGGTATTCAAGGTCGGTATCAGGCGACCATGTATAGGATTCAGCACCTGAAGGTGTGAACAGGATGCTTTCTCCTTTGCACATATTTTCACTGCTTTGTGTAACTTCTACGTTTGGAACCGGATTCACAGTGATCTCAACGGAATCTATGGCGAAACATCCCGTGGTTGCATTTTCTGCCAACAGGTAATATTTAATGTTCTCTTCCGGGGTACTTACAGGATCACTGCTTGTCGCATCATCAAGCCAGGTATCCGGGGCCCATTTAAAATTATAATCTCCTGTTAAACCGCTTGATAGTGTAACCGGCTCACCATAGCAGATGGCCGTGTCATTGGAAATACTGATTGGTGGTGGTGGCAAAACGTTGACTGTCATAGAGCCGGTTTTGGTGCAATTCAAATATGAAACTGTAATTGAATAAGTAGTTGTATGATCCGGAATGGCTATTTGTTCAATACTGTTTTGTAAAGCAGGTATTTCATCATATTGATATAGGCTGTTTGTTGGTGACCATTGTATAGTAGGAGGAGGTAAAAATAAAGAAGTTAATCCATCACCATATGTAATTTTAGCTCCAATTAATGTCGCATTACCTGCACAAATCTCAGGATCTTCATACATTTCAACTTCCAGTCCTCCACTTATATAATATTCTTCTTCCTGAATACAACCACCAATAGAAATCAAATCTTCATGTTCACCTGGTTTTAATCCCGAGAGTGTTCTAGTTCCGGATTCAACCCATACTGCTTTGTCTGTGACATCAATTACATCATAACAATCACATTGTACATTCTGATTACATCCATCATATATTCCATGAATCACGGAATTATCCTGCAGTATAACATTTTCTTTTGCGTTAAAGCAAAAACAATCATTGCCTCTTGCTGTAATATTACCACTGTTCACCAAATAATTTATAAGGCATTCACTATTATTGTATATATTTATATTTCCAATATTTGTTAAAGTATCATAAGCATAAAGAAATCCTTCATTTTCAATCGTCCCATAATTTATAATACTCCTTTCTCCCATTGTATGGCAATAATTTATTAAAGAAGAATTTAAAGCATTAAAAAAAAATCCATCTATCATAAAAGAATTATAATTAATAATCGTACCACTATTAATAAGATTTACCGGAGACAGATTTTTATAATTAGTTATCAAACCGTTTGGTTCAATCAATAATGAATCAGCAGAAAAAGAATTATAGTTTGTCAAATTTGAAGAAATTGTCGCTTTTATAGTCGAAATATTATTAAAATTATTAATCATTGCTGAACCTTCAAGACTCAATTCATCTGTAACAAGGTCTCCTGTTTCGGCTATAATGACTTCCCCACCTGAAATAGAAATGCTTTTATTCATTACCCCCCCAAAAACATACAATTTACCTCCATTCATCTGTATATTGCCATTATAAACAAACCCCGTATCAATAAATACCTCCATTCCAGCATTAATAACTGTATCATTTTCTCCTATAAGGAAAATGGGATTGGGTTGAGTAAATTCTATCTGTGATTTAAAAACTTCATTACTACATTGAAATTGTTTCGTTAGCTCAGGGTACTTCAATACTTTTTCTATATGTGCTTGCCCATCATTAGAATTACAACCAGTTACAGGATCAGTAGATACTTTTATAACATATATAGAACTCCTGATATTAGCAATTTTTGACTTAGTGCAGGTTCTTCCAAATTTATCTAAAATTGTAATATCAAGTTGATATTCACCTTCATCCAGTCCTGTTTGATTCAACGTACCTGCTCCATTAGACCATGTATAATTTAATATTTCTACTCCATCAGGCAATATTACATTTATTTTTCCATTTGTGTTTGTTTCACAAATTAAGTGTTGAATTTCGAATGAAAAATCAAATTCTTCACAAGACATAGATGAATAATCCGCTGCATATATATTTATATTATAATTAAATACATTAAAAAGTAAACATATATAGATAAATCTCAAAACATGCTTATATTTAACAAAAACTACCTTTATTTTCTTAATCGCTATTAAACCATTATAATACATTGATTTTTTATTTTTCATTCTTCAAAAAAATTAACTTTTGTTTATATTTTTTAGTGTCATAGCTTGATTAAATATAAAACCACAGAATAAGACGGGCGGTTATCATATTCTTCATTTCTACCTTCAGGCTCAGTAGCATCCTGATCAAAATTCAGGTTATCAATTGTTTCTTCCGGTGTACTATTTAAACTTAAATTGTTAAATGATTCATCATTCACTATATAGTCTATTTTTTTAGTTGTATTGTTTAGATAAAATAAAACTTCAAATGCATTAAACCAATAAGTTCCTACTGAATTTTTCTGGTATAATTTAATTCCACTTTTTTTAGATTTCGTACATGGTCCTCTACATATCTTTATAACTGAAAAAGAATGAGCATGCTTTCTGTAAGGAATTTCATGTGTATGTTTCTCGATCTCGACTTGTTGAGTTTTAAAAGTGTGAAAATGAGGATGAAGTTGTGATATATCAATTGATATGGTGTTTTCCCCCCCGGCCTCTTCTAAATTTGAATTAAAGGTATTTTGATTTTCGAATTTAGCACCTACCATAAATCTTCCTGTCAAATCAGGTGAATCATTCTCTCCATTGCATATTTGCCATCCTTCCATTTTGTTTATTCCTTTTCCATCACCTTCAAAAAGACCTTGTACCGGGCCAACATACATAATGATTGTTCCGGGGGGTGAGGTGATATCCTGCCTGCCCATGGTACTGTTCATGAGTTTTACCCATTTTCCTTCTCCTTCATCATCTTCTTTATAAAAATAAAAGCCTTTCTTGTCTTCATCTGTCACATACACGGTTAATCCATCGTGCTTTGGATCTATATTGAGCATGGTTTCAAACGACATATGAGGAATCAAAATCCCTTTGGTGTCGGATTCAACCTCAAGCATACTATTTTCCTGTGGTTCTTTCTTTGTTTCGGAGATGCATATAGCTCCATCTGATTCTTGTGCCATTGTAATTGTATGCATTAAGAAGAAAAGCAATAAAACAACAGCAATTTTATGTATTGCTTCATTGATCAGGATTAATTTATTAATTACCTGCCTCGTATATTTCAATAGAGTATTATATTGTATTCCCCACGGGAATATTTTTTTTAATAAATATGCAATATTTGTTTTTTTAAATTTCATAAGACATTATTCATTATAATAATCAATTTCATAAATATCATCATAATTTTCATTGGGTTTACTATCTGTTCGAATGATAAAAGCAATGACATAATATTTTGGCCTGATATCCAATTCAAGATTTACTTCCCCGCTATTCTCAATAATTTTATCTTTATTATCTTCACTTATATTAAATTCAATTTCAGGCTCTGCATAAGTACAATATGGTTCAACAACCGAAAAACTTAATGTTCTATTCATTAATTTTGATTTTCCGCCAGATGTATTTTCACTTTTTTCTGAATTTTTAAGCCCCATTCGTGAGGGAAGCTTTCTAGCTGTGGTCCATTCTGAACTGGTTGATTTCATGTAATGAGTATGAACAGGATCCAAGCCTTCTTGTGTTGAAATTAAGTCATGATTATGAATAATTTGAGCATTATATTGCAGATTATAAGGGTGAAAATGAGAAGGGAGATGTTCTTTGTTTAATGAAACCAAATCATTTGAATTCCCGCCCTCATTGTTTATACATGAATATTCATCTATTTTTTCTTGTACGATTTGATCCATTTTATCTTTTCTGTCAGAATCTCCTCCTCCTACAATGAATTTACCCCTTAAATCAGGACGGTTGTTCTTCCCATTACACAAAGCCCATCCTTCCATTTCAGTTCCTTTTAACCCCACACCCTTTTCATCGAACAGGCTGTCGGATCCATGGTACATGATGATGCCTCCTTTTGGCATGATGAATCCTTTGGTACCATCGCCCTCTTCCCATATTCTGAGCCAATCACCATAATGCTCGTCATAATACCAAAACCCTTTTTCCCCGTCTTTTTGAAACACGAGCAGGCCGTCTGTGGTTTCAATAATGGTTTCATCTTCCCTTACCCCTTGTTCGACCCTGGGGATTAGAACCCCTTTGTCCTCTGATTGAACTTCGAGTACTGCCGAAGGAGCCGGCATAGAATCCGGGTTATTTGAAATAATCACACCATTTGTAGATTGTGTATACCCCATTGCTGTAAATATTGTACTTATTACAAGCAATAAAAAGAATTTCTTCATATTTATAATAAATTTAATCATATTTAGTCTTTTTTAGGAAAAGGGTTTTTCTTTTTTGAATAATTTTGTTCATTATATTCGATATTAGGATATCCCCTGTCTGTTCTCATTAAAAAAATTACTTTATAAAAAGGGGGGCGATTTTCAATGTCACCTTGTTCATTTTGATTTGTAGGCATCTCATCAGATTCATCAACGCGCCCGGAAATTGAAAAAGTAGCCTGATCACTTGAATCTATTTTAACCCATTTTGATGCAAGAATACTATTAACATATTGAGTTTCTCTTGAACTTCTTTTATTTTCTTTATATTTCACATAATCACTACCAGCTTTATCTTTTAGACCTGCATTAATATGGTGGTTATGTTGGTTTTCATTAACAAATTTGTGTCTATGCTTAAATTTTTTACTTGCAAAATCCTGTGGGTCAACAAAATGATTATGTTTTGGCATGCTGTTTTCATCCATCATCCATGTATGTTTGGGTTTATCTATATCATCACTATTCTTTGCATCATCTGATTGCTTATAATTTGTATAATCCGAATGCTGATCAGGATCATCCGACACCCCAACCACAAATCGGTCTGTCATATCCGGTGAACGGTTGTGCCCATTGCATATCTGCCAGCCTTCCATGATGGTGCCTGGTTTCCCTTGTCCGAGGTAGGGAAAATGATCATCTGCATTACTTTGTTCGAGAGCATCAAGACCATTATAAAACATCAGATTTCCGTTATCATCAGTAAGGTCGCCTGAATACATAATTATAGACCCTTTTGGATACCGTGGCTGGCTATAACGCAGCCTGACCCAGCCATATTTGTTTTCGTCTTCAATGTATTTGAAATAATAAAATCCTTTTTTATCCGGCGGCCCGGTTAAATAAAACAGCAGGCCTTCTCCGTCAGCCGTGTTTATTGTAGAAGCATCGGGCAATTGATCTACCCGCGGCACCAGGATTCCTTTATTTGCAGAACGCACATCAAGCATTGCAGAAGGATGAGGGGGATAATTATCGGTAGATATGGACACCCCGGTTTGTTTCTCTTGTGCATACAATGTATTCTGTGCGATCATCAGGATGAATAAACACATGCTGTATGTTGCAATTTTGTTCATCCATAAATATTTATTGTTTTTAATACCACAATGGCGTTTGCTATGAGGTTTAATGAAAACCAGGTGTTTTATAATCTTTCCCATACAGGTCAAATATTTGTTTATGGCTTGATTCATTTTCATTTGTTTATAAATTTCGGGCATTTATACAAAACACTGTTTGTAAAGTCCGTAGCGAGGACACTACGGACAACAACTGCCCGGCGTAGTTTGTAACTAAGTCGCAGAAGAACCTTTTATAATCATGTATGTGTATGTTAAACATTTTTATCATAAGTGTATCAATATTGGTGTTTAAGGACAATTTTTTATGATTTGCAATCCGTTTTCAATATTCAGGTTTCCGCCCTGCATGATGAGCCATGTATCCCTGTTTTCAACAGATATGAGGGCTTTGGATATGGTTGCATCATGCCGTAAGGTTACCGTATGGTCATAAATGATCACCATGTCATCAGTTCCCGGGGTTTGCCCGTTGCCAACCGTTGCATATTTATCAAAAGACCAGATATTATCATCCCAGTCACCGTCTGCTATAGAATAGAATATATCGCCGTCAAAATCGCTTTGTACACAAAGAGAAAATGTACCTGCAAAGCGAGATGGCGGGAAAAACGGAAGCGAAAATCTACTGTAATTGTCAACTGAAATATAATACCACTCCCCGGGCGTAAGGTTATTGGCTGTAATGGTAATTTCATCCTGGGTGGGATTGTTTTGTTTGCTGCATGATATTTCTGTATAATCATCATCCCACAACGCGATATATGCACGGGAAATGGTTCCGGTTTCATTGTTTGTTTTCAGTGTTATTTCAGCATATTCACTTACAGCGACAAATTTAAACCACCTGTTGTTATTCGGGCCGTTGTCCCAGCATGACCCAGCCTCTTTGTCGGGCGTAGCCTCTACTGTGGTGTAGGCTTCAAGTTCGGAACACCAAACCTGAGCATTATCAATTATTTTAGCGCCTTCTGCATAATCATAATCATAATAACTGTTTATACACAAGTCAAACCTTCCTGTGTTGGTTCGCCTTCCCCGGTTATCAACAGATACATAATACCATTCCCCGGGTGTTACCAGTATGTCTTTCAACCTGGCTGTGCCATTGGGGCCTGCAGAATGACAATCTACCTCTCTGCGCCTGTTGTCCCATAACGCAATTACAGCTGCCTGGATTGGATTGTCTCCTTCCGGAGATGCACTGACAGTTACTCTGTTTCCAATGGCTTTGAATTTAAACCATTTATTATACTGTGGCCTTCTCATGCAACTGGAGCCTCTTATATCCCTGGTAGCACCCACGGTAGTATAATCCTGTTTCCAGTTGGCTTTTCCAGCACACCAATTGTCCGGGTTGGCAATTTCCGTGGCAAACTGGAAAAAGTCATTGTCTCTTCCATTGCTCAGGCATAGGCTGAATGTTCCGCGTGTTTCATTATCGCTGTCAACAGAAAAATAATATGTCCGTCCGGGCTGGAGACGATCATATATTAAATACAAATCATCATCAGGATTTGTATATTGTTCACATGCCAGTTCAGCCCCATTTTGATTCCAGAGTGTTAAATACGGGTTTCGTAATGTGCCTTTTCCGTTTCCTGTTGACAAAATGATTTTAATTGTCCTGGTTGTAGCAGTGAATTTAAACCATTTATTTGCAACCGGCCCGCCAGTCATACATGAAGGTTTTGCATGATCGGGGGTTGCGTCTTCATTGGTATATATGGCTGCATTAGAACACCAGTAATCCTGTCCATTCATATCGAGCATCATGGCATGGTCAAAGCAATCATAAATGGCGGGGCTTGGCATGGTAATAAGCACCTGGTCGGTAGCAGAGCAGCCGGCTGCATTAGAAACATTCAACGTGTACATGGTTGTTTGATCAGGCGACGCGGTAGGAGTGCGGCAATCATTACAGCTCAATCCATCAGCAGGGCTCCATGCATAAGATAATCCATCGCCTTCATTGGCATTAAGAATAACAGATGTTCCCGGGCATATTCCCAAATCGGGACCTGCATCTGCAACAGGAGCAGGAAGCGTGTTGATGGTAAATTCTGCCGTGTCTGTGCATCCATTGGCATTTAGCCCTACCACCTGATAACCAGAGGTATCATAAGGAATAATAACAGGGTTATGGCAGTCGGTACAGCTTAAATAATCATTGGGCTGCCATGAATATGCATCGGCCCCGGAAACATTCACAGATACCTGCTCGCCTTCGCATACTGTGGGCGTATTAAACCTGTAGGTGATTTCAAGTCTGGGTTTATTGGCTTCATCATCTGTTTCACGGGAATAAAACCGAAAACGTTGTTCATATCTTACCGATTCCGGGAAGTAAATGATTACTCCATGGTTCGTCTCAACATTATCATACCATTTTTCTGCAAAATCAGTGATGTCAATGGTGTAATCCTGATCCATTGAATTAGGCGGGGACAAGACTTTTTTATTTGTCAATGTATATTCAGGCTGGTTATTCCAATCCGTATTGCTTTCATCCCAGCTATTAATTACCCGGGCAATAATGCCATTATTCCCGGACCTATGGCCGTTTCCGCTTAATGTCATCGTGGCGTTGAGAATCTCAATGTTTGAGGGGAGCGTAAATGATAAATCTTCAAATTTTATCAGTGCCCTTTTCTGTTCATTAAAGAAAAATCCCCATACTGGAACCTCTCTGTTTTCAACAAACAGATTTTCATCTGACCCGTAATTAGTCCCCGCGTTTCTTTGTGAAACATAAGTATCCTGGGTAGCATTCAGGGTTATTGTTTGTTCTTCCGGGGCATTAGTGGTAATATTCACATACAAATCCGGGGTCAACAGCACAGTAATATCTTTTTTAAACTCTTCTGTTTCTCCGGAATTAAACTCAACAGTAAGCGTAACAGTATATACCCCGGAGTCAGCATATGTATGCGTAATACCAGGCTCTGAATACGTTGTACCGTCTCCCATGTCCCAGGTATAATTATCAATATCCGCAGGATTGAGTGTTGTGGAAAATGCTGCACTTTCGCCGAGGCAGAGTTGATTGGGCCCGCTGATAATTTCTGAAGACGCTTCTTTTACTGTACTGAATTCAGAAGTGTTATTGTTTAATGTAGAAGTGGCGCTAAAAAGCTGGCCTGAATAATCAAAGTCATGAATGGTAGTGTGCCAGGTATTATTAAGGCTTGTCACAGAAGCCACATACTTATATTGAATATTTCCTGCCACGGTTTCTTCTACTGCATATATTTCAATCACATCAGAATTATATACAGAAGTTCCTTCTATTTCAATATTGCCATTATAAAAATTAATATATGTAATTTCAGGCGGTTCCATATTATTGTTTGCATTGCCCATAAGCCTATGGACACTATCTGTCGGACATTCAATGTGCATTAAAAACTCATTTTCAGAGAGATGGTTCTGTTGTCCTGCCGGCTGCACAATAATGCCATTTGCCGTGGCATTATAATTTCTGATTTTATTGGTATTATCATGGCCTCCAATGGTATTATTTGATCCTGATATAATAATGGCTTTACTGTTTTGCACATTATCATTTACATACAAAACATTATCAAACACCTGGTTAAAATAACCGTGTATCAAAAGAGGGGTTTGTCCATGAATATGGCAATGATGTATTTGTGCATAGCCGGAAGACAAGGCAATGCCCTCGCCTTCTGATTCAAAAACAATATTTTGCAGGGTGGTACCACTGTCACAATTGATTTGAAGTAGTTCACCGGAAAATCCTGAAGAAGAGATGTTAATCAAATAATCATTGCCCTGGTAACCGTTTCGGGGCTGGGTGTTGCCGTCCATTTGTATTGGTTTTGTAACCGGAGGCAATTCAGATGTAAGGTTTATTGTATGAGGTGCTTCACCCGGGATACAGAAAATGATCTCACCACCATTTTCACTGGTGTTAATGTCAATTATTGCATTTCTTAATGAGCCTTTGCCTATATTATTTGTATTGGTCACGGCATATATATCTTCATACCCGGGTTCTTTTTGTTCGGTGATGATGATTTCTGATATTCCGGTACATCCATTGGCATCTATTACATCTACATAATACGTGCCTGGTTCAGATACCTGAAGCGAAGGGTCATTGGATATGATGTCTTTGGGATTGGTGCTTGCCTGGCCATACAATGCCTGTATTTCATCAGCATTGAGTATCCTGTTGTATATCCATATATCATCCATTTTACCATTAAAAAAGTGTTCTACACCTTGTCCGTTGTCTCCACCAATGAACAGGTCTTTTAAACTATCATCAGGCCTTGTGCCTGAGGGTGTCCGTCGTTCAATCGTATTTTCGAGCTGACCGTTAACATAAAATAGCACATCATTTGTAGTCGAGCTTGCATCATAAACTACTGCTAAATGTATCCATTCTCCTAAATCCGGAGAAAATTGATTGGTGTACCATTCTCCTTTATAATTTGAAAAATGGTCTTCCAGTTGGAGGTAATTCCCTACATCATGCAAATGGATGCTCCAAAAGCCTCCACTCATACCATTTGATTGATCTTTAGCAAAGTACCTGTCCCAATCTTCTTTACTATCAAGGTATAACCAAAAAGCTATTGTTCCTCCATCATCCCATATATTGTTGATTGAACTGTGAGCAGGGACCTGAATAAAATCATCATCCCCATCAAAATGGTAAGCTTTATTTGTATTGCCAAACCGGTCTGTCGTCAGAATAGCTCCATCCACAGCACCATCATTCCCATTCCCGCTCTCATCATTGGCATTGCCATTGAACGGGTAATAAGCAGCAAGACCGTCCTTAAGGTTAACATTCGGGCCATGCCATCCGTTTTGGGTGTAGAGTGATTGAATTTCATTTTCAATTAAAGCACGGTTGTATATTCGTACATCATCAATCATTCCATTAAAATAATAATTTGCTAAACCATCCCTGATCGCAGCTCCTATAGCAACCATATCTATATTATCAAAAAATGAATTTTCATAATTATAAATGCCTGTCGTCTCTATTTGATTATCAATATAGAATTTCACATTTCCACTTTCATCTACAGTTGCCGTATAAAGATGCCATTCCTCTTTTTCACAAACCGGCCCTTCAAATTTCACAAGTTGTTCACTGCCAGAATTTCGTAAGCCAAAACGTGATGTATTTGAATATGTATTATCAGTTAATAAACCAATAAATGAGCTACCATGGCTTGTTTCTTTATCACGCTGACAAAAAATATAATTTGCATCTGTATATTCTTCAATCTTAGCCCAAATACTGATGCTAAAAGGCATTTGAGTAATGATGATTTTATTATCATTCAATTCAATATAATCATCTACCCCGTCAAAATCATATGCACTATTCGGGTTGCCAAACCGGTCTGTTGTTAAAACGGATCCATTGACTGTACCATCATGTCCGTTTCCTGTTTCATCAACCGCGTTGGCATTAAAGGGGTAATATGCTATAAGTCCGCTATCTAAATTCGAGGTGTCTTTATACCAGGCATACTGGTCATAGGCTTCGGTTAGGGATAACGTGGCCGGGTCATTGGTATAACCATCCTGGCACGGGATGTAATGCAGGGTCGGTTTATCTGAAACAATAGTGGGAGGAATAAATTGATTGCAATTATTCAATTTAACTTCAACAAAATCTGAGTCTTCGCATGTGCCTGCTTTTAGCTTCACATAGTATGTTCCGGATTGAGTTACATTGGCGGGCTGCTCCAGGGGTTCTGTCAGTGCTTCATCTTTCCAGTATGAATACTCGTGTTGATAGATATTTATGCCGGTAATGTCCCAATAATCCTTGTCTATAGAAGTGTTTAGCTCGAATTTAATGTAGCGGGCTTCTATCCCGTGTATTTTAATGTTTTGTGTGGCATTAATTTGTATAGGTCCGAATTCAGCTGCTTTAGTCCAGTTGGTATTATCTTTTGAGAGGTATACACTGCATGTGCCTTCATCAAAAACATTCCACCCGGAGGTAATGTCAATTTCACCCACTGAGTATTCAGCTTGCATGTCAATGGTAAAGTAATTGGTATTGGATGAGCGAGCCTGTGCATGAAAATATGTATTGGGATCATTGTCGAGCATTGCTTGCAGGCCATCTGCATCATCCCACCAATCAAGATCACTCATGTTATTTGGGCATGTATAACTACTATTGTCCGTCATGCCGTATCCATTTCCCGATGTTCCTTCACGGAGAGCCGGATCTGTCAGGTCAACATAATCATCTGCCGGGTCAGGGTCTTTTACAACCAGATTGCATGAGGGGTTGCACAAATCAGGGTCAATGGTGACATCTACAGGCTGGATGTCTGCACATGATCCGTCACCGGATTTAATATAGTAGGTCCCCGAGGTAGTGACATTTTCCGGAGTAGCAAGTGGCGTAGTAGCAGCAGCATCTTCCCATACAGTGAAAGCATGTCGGAATATGTTTACCTGGCGGATGTCCCAATAATCTTTGTCAATGCTTGTTGTGAGGCGGAATTTGATGAATTGTGCAGAATCGCCTCTGAAATCTATTGTTTTGGTTGCATTTTTGGAGACAGGCCCGAACTGTCCTTTTTTCTTCCATTCAAGGGTTTTAATGGTATAAGGTGGACTATCCCAATAAGCTGTATATATTTCACACACGCCTTCGTTGAAAACATGATCGCCTGAAAAAATCTCTATCCGGCTGATCTCATGCACTTCCTGCATGTTGATGATGAAATAATTAGCCTGGTTGGCCCGGGGCCGGGCATGCCAATATGTTTCCAGATCATTGTCTGTCATGGCTTCCGGGTGTCCTTCTTCGTCCCACCATGTCATGTCTGTATATATATTTTCAGAGTTGGTATGGTTTTCAGTAACAAATCCCTGATTGTCAATGATCCCATTGCTTCCCCCTTTGGTGCCGGCTGTGATGGAAGCGCTCGTGAGGTCAACAAAGCAGGCAGGTTCAGGGTTATTAATATTGATATTACATGGACATCCGGTGCATAGCATGGGATCAATGATTACCTGCACGGGCTTAATATCAGTACATGCCCCGTCCCCCATTTTTATATAGTAGGTGCCTGAAGTGGTAATGTGTTCAGGTTCTGTGAGCGGGATGGCAGCGTCTGCATCCTGGTAATATGAGAATTGATGTTTATATATGTTGACTTCATTGATTTTCCAATAATCTTTATCTATGTTAGTTGTAAGTTGAAACTTTATGAATCGTGCAATTTCACCATTAAAATGAATGGTTTGTGTGGTGTTTGGATTCGCCGACCTGAATTCGGTAACTTTTGTCCATGATAAATCTTGTATTTTGTAATCCCCTGAATTATCTCTCCAATCAGCTATATAAACTTCGCATACTCCGTCTGAAAATGTTTCATCACCGCATATAACTTCAATTTTGCTGATGTCGTGTATGGCTTGCATGTCAATGATGAAATAATTTGTTTTGCTGTTACGGGGCCTTGCTCTCCAACTTGTTGTTTCATCGTTATCATTTATGGCAGGAGTACCGTCTTCACTACCCCACCAATCCATGTCTGTGAAATGGTCTGTGCTGTTTGAGGGGTCTTCTGTGACAAGCCCGCTGTGAGGGATCAGCAGATCATTGCCGCCGGTGCTGCCTTTAATAATGGCCGGAAGTGTCAGGTCTGTTTCGCATGCTGTAGCCGGATCCGTGATTACCAGGTTGGCTTGCATACAGGGAATCATTGCTGTATCTGAAAACTCAGAGGTTTGTCCATCATACGTTGAAGTGGCCAGGATAATATCGCCTTCCCGTAGAGTGAATGATGGGTCTGCCCAGTCTGAAGAATTACCCGAGAGCTCCCATTCTCCATTGGCATCAGACACTGCGTTGCCAAGGTACTTGATGGCATCCTGATCGTTTTCGGAGGTTCCGAGGAAGACTTCGATGGTTTCACCGGAACGGTTGTTTTTTGTAGTTCCCTTAATAATTAAATCGTCCTCAGAAAACTCGATGGTTTCTATTAATGGTATATGGGCATCTGGATTTGATGATCGTATATCTATTGCATTTGTGCATTGGTAAAATAGGTTTTTTGATATGGAAACTGGATATGAATCATCAAGGAATAAACTTCCATAATTATTTTCTGTCTCGCGTATGTTATAAAAGAGATTATTGTTAATGGAAATCCCTTTATAGAAATGTCCTACTATAGCACCTAATTTGGTATTTGCAAAAACATTTCGGTCGTCTATATCATCCCCTCCTATGACATAATTAATGTCTTTAAAAGGATGAAAAATATCATCAACATTAAAACCATACCAAAGAGTGTGGTTGTAATTAGTGTCGAGCGAAAGATTTGTTCCAATAATATTCCCTTTTAATATGCAGGAAAATGGATTAAAGACCCTTACATAACTATGTTTATCAATGCTTTGTTCATTGTATATAATATTTGAGTAGATTTTAAGTGAATTGCAATTTACTGCAAAGAAATTCTTTCTCAAAAAGTTTTTTATCAGGAATCCCTGTATCTGAAAGGAGGAATTCGTATTATGATTATTTATATAAAAATCATATTCACATACTCCATCTCCATCAATCACAATACTAGGCTCATTTCCAGGCACAACTCCCCCATCAATAATAACATTCCCATTTATTACGGGCAAGTCCTGGAAAAGTGTAATGACATGAGGCCCTGAACCCGGAATATCAAAATGAATATAATTGTCCTGCGCTTTGTATTCGTCTTTATTGATTTGTTCTATGGCCCAACGAAGTGACCCGGGAACTACATCAAAGACCTGATCATCTGTATTGGTGACGGTCCACACATTATACCCGGCTGTATTGATGTCTTCTGCTGCTGCCCCAAATGTAAACCCCTCCATAAGGTCAATGCCATCCACGACCAACGACTGTGATACAGTATTTTGTATATTGATAAATGCAAAAAATGTATATAATGCAAATAAAATGCGATGTTTTATAAAATATCCTGTCAATTTTTTCACGACAATGTTGTTTAGATGTTATTTTAACCTGTAGTATAATGTATGTGTTTTTTCGCCTGCCTGGTATATGTATAAGGTAGCATAGGTGGCATTGTTCTTCACATCATCAGAAAGCGTGAGTTGAAATGCTGCTTTATACCTGGTTACCTGGTGTTGCTGCCCGTTAACGGTTATATAGCAATTGCCATTGGAGCATGAAAAGGGGTATTGCGCATGGAACAAATCATTTTGGCCTTTGCCTGTCCCAAACATCAGGTGTACGCTGTCGGCCAGGGTGGCATCATTAATTAAAAAGCTGATTTGGTATTGATTGGGGTTGTCAATGTTGATGTTATGCACTTTAAAGTCTTTGGCTTTAATATCCTGACAATACACTGCTGAAGTGAAAATAAAAAATGCCAATGTCATTGCAATAATGTGGTTTGTTTTCATGATTTCTAATATGAACTATTTATAATATAATGTATGTTAATTTTATTATTCTGCTATTTTTAGAGGTGCCCTTCAATTATACACTCTGCTATCTATCCGATAAACCATTGAAAATGACTTGTTCAAAAAAAATGGATGCATCTCATGAAATAAACCACTTCCAACAAAATTCACCAGGATAAATAAAGAAATGAATTGAATATGACTAAATTGATTTAATAATTGTTTATGTATATAATGTGTTCTGTACAAAACATTTTTTGGCTTCAACTTCCATTCATCGCTAACGGTATATTGATTTACTGCCCCTGCCATTGCAACAGGTTTAAATACCATAACATCTAATATTTTTTTCACTATTAATAAAAATATCATAAATATCAAATTTTTGATGATGTAAAATTAATACGTTTTTTTTATTATCAAAATTTTTTTTATTTTTTAATTATAATTATTTAGCTGGCTAATTTCAGAACAACCTATTCGGATTTATGATAATACCAATTATAGTTTAAAGTAAGATTTGAATCACGAAATTTTGTTTTATATATTTGCTTTAGTAAAAGTCGGGATTCGTCTTTGTGCGACATGTATTCTTTAGCCATATTAAACAAATAAAATGAACCGAGCCATAACTAAAATACTACACACAAACGGATGATTACTAATATATCTCATAGTAAACTGAATGTCAAAAGCATAACCTCATGACGAGCTCCATCTGACCATTAAAAATCAAAATATAATCAGATGAACCGAGCCATGACAAATTCTTTGACACACACGGGGATGATTATTGATAACCTCATAGCAATATGAATGTCAAAAACATAAACTCATGGCGATTGGGATTTAGGCATGGAGACATCTCCAATATACTTTATTCCCCTATGTACCCTATTTCCCCTAACTCTTCACCCCTCCTCTCTACGGGGTGTGCTTTTTTAAAAATTTCTCACTGGTTTTATTCCAGTTGTCGATGTATTCGTTTCGTTGTTCGGTTAAGTACTCGTTCATGGTGTTGTATTTCTTTGCTGCAGCATTGATATCATTTATTGCTTTGTTATATTGATCTATGTCTTCTTGTGTACGATCGGATTTTTTCTTGTTGTCGAATGCTTGCTTCAGTTTATCAAATTGTTCTTTTTTCATCAGGTAATCTATCAGGGAAGGCATTCTTGCGTCAGCTTCTTCTTTATAAAATCGTAATATGTCCCGTGTAGCATAATTCAATGACATATCCGACTCGTGAGACCCTGTTTCTTTAAGTTTTTCCAAACCTTCTTCTGCAAATTTCACAAGGGTGTTCCTGTTTTGTTCAAGGCTGTTGATGTCTTCTTTTTGCAAAGCTTTTAACATGTACATCTCCTGTTTATAATTTTTAAAAAAGACCAAATAAACCTTATCATGGTAGTCGAATACTTTGGATGATATCTTGAGCTTTCTGGATAGTCTGCTATTATCTTTAACGATATTTATGTTGTGTTGTGCAGCAAATTCTTTCTGGGCTTCTGCCACTATATCTGTGGCTTGTTCCAGTTTTTTATTGGCTTTTTTTCGTGCTGTCATATACGCTTCCATGAGATCATATGATTGTTCTGCAATTTTTTTCATATCCAATATTTTATCATAATCCCTGCTTAAGACAATTCGATTTATTTTCAGATATTCCGTCACCGAATCTCTGAAAGCCGTATTTCCTTCATACGGAGGCATTTTTTTAATGACTTTTCGTGCATATTTCAACTCTTTCATCAGGTCGTTGCGTTTTTTTGCTATCCTCCTGTCACTTTTGCCCCGGCCAATGGATTTAACATATTGCCAGCTTTCTTTTACCAATTCTTCATATTGTTCGGTCATATAGCTCATGTATTCATGAGCACTGTTGAATTCTTCTGCTTTTACAGGGGATATGAAAAGCAATGCGAAAAAGAGTGAATATACCGGAAAAAATCGTTTTGTTAAAAGCATAATAATTATTAAATTGAATTTGTATTTCTATAATTATTTTGTTTACAATACGAATATACAATATTTTTAAAAATAAAGACCCGGACATGATGATTTTTTGACACACGGGGGTATAATTATTTTACGAAGCCGAAGTATGAAGAGGTATAGAGGTATAAAGGGAAATAAGGAATAGAAGGTGTTTTGTTACATGTTTTTTCAGTAGTTATCAGTTCATTTCTTGTCGTTCCCATATGATGTTTTGCACTTAATCCCCCATAAAACACCTTGTTATATTTAGATGTATTCAGTAAGATTTACTCTTTACCCTCCCCGGCTTTTATCAAATCTTGTAATATAAAATATGCCTCTTCAATATAGATATCTTTTTTAATGTTTTTTCTCAATTTCTTATACATTTCTTTCCTGTATGGGTTCATACGAATGAGCGGTTGGTCAAACGCGCTATTTTGAACAGTATACGCCCGGCTTTCACGGGTATTATAATGTTCCAACGATCTTAATAAATGTTTTTTTCGGTGTGTATTCGCTATGAATGAATCCATCTGTGGAGTAATGATACGTTTGTTGTCTGTCATGTTTGATATAGTATCACAAATCCGTTTGATCTGAATAAAATGGGTATCTTGTTGTACTCTTCCCGTGCTTTTTTCTGCCAGTTGCTGAACAGGCAATGCCGGGAGCGGTTTATACCAGGTTTCTTTATTGATCGTATCAGCTGCCAGTGCGGTGGGGTAATTTGATTCATGATGGCGGACATAGCTCATGTTGTCAGGAAGGCTTACATCCGGCACCACCCCTTGTTTTTGATGGCTTTTCCCGGTGACACGGTAAAATTTACTAATCGTTAGTTTAATATATCCATCGGCATCCGGTTCATCATACAACGTGGTATAATCAGTAATGGATGGAACTAACGGCAACACGATTTGAGCTGTGCCTTTTCCATAGGTGGTGGTTCCCACGATCACCGCACGGTTATAATCCTGTAAGGTAGCGGCCAGAAGCTCAGATGCCGAAGCACTCAGGCGGTTGACCAATACCAGCAAGGGTTTGTCATAAATACTGCCCCGGTTCATATCTTTTTGGACTTTCACTTCACCATTTTCTAACCTGGAAATGCATACCGGGCCCTGGTCAATAAAGATGCCCGTGAGTTGAATGGCTTCTATCATAGACCCTCCCGAGTTATTCCGCACATCAAGGATTAACCCGTCAACGTGTTCACGTTTGAGCTTCAGGATTTCTTTTGCCATGTCATTGGAGCATCCGGGCATGTTTTCCTGTTCTACCTGGGTATAAAAACCCGGTAAAGAAATGTAACCAATCTTTTGTTTTCCTTCCAGGATAAAACTGGTGATCATATTATCATCCAGCAATAATTTTTCTTTGATCAATGATACAGTCTTTATTATTCCATTAACTTTTCTGACTGTCAGCTTCATTGTTTTGCCTACCTGTGAGCGGAATAATTCTTTCACATCATAGATATTGGAACAGGACAGGTCGGTAGCTTTTTCGCCTTCATATTGAATTTTTACTAAAAGATCCCCTTTGTTTAATTCACCGGATTTCCATGCCGGCCCGCCCGGTACGAGCTTCGAAATTTGAATATTCCCGTCTTTGTCCTGCTTTAATTTAATGCCAAATGAATAATCTTCTTTAGAGATGCCCTGTTCAAATAATCGTTTTTCATCGGCAGAAAAATACATTGTATGAGGATCATAAAAATGTGTGATTGTATTCATCATCATGGAAAAAACAAAATTGTCAAATCCCATCGGATGATTTATAAAATGGTGAAGCTTACATTGTTTTTTCGTCTTTACCTCTTCTCTGATACCCGGTTCATACTTTCTGATGCTGTCTTTTGTAAACTGCCCGGTGGTATCGTGTTCGAGATAACCCGAGTACAAATGCGAAAGGTAACTATATGCAAGCCAGCGTTCCCATCGCTCCCGTAAGGCTGCATCGTTTGCCGGAAATGAAAACGTATCGCGGGATGCAAACAAAATGGGGTGCCCGGAATATATATCAAATGGCCGTAAGGCAATTGTTTGAATAAGCGAATCAGCCAGTAATAGCCTTTTTTTGTATAGCGGAATGATATTGTCTAATAATTGACAGGCTTTTTCATGAAACAGCTGTTCTTTTTGATGATAGGGTTTTGATAATGCTGCAATGTGATGCCGGGTAAATAATAATCCATACGGATCAAGTGAACCAATGAAGCGACGAAGGATGTTTTTGCTTAATTTTTCGTCTATTCGCACTGGTTGATAATGCATGCTGTCCAGGACTTCAGTGAGGGTTTTAATCTCATTGCAGTATGAACCGCGGCCTTGCGCATTGGTAAGTGTTACTATGAATAAAAGCAGGAATAAAACATTTAAGAGGTAACGCATTTTATTTTGTTGTATTTAATATTGGGGTCTTCTACCATTTTAGTGGAATTTGATTCTGAGTATCCAGAATTCAGAATAATTTAATTGGTTATCCGTTTTTATGCCTAATGATTTCAATTCATTTGCTGACTTCTTCGGGCAAAGGTAATAATTGCTCACCAAAACTAAAATTCAAATTTTTAATACTCTTTGACCTTTTTCAAGACACTTAATTTTGAATTCTTTTTTTACTATTATTACTTCCAAAAAAAATTACAATACTATTTTAACTATTTGCTGTTGACCTGTTGATATAATTTTTACAATATACAGGCCTGAAGGCTTCCCTCTTTTTTGAATGAAATGGGTTGAGGATTTTGCCTTGTTCGAAGAAACACGTTTGCCCGTCATATCATAAATATCAATTTTGGTATTTTCAGGAAGCTTATTCAACCGGACTCCTGTTTTTTCATAATTCAGGCTTATATCATTCTTTTTTGATTCGGGAACATAGCCCTGAACGGGTGTTTCTTCCGGAAAGTTGATCTCAATGCTATACAGGTTTTTCTTTGCGGTTATGTAAAGAATATCCAGGCTGTCGCCTCCAAAGGTACAGTTTGTTGGTTTTTCGGGTACCTGGATTGTAAACAGGGTATCACCCGTTGTGTCAAACACTTGTACGCCAATTTCGGTGGTTACATAGAGGTTCCCGAGTTTATCTACAGCCAGGCCATCAGCACCTGAATGGTTGTCTGTATTTCCCGAAGCCAATTGCAATAGGGCAAAAGTATCTTTTTGACTGATCGTCCCTGGGGCATCTATGTGCCATGAAAAAACATATTGATCATACGTGTCCACGACCCATAATGTCTGGCCATCTTTTGAGATGATCACCCCGTTGGGTTTAACCAGTTCATCAATCAGGCGGGTGACGGTTCCGTCATTAGCAATGTAATAGACGGATTCGACCATGTTGGTTGTCCCTCCAAACACCGGGTCTGTAAAATAAACACCCCCGTGTTGATCTATCACCAGGTCATTGGGACTGTTGAATGATGTTCCCTGGTAATCGCTGGCCAAAACACTGGTAATGGTGCCATGGGTGTCCAACGCCACAACTCTTCCGGCACCTCCCTGGCAGGCAATGATAGAATCACCGCTATACCATAGGCCATTGGCTCCGGATGTATTATCCAAAAACAGTTCGAACCCTCCTTCAACAGAATATTTATGAATTTTATTATTCGGGATATCGGTGAAATAGACATACCGATTGCCGTCCCAGGCCGGCCCCTCAACGAACGAGAATTGGCCTGTACTCAGTTTTTTTACACCTGCCGTGTCTGGCGCCGGAACGCTTGCATTTATACATTGGAATACCTGAATGAAAGCGAATGCAATGATGAAATGTTTCATATGTTTAAGTTTTTAAGTTTCTAAGTTAATTGAGTTAATTAAGTTAATTGGGTTAATTGAGTTAACTGGGTTTATCTGGTTTTTTGCTTTATCCGGCAGTTCGGTGTAGAAGAACCTTTTATAATTATGTGCGTGTTTTTGAAATTCAAATTACTATGAGGTTATTAAATAATCATCCCCACGTGTGTCAAAGAATTTATCATGGCTTGGTTCATGTATTTATATTTTAGAAGTTTTAAAAATCGAATTTAGGAGTAATAAGATATTTTCCTATATATTGGACGCTTTTGTCATATGTGTTAATAAATTTTATCATATAAAGATAAAAATCCGAAGATAATAAAAAAAATAAAATATAGTGCCTATATCGATGATAATAGCATCTGTGGGTCATTAGGTAATCTACTCCCCCCAACGCTGACAGGCCTGCCGGCGCTGTCAGGTTTTTAATGCCTGCCAGACCTGTCAGGGTCGGTTAGAAAAGGTGCTGTCATAGCAGCAACAACATCCATTTCGTTATTGACTAAACATGAAAAAGAAGTGGTAAATGATTTGGTGATCTCCGGTAAAAGCATTTCCAAAAGCTCTAAAAACAAATGGGTATACATGAATATTGTGTTCTCGATATTAATTGGTATTATTGTTATATCACTATGGGGCTATTTTTCATAGTGAATTAGGCGGTTACCTTATAAGTGATGTTAATTGATATGCTGAATCAGGTTTGATTGTTATCCTCAACACTGATTTCAGCTCTTCTTCTTATTCAACATCAAAATATTGTTTTTTAAATTCTTTCAGCTTGTCAGGATGTCCGAGAATCGTTAAAATATCTTTTTCTTTGAGCACAGAATCTCCTCCCGGGGTAATGGATTCACCGCCCCGTTCTATGATAGCGATCAATAGTCCTTTAGGCAGGTCAATGTCTTTTATCTTCTTCCCGATGAAATGCTGGCAGACTTTGTTCGTTGGCTTAAGCCTAAAGCTGATATATCTTTCATGGTACAAAAGAAACTCTTTGACTTCTCTTGCTGTTTGTTTCGACGTGATGGCCTGATGGAAATTTTCCCGGTCTGTAATGTCCAATAAGCGAGACAGTATCCTCAATAACAGCTTATTATCATCTGAAGGCGCTACAATAAAAAAGAAAACATGAATAGTATCTTCGGAGGTAACATTTTTTTTCGTGATTTTTTTTCTGATCCCTTTGGGAGAGATGATTATATGAGCAAAAGGGGATGAAACTTTATCACAACTGGCAAAGTGAATGGAAACATAAGGAATAATAAATTCTGTATCTATACTTTTGATTGATAAAAACTGATTGACAAGTTCATCTTTATTAATGGAATAGTTTTCGGAAATCTTTTCTGCTATATTTTGTAATAACTTTGAGTAAGGTTTGTTTTTAAAATTTAATAAAGAGGACTTATTTATGAACGATATCTCTGCATTGGTAATCAATTGATCAAATTGATCTTTTTCACGGAGGCCTTTTTCCTTGATGATATGAAGGAATTCATTTGCAATCTTTTCATATTTTTTTCTGCCCAAAAGTTCAAACCAGTGATAAATGGCACCTTGTCTTTTTATTTTGCCTTTTGCATAATAATTAAACCATATTATGCCCAAAAGGATTAATCCAACGGAGAATAATAATGGCCCCCAACCAAGATAAATAATAAGGGCAAAGGAAGATATCATCCCGAATATCTGCATGTATGGATATAGGGGGGAGTAGTACCCCGGATCATACGTATCTATTTTGCTGTTTCGGAAAATAATTACGGCAAAATTGATAAAGAAAAAGATTAACAACTGAAATGTACTTGCCATTTTTGCAATTCCTTCTGCACTTACAAAAACGATAATGAATACAATGATTAACGAGGTAATAACAATAGAAAACACAGGCATATGTGTTTTCTTATTTTGCCTGGAAAATATAGGTGGCAGCAATTTATCTCTCGACATAGCCAATGGATATCTCGAGGATGACATGATCCCGGCATTCCCGGTAGAAGCAAACGCTGCCACCGCGCTTATGACCACTATGACGAGGGCAATTTTAGAAGGCATCCATTTTAACGTATGGGAAGTTAGTGTCGCAACAGGAGTAAGATCATTCAAAAAACTATTTGGATCGATGAAACTAACCATCAAAAATGTTCCCAGGGCATAAATCAAGCTTGTTACTACCAGTGAAGTAATCATACCAAGTGGAATATTGCGTTCCGGATTTTTTATTTCTTCAGCAATGCTCGCTACTTTCGTGAGCCCGGCATACGATACAAACACAAAGCCTATGGTTGCAAAAAGGCTGCCCACCCCATCTTTAAAGAATGGCCTGAAATTATTCTGAATGATAAATTTTAAATTATTGTCGCTGAATAAATGAATAAATCCATCAATGATTAAAAGCCCCAGTATAAAGATTAAAACAATGACAAAAATATTCTGAAAGCCAGAACTTTTTTTGGCCCCGATAATGTTAACTACGGCAAAAACAATGGTCAATGCAATGGCAATATGATCTACAGGGATATCAAGAATTAAAGAAGTATATGCCCCCATTCCAACCAGTGCAAAGGCAGATTTTAACACCAGTGCAAAATAGGTACCCAACCCTCCAATGGTTCCAAATAATGGGCCGTATGCCCTGTCTATGATAAAATAAGCCCCACCCGCTTTGGGAATAGCTGTAGATATTTCGGCCATACAAAACATGGCAGGGATGATCAATATGGCTGATAACAGATAGGCCAAAAACACCGACGGACCGGTGTACATGAAAGCGATCCCCGGCAAAAGGAAAAATCCACTGCTAAACATGGCACCGGTACTGATAGCAAATACACCAAACAGGCCTATTTCTTTATTGAGCTTTTGTTTTTTCATAGCTATTATTTATTGATAAAGTAAACGAGTTTTATTAATAAATAGCCGTTCCCATCTGGAACATTGGAAGGTACATGGCAACTAAGATGACTGCTACCAGCACCCCGACAAAAATAATCAATAATGGTTCAAGCACATTTCCCAGCATACTGGTCTGGTGTTCAAGTTCTTTTGTGTATTGTTTGTGCAGTCTTTCAAACATAACATGCAACTGGTTTACTTCTTCTCCAACCTTGATTAATGAGGTGGTACGTGTATCAAAGATTGAAAATTTTTGCATGCTTTGATGAAGTGGCTTTCCATGCATAATATCATGTTCTATTGTGTCCATGGCTTTTTCAAATGGGTAAAACCGGATCATTTTCCGGCACAATTGAATGGTTCGAAGCATGGGAATGCTCGAACTGATAAGTAAGCTAGCGGATTGGAAAAACCTTGACAAATACGACATCCTGATCATCCGGCCTATTAATGGGAGCTTTAGTATAAGTTTCGTGATAAAATCCCTGTAATAATCTTTGTTTCGGATTGAATAAATTACAATGCTGATAACAACTAAAATGCTGAAAAAAATTCCAATGTTGTTACTGAATGCACTCGATGCTTTGATGATAAACTTCGTTAACCCGGGAAGTTCGGCATTGGTACGCATGAAAATGTCTTTAAACATGGGCACCATGTAATTCATCATAAAAAAAACAGCAGCAAAAGCTGTGATCAAAACTAAAATAGGATATGAAAAAGCATTGGTAAGTTGCCTGCGTTGTGCTATTTTTTTTTCATAATATATTGTAAGGTCATTCAACACATGGCTTACACGGCCTGTTTCTTCTCCAATGCGCAGGGTATAATAATCATACGTTGTGAATTTTCTGGTCTCTTCAAGCGATTCACTCAGGCTTTGCCCGTCAATTACCCGTTGATATAAGGTTTTAAATAATTCTTTATCTTGTTTTTTTGTTTGCTCATCTACAATAATTTCCAACGATGTTTTGATGTCTATGCCCGAACTCAATAAAACACTCAACTCAGAAAAGAATCGTTCCTTATTTTTATCTTTTATGCTACTGCCAAACAACTGAATGTCTGCTGTCAGAGCTTGTTCAATTCTACGGATCAGGGAATTTTCCCCTGCTTTTTTATTTTGTTCTTTTTTAAGGTTTTGAACCTTTTGTAATTCAATTGGCATGATAATGTGTTTTAAAAAAACTTGACTTTATGGACGATTCTGGTTAAATATGCGAAATATAATAAAAAAGATAAAGTTTTTAGCGTTAATCCTTTCGGTGTTGTAATGCCATGTGCAGCTTGTGTGTATGTTTAGCTTCATCTTCATTGTTCTTTGTATATATTAAAATATGTTGCTGTTCCATAGTGTTTTGTGAATTTCCAGGTGTATGGTTTTTGTTGGTCATAAATAGCAAATTTAATGGTATCAATGATATATGCACCATTTTTTAAGTAATTTAAACGGACATCCTGTATCGAATAATTAAATGTATCCATTTTATTACCAGATTTGCGAACTATATGCCCGGCATGTATTGAATAATAAATATCCGGCTCGAATTTTTTATGGGCGTGGAGCCGGTCAGAGGAATATGTAAGGGTTTTACATTCGGAAATATCCATGTTCATTACCTGGTATAACATACCCAGGTTATCATTGGATTGATTTTGACGTAGTGTGACTGTAAACAGATTTTGTATACTCATGAAAGCACTTACAGCAGTGGCGATCACGATTCCACTGATCACCAATACCATTAAGACCTCAACAATAGTATAGGCGTTCAATTGAACGGATGATCTTACCCCGTGAATCCCGAGTGCGTTTGAGCGGGTTTCACTGGTCTGTATTGTCTTGATTTTTTCTTTCCTTTTCAATGCTTTATGTTTTTGTTCCTGCCATGTTAATTCTTATGGTTGGTTGCTAAACAGGCCCTTACTACCATCCCCACTTTTTTTCAGGTGCATTTTTCATGGGGGCCTCAATAATCATCCGCTTATCAAACCACTCGTGCTTTTTTATCCCTGCTACAGTAAATGTTATCACCAGCATACCGGGTTCTTTATTATACTCCGAAACAGATTTTTGAATGGTATACTGCTTGAACTCGAATGTTTCGTCAATATACCGGTGATTCATTCGTGTTTGCTGCATCAGCATGTCCGTGTTGAATAATGCTTCCATTCTTAACCGGGTTTTATGAGAAGCAAATGTCCCCTGGATCATCATAATGGCAATGCCGAAAGAAAGCATCACGATGATCATAGCTACAATGACTTCTACAAGAGTAGACGCTTTGAATGTTTTATTTAATAGACCCATTCAATGATTCGTTTTGGTTTATTTTGCTCAAATATACATGAGCCCGTGTATTTTTTTGAAAGACTCATGAAATCTACCGTAGCGTTTAACAAATGGTTTTCATACTTTCCCATTTTGGTTTCAAGGAACAATTTATATGCATAGAGTGAACCATTTATAGTCCCTTTATGTTGAACGTAACAATTGGAGTATACTTCGCCGTAAATAACAGCATCTTCATGAATGTAGAGTTGCGATTTCTCCGTTTCAGTGATGTTGGTATTGTAAAATAATATGCCACCTGATACACTCGCCTGATCGTGTATTTCCATCGAGGCCGGCCTGTTACATATGACACCCAGGAAAGCAGGAAGCTCAATTTGGCAATTTTCTTCAACAACCAGTGAGTCAAAGGCATAGGCCTGGATATTTCCTTTAAATCCACGCTGAATATTAAGCGATAAGGCATAAATAATAACATTTGTAAGATCAGCAGAAGAGGAAACGGTTACATGTCCGTTGCAAAAAAAACGAATGTTTCCATTGGCTGTAATATATTGTAGGTTGACGTTTCCATCTGTCCAAATATCAAGAGTAGGGGATAAAAACGATCGTGTAATAGAGTCGGATTCATGAAATGCCTCATCATAATGGATAGCAGTATCAGGATAACTTACCGGGTCTAATAAAATGGTTTTAGTGGTATTGAAGAATGTGTTGTCCAAATCAGGAAGCTTACTTTGGCTGTTTTGAATGTTTCCATATACCAGTTTATCACCCCGGTAGTGCTCACCTTCAATATATGCTCTTTTTACCGTTCCGTTTGGAGCATAACAAGTCCCGGTAATCCGCGTATTGCCACTAAATGAGATATAATTATTTTGATTGGTGACATACAAGCCTACAGGTTCGCCTTTAAATATATCATTTCCTACTAAGACTGCACGTTTTTCAATTAGATGTTTATGTTCAGCTTCTACAATATAGATTGAATAAGCCCCCCATTTTTTTTTATAAAAAGAAATTGTAGAAGGTTTATCTTCATATAAAACATATTCTGTCCGGGAATTATTTGTCGCCAGGTTATCATTTGACAATAAAAGATGTATCCCGGACATCACGTGATCTGTTAAGTTGCTTTTGAGTATAAGTGTTTCAATGTTTTTTCTGCTGTAAGCATGGGAAAGAATGAGGAAAAAGCATACCAGGGCAATGATAAACGAGATGAATACAGCATATAAAAGAGTCCCGGCTTTTAGCTTATGATCCTTCATTTTTTCATTTTTAATAATCTTATATATTCTATTTTTTGTTTTTTTCTTCCAATTCTTCTTCCTGTAATTTTTCCTTTTTATCTTGTCCGGAAAATAAGTTTCCAATCCATCTAAAAAGAAAGAACCCCTTATGTTTTCCTTCTATTTTTTCACCGTTTTTATATACTTCTGTGATGATAGTATCTTGGGTATAAAGGATTTGTTTTCCGTGTTTTATACCTTTTTTATAATGTTCTTTTAAAATTGTATCTCCATTTGGAGAATATATTTTATGAATTCCATCTCTTTTTCCGTCTTTATATTCGGTTAATGTGTGTAATTTACCATTTGCATACCATTGTTTCCATTGTTTTGTTCTCACCCCTTTATTAAAAAAACCTTCTATGAGCAGGTTTTTATTTCTGTTTAGGAGTAAATATTTTCCGTGTAGCAAGTTGCCGGTATATCCTCCTTCATTCCAATGGACCTCATTTGGGGTATACCAATAATAGGTCGTATTTTCTTTGGGATCAATGTCTATGTCTTTTGTGATGATATGTGCCTGGATGATAGAATCTTCTTGAGTAACGGTAATGTTTTGATAATAATCTTCTCCTTTAAAAAGCCGGTTGTATGTATTGCAGCCTGAAATTATAAGCCCAAAGAGGGCAGACAATAGAATGAAATATTTATTGGTCATATGATATGGTTTAATTTGTGACAAATGTTTTACGTGTTTTTTTATAAATGACAATGACGGAATCTTTGTACAAGTCTTTAATAAAAACTTTTTGTATGGAATCGTTTTTACGGATCAGGAATTCTTGTTTGTCTATTTCCATGAGGCCTACTTTTTCACCAGATTGGGTGTTTTGTACGATTCCTCCATATTTAATATCCGGCCACCGGATGTTTTCAATAATATCTCTACGTAATACAATATTGGATTCAGGTTTCTTTTTTTCTGTTTTTTTATTGGATTGATTGGTCTTTGTATACCTGGGCCTTGTATACCGGACATTTTTCAAAAACGGATCGCAGTAATTAGCATGAAGCGAAAATGTATCTTGCACGCTGCTGTTGTTTTTGTTTGGTTGTAATGTAGAAACAATACACGGATCATCAGGAGTATCTTGCTTGGTGAAATCCAGAACCCTATAAATGATAAGCCCCCAGACAACCAAAACAACAGGGATTAAAATATATTGTAGTTTTTTATTTTTCATTACAAAACTTCATTCTTTTTTAAAAAATTAAAAGAACACGGTAAATTGAAAGTCATCACTGAAATCGCTTTGATTTCCTGCTTCATCAACTGAGCGTACTCTCCAATAAAATGTTTGTGCAGTATCAAAAAGATAATTATGTTCAGTATTGGTATTGATTTCAACAGAATCAAAAATATTTTTAAATTCATTATCTGTATAAATAAATAAAACATCTGAGATTTCTGTTCCACCATCATCAAGTCTGTCCCATACAAAAGTAACAGAAGAATCATTGATGGTTGTATCGTTGGGTGATATCAGGGTAGGAGTTGCAGGATTTATACTGTCTATTGTAATGTTCTTGGTGCTAAAACCTGTTGAGTTGGAATCCCGAATAGCTTCTACTCCCCATGTATAACTTCCATTATCAAGATGATTCACTGTATATTGAGTGGTTGTAATATTTTCTTTCCGTACAACAACAGAATCATTCGACCAATTTCCATGTCGGATCATAAAGATATATGATTCGGCATCAGGGATGCTCTCCCAACGGAATACAATATTTGAGGTTTCATTCATTAGCCCTGAAGGCTCTGTTAATTGAATATCGTATTCTGAAATATCATTAGTTTCTAATATAGTAAGCTGCATGATTTCAGAAGTGATTTCATTGGAATTATTTGCAGCCACTAACCTCCATTCGTATGTGCCTGGATTTAGCGTATAATAAAATTTATTGTCAGAATTGTAAACCGTATCAATAGCAGAAATAGTAGTATCTAAGATGAGTTTTTGAGTGGATTGAAATGAAGGGGTGACAATCCGCAGGTTGTAATAATATGCACCGTCAACGGTTTCCCACATGAATAATTGATTGATAATGGTGGTTTCAATACCATCAGATGGCGCAATGATAACGATTTCTTCATCACTGATGTCTTCTTCAAATATTTCACTGCATCGTGAGAAAATAAATCCCGTTACAATAAATATGATTAAATATAGATAATTAATTTTCATTTTTTATATGTTTTACATTTTGAATAAATAATGAACCATATAGTTTCATCCGCTTGGTTTTCCGGTCCCGTTCCTTATCAAATTGAACGGATATGATTTTGCCCAGTTGGAATTTTTGTTCAAATAAATAGATCAGTTTTAATATTTTGATGAATTCCCCTTCTACAACCAATTTATTGGTCATAATTAGGTAATCCTTATCTTTATAATAATGTGTTTTAGGAAAATTGTTTAAGGTTAATTGATGTTGTTGACAAAAGTGGCCTGTTTTTTCCAGGATAGCAGATTGAACATCCATATTTATATGCATGTCTTTTCCAATCAATGTATTGATGTTATTTAATTTCTGTCCGATCTCCCGGATTTTTGACGGGGCATTTTGAAGGCTTTCTTTTTGTTCTTCGAGTTTATTACATATTTTGCTAAGAGTAACTGTTCGTCGGATGGATAAAGAATAAGACAGGATAAGCAGGATTACAAATCCGGCGATTAAATACAAGACCTTTTTTTTATATGTTAAATTGTTAAACAATATGTTGTAATTTATAATTTTAAAAATATTTATAGCTGCTTATGATCAATTTTAATTTCAATCGAAAAATCACCGGAAGAATGCAGTGATTCTTGCTTATAATTGATAATGTCAAGTTGTACAATCCAGGCAAAATTTTTTAATTCTTCGATCCATTGATTTAAAATGGTGCTGTTTGTTGAAGACCCGTTGATGATGATTGTATTTTGTCTAATGTCAATGCTTTCATGCTCTTTTACTTTTTTCCTGACCGGATTGAGAGCAAGTTGATCAAGAACGATTTGTTCGGGTATGGAACGGGCAATTCTGTCTGCAAAAAAAGATAATTTGGTCTTCCCTAATATGTTTTTTTCTTCTACGAATTGTGTTTTCCTTTTTAATTCTTTTTTTAGGAATTTTAATTTTGACAAGGTGACCCTGTTTTTACTCAATTCTGAGCTTAAACGTTCCTGTTTTCCCTTATAATGTGTAAATACCATGTAATTTCCAAGCAATAAGGCAAATAAGATAATAAGTGCAGCCCAGCCCACTTTCACAAATAATTGTTTGTGAAAATATTCTTGTTTTTCATTTGCCAACGAGGGTATATGCAATGCATTGACAGACCCGGCATCAAGAAAATAACCGAATGCAGCAGAAAAAGATTTTAATAATAAGGCAGGTACCTGATCTGACCCAATGGAATATTCTGTAGATATATCATGATTTTCAGATACTTTAAAATCAATAATTTTTTGTTCATTGGTGATTATTTTAATATCCGGCAACAAGATGTTTTTTTTATCATGATCAATAAATGGAATGATATGGTTAACAGCAAAAGGGCCAAGAAATATGTTGATGATGTGTAAATGATGGGATTTTAATAATTCTATGATTTCATGCAGTGTTTTTTTACGGATAACAGATAAATAAACATGTTCATCGTCTAAAGGCATATGTTGCAAATAAAAATCACTTACCCGGGCATTTGGAAATACTTTTTGTAACATTTCTTCTTCTGTAAGCCCTTCATGTGCTATTTTTCTATGGATAATCCCTTTGCCCGATACATTTAGTATGACAGGGTCTTTGGGATTTATCCGCTGCTTCAATGCTTCAATGTCATCTATTTGTTTTGCCTGGTTGTTAATGGCAATGGTTTGTTTGACTTTTTTCAATTGAACATATTGAAAAACGAATTCATTTTCTTTAAGAATATTGATGTCAATTCCGGCAACTGTATTGCTTTGAAAAATATTGATATGATTGAATTTGTTAAACATAAACTTATATATGCCGGTTAATAAATTACTGTCGGTTTAATGAATATATTCAGTTTTTCATTGGATTTTGAACGTGTTCTGGAAGAAAATAACCATTTTATGATTGGTATTCGGGAAAGTAAAGGAACTCCTGTCCCTGTATTTTCTTTTTTTGTTTTTTCAAATCCTCCTAAAAGGATCATCTCCTGGTTTTTAACCCTGATGGATGATTTGAATGTTCTGGTGACTGAATTTGGAGGGGCATCTTTGAATTCTCTGACGGTAAAATCCGATTGACTTACTTCAATATCCAATGTAATATGCCCATCGCCAGAGACAATGGGTTTAATAGACACCTGGAGATCGGCATTCAATGCTTTCCATGTAAATGATTTAGATAGCGAGGGATTTTGTGTACCAATAAAATTACTTCGTTCTTCTTTATAATAAGTAGTCTGTCCTAGAGTCATACTTGCTTCATGGCCATTTAAAGTAGATAATTTTGGAGTAGACCGCACCTGCACTATTCCTTTGTCTTCCATTGCTTGAATGGTAGCATAAAACCGTGGAGTGACCTTGCCTAACCTGATCCAGCCAAAACCGTTCAGTCCTTCAATCACATCATTAACAGCCCGGGTGCTTAATTGCATGTTTAATCCTGGATACAGAGAGCCGGTAGATTGTCTGACACCTTCTCCCAAACCTGCTGTAATTCCTGCAGAAAAAGTATGTGAACGATTGATATCAACAATCATCACCTCGATTAATACCACCGGGATGATTTTATCGATTTCAAAGAGAAATTCTTCAATTTTTTTAACTCCCAATTGTGTCCCGGTTACAATGAGGCTGTTGCTTTCGGTTAATTCAATCACATCGGTTTCTTTAGAAATACCTTCAGGGATGAATTCGGAGATTTTATCTACCGTACGGTATTGAAGCTGAATGACCTTTGTTGTTTTTAAAGCAGTATTGTCTGCCTGCCCGATAAGGTAACTGTTGTCATGCTTACTATAAGCATATTCTGTACCTTCGAGAAGAGCCGCCATCATATTATCATAAGTAACTCCATTGACTTCCAGTGTAATTTGTTTGTCTATTTCAGACAACATGTAATAATTGATCCCCAGCTCATCGGAGACAGATTTAATTATATCATAAACAGATTGGTCTTGTACGCTCAACGAGATACTGTCGGGATGTTTGGCGCTTATTTCAAATTCAGGTATTTCTTTATCACCTCCCCTCCCGGAAATTCTGGTCCTGTCTGAACTTCTCGTGCTTGTTGCAGCAGAGGTTCTTCCTGGTGTTGTTTCAGGCGCCTGGATTTGTTCTTCTATCAGGTAAAACCCGTCTTTTGTTTTGGAGACATCAAGTCCGTTGGCATAGGCTAATTTGTCTATAACATTATCAAATGGCATGTTTTTAATATATCCGTTGACTGTTTGTTCACGAATGGAACGGCTAATGATTACATTTTTTCCTGTCTTGTCAATAATAGCTTTGGCGACTTCATAAAGCGTGTCTTGTTTTAATTCAAGTGATAAATGGCCGGTTGATGTATCATATTCCACTACCGGATCATGGTCGGGTTGTATGGGTTCAGGTTCTGGTGGCTCTACATGCATATCTACCATTAGAATATTTCCAATGGCTTTGATTTCCAGGTTATATATTTTTGCAAGATATACCAACACGTCTTTCACTTTTACATGCGAAAAGTTATTTACAATCCTGTAATTTAAAGAGGGGTCTATGGTAATGTTCAACCCGGTGTTGTTGGCAATGGCCCTGATGAATTCCTGTATGCTCACACCATTTACTGTAATGTCTACAGTATCATTTAATGCAGGTATTTCTTCTGCCAGGCTATCAAGCTTTTCCTGTAATGCATTTACATTTTGACCAGAACAAAATGCTGAATACAAGAAAAGTAATAATAGAGGGAAAAAATACGCTTTAATTTTTTTTTTGTTGTTGATCATATGTTTTATAACTAAGGTGTATAAATAGTTTAAATATGTTTAAGTTCTTAACAAATTTTAAGGGTTTTTTTAGTATTCAAATTTTGAATCCTTTATTTTTGTTATCCTTTGTTTTATTTTAATTATTCATCAAAATAGAATATATTTCTTTAATGGTTGTTTTACCTTGTTTGAATAAGGTGAATGCACTTTCCGATAATTGTTCTATGTTTCTTTCTTTTAGTAAATTACGCACATCAAATTGTTCCTGCCTGATTTGTTCAATAAAATCATGATCAATAGGGATTACTTCATACACTGCTTTTCGCCCTTTGTAGCCGGTATAAAAACATGATTCGCATCCTTTGGCTATGTAATGGGTTGTTATTTTTTCCGGTGGAGTAAAGTTTCTTGGATAAAAAGACGGGTCGAATAATTGTTCTTCTTTACAGCGAGGGCACAAAAGCCGTAAAAGCCGTTGTGCAACAGACAGGTTTAATGTACTGGCCAAAAGAAACGACGGGATGCCCATGTCAATCAACCGGGTTACTGTGCCCCAGGCCGAATTGGTATGGATTGTAGATAGTACCAGGTGGCCTGTCAGGGCAGCACGAATGGCCATTTGAGCTGTTTCAGCATCCCTGATCTCTCCCAGCATGATGATATCAGGATCCTGGCGTAGGAATGTTCTTAAAGCCCTGGCAAATGACAACCCGATGCTTTCTTTTAATTGTACCTGGTTAATCCCTTTAAGCGTGTATTCAATAGGGTCTTCAATGGTCAGTATATTGGTTTCTTCCTTGTTTAAAATTTTTAATGTGGCATAAAGTGTAGTGGTCTTCCCGGAGCCTGTAGGCCCGCTGATTAAAATAATGCCATTGGTGCGTTTAACGCCTTCAAGATAATAGGAAAGCTGATCGTCATTAAATCCAAGTGCATTAATGTCTATATGTGTTGTGTCTTTGCTGAGCAGGCGCATCACAATTTTTTCGCCATGCAAAGTGGGTAATACAGAAACACGAATATCGAATTTATCTTTTCCTGTTGAAAAAATGATCCTGCCATCCTGAGGGAGACGTTTTTCGGCGATGTCAAGGTTCGACTTAATTTTAATTTTATTAACAACAGGAGGGTATTGTTCTTTTTTAAGCACATATCGTTCAACCAGTTTTCCATCAATGCGAAGCCTTATTCTGCAGTTGTCTTCATAAATTTCCATATGAATGTCACTACTACCAATGGCATTGGCTTCCGAAATGATTTTTTCAATAAAATCATCGGATTTAAAATCTACAATGGATCCGGAATGTTGTTTGTTTTTTCCATCGGTTTTACGGTAATACCTACCCAGGGTTTTTCTGATGATTTTTCCATTGGCTTGTTCGAGTGTAACATCTTTGTCCAGTAACATTTCCAGTTCATCTTTTAATGCCTCGGAATGTGAATCTTTGTCAATGTAAAATGAAATATGATTTCCATTAACTTCCAGTGGAATGATAAGAAAATGCCATGCCTGTTCGGGCGTAATTACTTGTTGTAATTCGGCATTTAATTGTATGTAGTCTTGTTCAGCCATAAATTAACTTGATCATTTTAGCCATTATCATTTCTGATTGATAAAAACCATATTGTTTCATAACAATGGTGTTGTATAAAATTGCAATGCACAAACAGAAGGCAAGTGCCCCGGCCAATGGAATAGATGCATGTCTTTTTGTTGTAATTTTCCAGACTAAAAAGCCTGCCAAAGTTATAAATAAACCAACGATAAAAAAAGTAATATAAAAAATGGGTGAAAAAAAGAAGCCAATAATAATAAAAAACAGGATATCCCCCAGGCCTATATATTGGTTAAGAATATTTGTGACCTTCCCTTTTTTTAAAGAAAAATAAAGTGTTAAAACAATGAATTGAATAGCAATAAATGAAACATTCAATGAAAAATAGGTGAAAAGTATTTTGCCTTCAATATAGTATAATGCAGGGATAATAAGGGCAATTGCCAATAACGGGAGCCACCACCACGAAATTGCCCTGTGGTTAAAGTCTTCATATGCAATCATTCCCAGGAAAAAAAGTGCAGGTATCAAATATAAAATCATATTAATCTTTGACGGTTTCTTTTAAATTTTTATCCTCGTTTATTTGCCAAACATTATAGTCTCCATCCTGGTCAAAATCTGTAACGGCTGTAGCTGTTGCTTTGTAGCCTGAATTGGAAGCTTCTATAACTTCAATTTTGTAATTTGCCTGGCCTTCTTCTGTTACCAGTTTTTCTTGTTCAAAACCTAATTCTTCAAGGTCAGCAGTATAACGTGAATGCATGTAAAAATAATTTTTCTGGAGAGTATGCAGATGATTTAACTGCATTTTGGCTTCAGTACTTTTAGCTTTGGATATGAGTGGCATAAAATTGGGTAGCGCCAATAATACCAGTATACCAATAATGACCAGGACAACGAGTAGTTCAGTTAAACTAAAAGCCGGGAGTTTACGGTTTTTCATTTCACTATAAATTTATGGTTATAAGAAAAGATATTTATCTATATCGCTTTTACAAAATGAATAAAAAAATAGCAAAGAAAAAAATTTTTTTATTCATAAGCCTCTAAACCGGAATTTACAGCCTTGTTAATAAATTGATGTTAAAATTCCAATGAGCCCCGTTTGCAAATATGATTATGAATATCAATTGTTTCAATTCCCGGCTTTTCTTTTTTGATATGATGAACTTTTTTTATAGATGAAGATTGGCATCCGGGAGATTTGATTATTGACCATAATGTCATCTATAATATTGAGAGGCTGATACAATTGAATGGATGTAGCTTTTTAAAGGTTTTTAATAATACCCTCCAGGCAACCAGCAAGCATCATATAGGAGGTGTTCAACTGGAAGATACCGATGTATATATACAAAACAATTTTGGAATTCCCAATGATTTTGGTGAATATGCCGTGATGTCTCATAACCTTTCTACTGGTACAGCAATTGATAATAATTATTTTACAGATGCTGCCAATGGTGATTTTACATTAACATCCAATGCTGTAGAAGCCATTGACAGTGGAGCTAATGTGTCGCCATACAACGGATTAGTGAAAGATATTCCTGATATCGGCGCATATGAATATGGTAAAACAGAATGGACAGCAGGTGCCACGGCTGACATAATAGTCTTACATGAACTCGATTTGTCAGCAACTAACGGGGGAAAAGTCATGCCTGGCGGGCTCATACGCGATGGTGAAGTGCTTGCTATCGAAGCCGAAGATGTATTAGGAGCCGTATTTAACCAATGGAGCGGAGATGTGACAGGAAGTGAAATCCCCCGGGAAATTACCATGAACTCAGATATAACAGCACTAGCGTGAATTTAATGTTGTTGATACGTTTAATTTAAATATTGAAACAACCAATGGAAGCGTCCGTCTATTTCCTGGAGGAGGAACATATAATACCGGCACAGAAGTAAAGTTGACTGCAAATCCTGCTTCTGAAGAATATTATTTTAGTGATTGGACAGGAGATATTACAGATTCCGTGAACCCGGTGACTGTTACCATGGATAATGATCATACCATTACAGCAAATTTTTCAGCCCACCCAAGGTATTTACTTATAATTGAAACCACCGAAGGGGGAAGTGTAAATATAAATCCTGAGCAGACAGATTACCTGGAAGGAACTGTTGTAAATATATTAGCCATACCTGACAGTGCTTATAAATTTGTGAACTGGACAGGAGATGTTAGCGTTTCTGACAGTGTTATCCGCCAGGATATTATCCTGGATCATGATATAACAATTACAGCTCATTTTGTGTCAACTGCCGGAATGGATGAATTAAATTCAGTATTATTTAAAATGTAATAATTCTCTGTAGCTTTCTTTCGCCAAAGGATATAAATTTTGGCCTCGTTCTGTGATAGGGACATGTTTACTTTTTTCAATTTCCAATACATATTTTTCTACCCATTCATCGGTTATTTCTGCTTCTGTTTTATTCATTAATTTGACAATAATTTCCATCAACTCCAGTTGGTAGTCATGGATTTCAATTCCCAGGTTACTCAAGGCTTCTATGTATTGATTAAAATACATGTCCTGCTTTATTAGTTCTATGATGATTTCTTTTGTTTCCATGATATATTTTTTTTAAAGTTTATAAATAAATTGTTTAATCCAATCCCTTTAACTTTGCCTGATTGGTGTTCATTATTAACCCGTTGCCGCTTTCTTAAAAAAGAGAACAGCAATGCTACAATGGTCTCATTATCTCCGGCACACTTGCAGAAACAAGGAGAATTATATATATTTAAGATTACCTCTTCTTAATATAAAACCCGTTCTAATTTATCTTTTTTATTTTTCCGTTGTGTGTCATCTGCTGCAGTAGTACATATTTATTGATACCGTTTTTTTGCCGTATTAACAATTTGTTCAATGATAGCATCTATTTCATCCCACCCGATGTCAACGTTGTGCCTGCTTTTTATAGTAAAAAGTAAATCTTCAATTTCCTGGCTCATATGATTTATCACGTCTTCTTTGTATTGCCAGTCTACCACACGGTGTTTGGATATGATCTTATCAATGGCCAATCCTGCTTTTGCTGATATCTCTTCGTGTTTTCCGGATGGGAGTTTGGCATGCAATATATCCAATACAATACCATAAAAAGCTTTGGCATGCAAGTTATCTTCGATGATTTCCGGGCTGTCATCATCGGTATGATTTTGAACTGATTCCATAACATGTGTCACTTTTTGGAGGTATTGATGATCGGATATCTGTTTTTGTTTCCATGCTTCAATGGTTTCTTTGATCATATTGGAGATTTTTTTGTAAAATCCCGGGTCTTCATCTATTTTCTCTGCGATGGTTTTCGATGTTCGCGAAGCAATGCGGTCAGCTTTCGCTGCAGGGACTTTTACTGTTTCAACTTCTCGTGCAAATTTCTCTTTTTCAAAAATATTTACCTGGTCAGTTAAATCTACTATATCACCGGGTGTTACATGGACATCAACAAGTTTTTGAATTTGTTTTTCATATTGTTTGTAATTTATTTCATCCGAATATCTTGCTTTTACAGAAGCCCGCAGTTTCATGAAAAATGTTAAATCGTCTTTATACGTTTTGATTTGGTGTTTTGTATTTGCTTTGGTAAACTCGAATGATGCCAAAGCGATGCGCAGTGATCGGGTGTATAATGACAAGCGGTCGTAAAAATCATCACGTGTTGCTTTATTTTCCAAAAATCGTTCAAGCAGTTCTGTGTCGTTTTTGTTTTCCAGAGATTTAAATAGACTCCATAATTGTGAGTGGTATTTAGGTAGTTTATTGATTTCTTCTCGTATGTTCAATAGTGTGTCCCGGATGTCTTCTTCATCATATTCGGAAAGTAAACCATTATACATATTTATGGCTTTGTCCAGATTGCCCAGGACACCATAATAATCAATGATAAACCCAAAATCTTTGCCTTCGCATACCCGGTTTACCCGTGCAATAGCTTGTAATAAGGCATGTTCTTTGAGAGCCCGGGTAATGAAAAGCACAATATTATGAGGCTCGTCAAAACCGGTTAACAGCTTATCTATTACAATGATGATTTCTGGATGCGGTTCATGTTTAAATTGGCGAATGATTTCACGGTTGTATGTTTTTTCATTTGAATACCGTTCCATCATTTGTTTCCAGAAATTTACAACTGGTTTTGCTGGTGACAGATATTGCTCTTCGGCTTCGCGCATGTCCGGGCTTGATATAAGCACTTCGGTTGTCACCTTGCCGATTTCGTCCATGTATTGCTTGTATTTTAATGCTGCTGCTTTGGACGGCACGGTCAACTGGCCTTTAAAACCCGTGTGTTGCCAGTTTTTTTCAAATTGCCTGCTGATGTCCCAGGCGATCCGGTAAATTTTTTGATCTCCAATATTCAACTGGTCGGCCCGGCTAAACTTCTTTTTCATATCTGCCCGTTGATATTCTGTAAGAGGTTCTGAAACCATGTTGAAATACGTGTCAATGGATGAATGATTAACATCCTGTACTACATGCCTGCCTTCATATAAAAGTGGCACGATTGCTTTATCTTCCACTGCCTGTTTTATGGTATAAGGCGTTGAAATGATGCCCCCGAACTTGTTTACCGTGTTTTTGTATTTCTTTTTAACGGGTGTGCCTGTAAAACCCAAATAACAAACATTTGGAAATACCCGCTGCATGTTGGTATTGGATTCGCCATATTCACTGCGATGACTTTCATCTACTAACATGAAAATATCATGCGAAGGGTTGCTTCCTGTTCCTCTTTTGACTGCTGTCTCGAACTTATTGATCACCGTGGTAATAATGTCTGCTGATTTTGAATTAATCAGGCGAATCAATTCTTTCCCGGTACGGGCCTGCTTCACTTGTTTATCGTGGTTTTTAAACGTCCTGGTAATCTGGTCATCCAGGTCAACCCGGTCTGTTACAATCACTATGGTGGGATTGTTGATTTCCGGATCCAGTGCCAGCGATTTGGCCATCAGCACCATGGTCAGTGATTTACCACTGCCCTGGGTGTGCCATAATACACCTCCCTTGCGGCGGCCATTTTCAATGCGTTTTACCCGTGCAAGTGTATTTTTTACAGTAAAATATTGTTGGTACCTGGCTATCTTCTTCAGTCCGGCATCATGCAAAATAAATTTCCATGTAAGTTCCATTAACCGTTCAGGCCTGCATACGTGATACAGCAATTGATCTTGTAAGGTAACCGTGGCACGTGAATGTTCTTTTTGATGAATATATTTGTTTACATTTTTAAACCGGCCTGTAAAAAGCTGTTCTTTTCGCATTTTTGTCAGGGGCTTGTTCACGAGTTTTTCCAGGGTTTTGTCTTGTTCTTTTTCTTCTTTCCAGTATGCCCACCATTCTTTGGGTGTGCCGGTGGTGGCATATTTGGCATCGTTAGAGCAAAGGCTCACAAGTATTTGGGCATAAATGTAGAGGTGTGGAATGGCATCTGGTTGTTGGTTTCGCAAATGTTGGTTTACGGCTATGTCCACAGGTTTGTCATGATTGGCATTATTCACGCCGGGGCTTTTGCACTCGATGACACAAAATGGAATGCCATTGATAAAGAGTACAATATCTGGCCTGTAGATATTGGTGTTGCCGAGACATTGTACGGTTAGCTCCGGGGCCACGTGATAAGTATTGTTTCCTGGGTGTTCCCAGTCAATATACCGGAGAGTGTAACTTTTTGTTTCGTCTTTTATAGTTTCTTCAAAGCTTTTGCCAAGGGTGAGGAGGTTGTATGCTTTTTCACTGGTTTTATACAATCCTTCTTTCAATGAAAAGTTTTTCACTGCTTGAATGGCACCGGCAATGTTTTTGTTGCTAAACGGGTAGTGTTCGCCCCTGAACGCAATGGCATTGATCTTCCGGAGCTGCTGCTCCAGGATGTCTTCAAGGATTACATGCGATGTTTTATGCCTGCGCTGTTCCTCAACCTCCCAAGGGGGAAGGTACTGATACCCCATCTTCATGAGCATCTGCAGGGCATGGATATGTGATATGTAGCTTTCGTTGTATGACATTTGCATGGTATAAATTTCAAAGCATTAATTTTAAACAAATCTGATAGATTTAGGTAAAACGGTTATACTTTATAAATGATAGATTTTTTTTATTCAAGTAGTCAATTTCATAAGATATTTATTCATTTCTCCTTTTACTACTTCCAACTCTGTTTCCAGTTGTTCAATTTCCTGCTGTAATGCCGGGATGTTGATTTTTTCCTTTTCTTTAAAGATGTCAACATACCGGGGGATGTTAAGGGTGAACTCATTTTCTTTGATTTCTTTGAAAGGGGCACGGTAGCTGTATTTATTAACTGTTTCAAAGGCATTGTACGTTTTGATGATCCGTTGGATATGTTCTTTTCCGAGTTTGTTCTGGTTTTTGCCTTCAATGTATTCGTTGCTGGCATCAATGAATAATACGTCGGTTGTGGTTTTCCCCCGGTTAAAAATCAGGATAGCAGCCGGGATTCCTGTGCCGTAAAATAGTTTTGCAGGCAACCCGATGACGGCTTCCAGCAGGTTTTCTTCAATGAATTTTTGCCGTATTTTCCCTTCGGTACTGCCTCTGAATAATACACCATGGGGCACCACCACGCCTACTTTCCCGGTGTTTTCTACCGTGCTTTCTATCATGTGGGAGATGAAAGCATAATCTGCCGTGCTTTTGGGTGGAATACCCCGCCAAAAGCGTTGATACGGGTCTTTGTCTGCATATTCCTGCCCCCAATTATCGAGTGAAAAGGGTGGATTGGCAATCACGATGTCGAATGTTGCCAGTTTATCACCATTAAGGAACCTGGGGTTATTGAGGGTATCGCCCCATTTAATTTGTGCATTATCCCGGCAATGTAAGAACATGTTCATTTTACACAGAGCCCGGGTAACTCCATTGCTTTCTTGTCCGTAGAGCGAAAAATTATTTGAGCCGATCTCTTGTGCCACTTTAATGAGTAGTGAGCCAGAACCACATGCCGGGTCATAAATACGTTGGCCGGGTTTAGGTTGCATAAGCTGTGCAATGGTGGTGGATATTTCGGACGGGGTAAAAAATTCATCGCTTTTTTTGCCTGAAGTGCTTGCAAACCGAGCAATCAGGTGTTCATAAACATTGCCAATCACATCGAGGTTCCTGGAGTGTGATGGGTAAAGATCAAGCGTGTCGTTGGTAAAGTAGTCAATCAGGTTTTTGAGCCTGCGGTTCCTGTCGTGTGTCTCACCCAGATTGTTTTCCGAATTAAAATCAATGTTGCGAAAAATACCGTCAAGTTTTTCCTTATTGGCATCTTCTATTTTGTCGAGCGCTTTGTTTATTTTTTGACCTATATTGCTGTCTTTTCGATGGTTGTATAAATACTCAAACGAACAATCATCCGGGATGATAAACCGCTCGCGTCCGAGGGCACGCCGGATGCGTTCCGGGTCGCCGTTATATTTGGCAGTATATTCTTTTTGCTTGTCTTTCCAAATGTCACTGATGTATTTGAGAAACAGGAACACGAGAATATAATTTTTACATTTTGAAAGATCTACAACATCCCTGAAGGTATTGCAGACCTGCCATACAATGGCACTGACTTTGTCCTGATGAATGGTTTTAGACATGGTCGGGGTGTTATGGTATTATAAAAATAATGATTGAATGGTGGCATCTATGAATTGTTCTTTTTTTGTGATTATTTGATGAAGTAATTTTTTTTCTTTAACCAGGCATTGGTGTAATGAGATAATATGTTGTTGTGTGATTGTATCCGGGACAGGAATTTCAAGGTTTTCCAGTATTTTTTTACTGATGACCGGGATGGAGCCGTTTTTTTTATGCATGTTAAAATATATTTTGGTCTGCGATGCGTTCAGGAACCATGCGATATAGCCGGGTAAGATATGATGAGGAAAGCCGTTTAAAATAATAAATGTTGATGTGGCGACAGCATTTTCAATTTGTGAATTCCATACTACGGCATAATGGTGATATCCTTTGGCAGCAAAAAGAATGTCATGCTCTTTTAGAAAGTCTTTAGGGGTTGTCAATTTAGTATTGATTCTGAATATGTATTTGGATTTTAAATGCCCGTATTCATTAAAATCTTTACCCTGAAGGCATACAACCTCTCCTGTGTTTTCTGTTTTTACATTCAGGCCAAACCGCATGTTGCAAATAGTATGTAATGGTAATTTTTGCATCAGTTAAACATTTATAAAAAACAAAAATATGGATATAAAATATTCATAGCAACTTTTTTTGCAATTATTTTTCTTTTCATTCAGCATGAAAAGAAAAATAATTATGGTTTCGGTTTTGAAAATTATAAGTGTTTAATGTTTATCGTACTACTACTACAAAAGATTTTTCAGTATAACCATTTATTATGTGTCTATTCATCAATAATATGTTTTAAAAAATAGAGTAAGGTATTTTTGTTTATAAA
>CAYFQI010000002.1:0-31840 GCA_964345135.1 uncultured Bacteroidales bacterium
AGCCAAAATAAAATTAATCACATATTTAACAATCCATTGTATTTTTGTTCAATTGCACGGGTGCAATGATGCATAACAATGAAGTCGGAGTTTAGAGACAGGTATGAATTTAATCCCAAATTACGTTTGATTGATTCATCTTTATTTTATAAATTTATGAATTGATAAATGAATACAAAACTTTATGCTCATGGAAAATCAATTACCTGTTGGCACTCTGATAGAACATAACCTTTATGGTGAAGGTATTATTGGTAAAATAAACATAACGAATTATGATGTATACTTTGCCAAGGGCGGTAAAGTAACCATTCCCAAAACCGATGATGAATATAATGTCATTCAGAAACCGGATTCCGGAGATAAGAGTAATTCGAACATTTCATTTGATGTTAAAGAATTCGAATATATATTTAGAAATATATTGGATGAATATGGATTAATGCAGGAAACAGTTGAATTAGGTGAAAAATGGGAAGGAGGGATTCTTGTGCTAAAACCCGCCGATGAATCCATGCAATCAAAAGAAATACCTATCGAAACGTTTTTTCATAAAATCGTGATGCTTCGTGATCGGCTAAGGGTATTGGAGCAAAATATTAATAGTTGTGAAAAACTGACTGACGAAGGAAAAGTTAATCTTCAGCAATACATTACCAGGATATATGGAAGCCTTACAACCTTCAATGTGTTGTTTAGCGATAAAGAAGATTATTTTGTCGGAGACAAAGGCAAGTAATCATAGTAGTAAAAATATACGTTATTCTATGTGATGATAAAATCTTTTAATTGACATTATTATTATTTTATTTTGTTATAATAATTTTGTATGTATGGAGAACACGAAGAGATTTAGTACAATACCTGTTTTTTTAACTGCTGTTTCAACTATCCTGGGTGCCATTTTATTTTTGCGTTTTGGCTTTGCTGTTGGAATGCTTGGGTTTTACGGTGTTCTGATCTTAATTATCGTAGGACATTTGGTTACCATCCCAACAGCATTTGCAATTTCAGAAATAGCTACCAACCAGCATGTTGAAGGAGGAGGGGAGTATTTTATCATTTCCCGCTCATTTGGTTTGAATATTGGTGGGACAATCGGCATCGCCTTGTTTTTATCACAGGTAATTAGTTTTGCCTTTTATATCATTGCATTTACGGAAGCGTTTCATCCTTTTTTTGTATGGATTGAACATTCGTATGGTATTGAATTGCCCAGGCAGGTGGTGAGTTTACCGGTTTTTATTGTTTTATCAGCTATTATCCTGAAAAAAGGAGCCAATATAGGGATTGCATTGCTATATATTGTTATTGCTATTCTGGTCTTGTCACTTACCCTGTTTTTTGTGGGAACTACTGAGTATTATGAAACAGCACGGGCAGGCATCACAAGCGAATCAATCAGAAACCTGGATGATTTTTTTATTGTATTTGCCATTATTTTTCCGGCCTTTACAGGGATGACTGCCGGAGTCGGATTGTCAGGTGACCTTAAAAATCCAGGAAAATCAATCCCCCTGGGAACTTTGTTAGCTACATTCTCAGGATTTGTGATGTATGTTTTTATAGCATTAAAATTAGTTTTTTCTGCCCCGCCTTCAGAACTGATAAATGATCAGTTTGTTATGAATGATGTAGCAATTTGGGGTAACATCATCATTCCACTAGGTCTTGGAGCTTCCACATTGTCATCTGCTATAGGTTCCATTATGGTTGCACCTAGAACATTACAGGCCCTTGGGAAAGATAGTAGTTTGTTAAACAGCCGCCTGGACAGGTTTGCTGCCAAGGGAAAAACAACAACAAATGAACCGTTTAATGCAACACTCATTACCATACTCATTGCATTTGTAGTTGTTGCCATTGGAAATATTGATGTGGTGGCCGGCATCATTACCATGTTTTTTATGGTAACCTATGGTTCGCTTTGCCTTATTTCTTTTTTGAATCATTTTGGTGGATCCCCTTCATACCGCCCAAAGTTTCGTTCGCATTGGCTCGTTTCATTGACCGGGTTTATTGCTTCTGTATATTTGATGTTTAAGATCAGTTTTGAATATGCCGCCCTGGCAATTGGTATCATTGTGTTTATTTATGTTTGGATGAATAAAGTCCATGCAGAAAGACAAGGATTGGAAGCAATTTTTAGAAGCGGGCTGTTTCAAATCAATAGAAATTTACAAATTCTCCTGCAGAGGCCAATATCTGTGAAGAAAAAACCCAGTTGGCACCCTTCCGTTGTTTGTATCACAGAAGTAAATTCTGACAGGGAAAATGCATTTAATTTACTTTCATGGATTTCATACCAGTATGGATTTGGAACGTATATTAAATATATTAATGGATATTATTCTACTTCAACCTACAAGAGATCGAAAGAACTCATGCAGTCACTTATTCAACAAGTTGGAAATAAAAAAAGCCATATTTATGTTGATACGGTTGTTTCCCCGTCATACACCTCTGCTATTGCTCAGATAATTCAATTGCCGGGAATTTCAGGAATGGAAAACAATATGGTCTTGTTTGAATTTGATAAAAAAAATCCCGGAAACATCGGCCATATTGTTGAAAATATTCCACTGGTACGAGCCGGTAATTATGATGTGATGGTGATGGCTGGTTCAAACCGGGCAATGCAATTTAAAGAAGGAATACACATATGGATCAAAAAAATTGATTTTATTAATTTAAAATTGCAGATATTGTTAAGTCATGTCATCATGCATCATCCCGACTGGAAAGGCGGAAACATAAAAGTGTTTAATATTTCCACAACAAATGAAAAAGAGGATGAGTCAAGACAAGAGCTTTTTGATCTGGTAATGGAAGGACGCCTGCCCATATCTATGGATAACATTAAATTTATTGATTATGATGAAAATATTAATGTAAAAGAGCTGATCAACCAAAAATCATCAAATGCCGGGTTAACCATGATAGGGTTTCTGGAAGAACAACTCAAACATACGGGTGAAGAACTGTTTAAAGGATATGATAAACTGGGAGATGTGCTGTTTGTTAGTGCATATTCTGAAGATACAACTGAATAATTGCATCAGAAATTCTCTACATGAATACATTCATAATTGATTTTTATTATATTTGACAATTAAAATATAAGATTATTATGATATTAAACCGAATTTTATTTATTAGTCTGATTGTGTTTGTTTTCTCAAGTTTTACGAATAAGGAACTCAAGAATGCATTATATAAAAACCCGTCAGCCTCCATAGAAGATAGGGTGGAAGATTTGTTGAAACGCATGACTTTGGAGGAAAAAACAGCTCAAACCTTATGTTACGGAATTGATAAAATGATGGTTGACAACCGTTATGATACTGCAAAGCTCAATAAAATATTACAACATGGGATCGGGCAGTTGCGTGATCATAACAAAGTTGATGTAGCCACTTCTGTTCAGCTTCATAATGATGTACAAAAATATTTAATTGAAAATACACGGCTGGGGATTCCTGCTATCATCCACGGAGAAGGATTGCATGGATATGTTAACCACCATGCAACGAGCTTTCCTCAGGCTTTGGCTTTGGCCGGGACCTGGAACCTTGACTTGATCAAGCAAGTTTACTCCCATATTGCAAAAGAAACACGGTCAAGGGGGGTACAGCAATTATTAACCCCGGTGTTGGATATAGCGAGAGATCCCCGATGGGGCAGGTTCTCGGAAACATTCGGGGAAGACCCGGTGCTTACGGCAGAAATAGGGAAACAAGTAGTTTCAAGCTTCCAGGGAGAAGACGATGCTTTTTTAAATGCTGAACATGTCATATCTACCATTAAACATTTTCCCTCACACGGAAGCTCGTATGGAGGATTTAACTGTGCACCCGCCTTGGTAAACGACAGGATGATGCGGGAAGTACAAATGTATCCTTTTACAAAGTGCATACAAGATGCAGGGGTAATAAGCGTAATGGCAATGTATGGGGAAATAGACGGTATCCCCGTTCATGCCAGCAAGCATATATTAAAAGATATCCTTCGGGATGAATTGGGGTTTAAAGGTTTTGTAGTATCGGATTATGCTGCCATTGAATTGTTGGGAACAGGCCCTCAATGGGAATTCCACAGGCACCATATAGCAAAAGATTCTGTGCATGCCGGCGAGTTGGCCGCCAAAGCGGGTGTTAATGTCGAACTAATGGTTCCACACGGATACGCCGCATTGGCAGATTTAGTAAGGCAAAACAAGGTGAAAGAAGAAGCTCTGGATGCCCTTATCAGACCTGTCCTTGAATATAAATTCAGGCTTGGTCTTTTTGAAAATCCTTATGTAGATGAACAAACAGCCATAGACTTAACAAATGATGAGTCTAACAACCAATTAGCGCTTGAAGCTGCCAAACAATCTGTATTGATGCTGAAAAATAACAATAATACAGCCCCCGTTAATCCAGATAAGATAAAATCAATTGCTGTGATAGGTCCCAATGCCGACAGGGAACTTTTAGGGGATTACAGTACGTTGAACCCCAGATATTTTTCAACTGTTTATGAAGGAATAAAACAAAGGGCAGGCAAAAAGGTTGATGTGGTTTACCATGAAGGATGCAAGATAACACCTGAAATCCCTGAAAATAAAAATCAATTGGAAAAGGACAAGAAAAGTATCAGGGAAGCTGTTTCCATTGCTAAGGAATCCGATATCATAGTAGCAGTGGTGGGTGGTGACCGTAATACTGCCAGCGAAGGAAGGGACAGAAGCAACCTTGACCTGGTAGGGTTGCAGGAAGAATTGATCAATGAGCTGCTTGCACTTGATAAACCGGTGGTTTTATGCATCATTGGTGGAATTCCTTACGCCATACCGGATATTTATGAAAAAGTAGATGTAGTGTATCAATGTTGGAATTTAGGACAGGAAACAGGAAACGCTGTTGCAGCCACATTGTTTGGAGATCACAACCCGGGTGCAAAACTTACAGTCAGCATCCCAAGGAGTGTAGGACATATTCCTGTCTTTTATAACAAAAAACCAACTGCTTATATGAGAGAATATCTCTTTGACCCTGCCCCCGGAGGCACCTGTTATCCGTTTGGCTTTGGGTTAAGCTATACCACGTTTTCTTATGATAATCTTATCCTTGAACACGATACCATCGGTCAGGAAGATGAAGTGACTGTCTCTGTAGAAGTGAAAAATACAGGAACTAGAGATGGCGTCGAAATTGTCCAATTGTATATTCATGATTTTGTTGCTTCTGTAACCCGCCCAATGAAAGAATTGAAAGCGTTTAAACGGGTCAGGATTAAAGCCGGCGAAACAAAAAATGTCACTTTGACTTTAAAAACGAAAGATTTGGCTTTTTATAATAAAGAAATGGAGCTTGTAACAGAACCTGGTATATTTAAAATTCTGGTTGGCAGTTCTTCTAAAGATGAAGATTTATTAAAAACCAACCTTTTTGTTTCAGAAAAATAAAATTTAAAACAGTATAATAGATGAAGAGCATATTAAACCCCATAACTACAGATATATTTTCAAAAGTTGCTTTATCAGGAGTTGTATCTGTTGCATTATTTCCGGCATGTACCAACCAGGCAGAACAAAAGCCTGTAGACAAACAAAACCCTAATATCATCATCATATTTACTGACGACATGGGATATGGTGATTTGGGATGTTATGGATCCATTATCCACCAAACGCCCAACATAGATAAGATGGCCGAAAATGGGATAAGGTTTACGGATTTTTATGCATCCGCTCCTGTTTCTACCCCTTCCAGGGCATCTTTACTTACCGGATGCTATCCTCAGCGTATTGATATGCACGTAAATGAAAAACCGGAAGACCAGTTTAGGGCGGTACTCACCCCAAAATCCCCCAAAGGGTTAAACCCCGATGAAATTACAATCGCTGAAATTGTCAAAGAAAAAGGATATAAAACAGCATGTATAGGAAAATGGCACTTAGGCGATCAAAAACCATTTTTTCCCACCAATCACGGGTTCGATTATTTTTATGGAATATTGCACAGCCATAACCAGGGAAGCGAAGAATGTCCCCTGGCCATTTTTAAACAAGATAGTATTGTAGAAAACCCTGTAGACATTCCTTTGTTAACCCAAAAAATGACACAACAGTCAATTCAATTTATAGAACAAAACAAAGATTCCACTTTTTTCTTATACCTTCCACATCCAATGCCTCATTTTCCTTTGGCCGCAAGCGAACAATTTAAGGGGAAATCAAAAGACGGGATATATGGCGATGCCATCGAAGAAATAGACTGGTCGGTTGGTGAGATAATCAAAACCCTTCGCAACCTGGGGATTGAAGACAATACACTGTTGGTGTTTACTTCAGATAATGGTGGAGAAGCTCGCGGAGGATGGGTAAAAGGAGGATTAAACCACCCTTTGAGAGGCCATAAAGGACAAACCTGGGAGGGTGGCATGCGTGTGCCCTGCATCATACAATGGCCGGAGAAAATTGAAGCCGGAAACGTATGCAACACACTTACCACTATAATGGATTTTTTTCCGACCATTGCTAGTATTACAGGTGCTGAATTGCCTGCCAGCCTGGTGATAGACGGAAAAAATATTTTACCTGTCCTGGAAAACCCTGATGCGGCTAAATCTCCTTATGAAGTATTTTATTATTATGACAGGGAACAGTTACAGGCCATTCGTTGGAAGCAGTGGAAACTTCACCTTCCACAGGAAGACGGGCGATATCCGGCAGCATGGAAAAATGAAACAAAGCCTTTTGATGGACCACAGCTTTATAATTTAGACAGAGACTATACGGAGACGTGGAATGTGGCATCCGAAAACCCTGAAGTTGTTGATTCAATGATGAATTTTGCCCAAAAAATGAGAGATGAACTGGGTGACAGGCAACATCCTGGAAAAGCGATTAGGAAAGCCGGATTTGTTGATTCTGTACAATGCCCTACAAATTAATTGATCAAATATGGACAAACCTAGACGAGAACTGCAAAAAAGAACCGGCAACATCTATCAATTGGCCGGTGCCTGCAAAATGACATCTGACGGAGGAAAAGGCAAGGGAACGTCAATCATACGGGTTCGCAATGGAAATGGATTGGATTTTTGTCTGTTGCCCGACAGGGGACTTGACTTTTTTGAATCATATTACAAGGGAATCCCTTTAGCCTGGATATCCAAAACAGGTTTAGCAGGCAACCAGTTTATGGATGATAAGGATTATGGCTGGTTTAAAAGTTTTACAGGAGGCATGATCACGACCTGTGGGCTTCGGAATACCGGTCCGGCATGTGAGGTGGATGGCGAACATTTTGGTTTGCATGGGCGCTATAATTTTATGCCTGCCAATCATGTAAATATTCAGGAATATTGGGAAAATGATGTATTCCATATAATTATTTCAGGAGAAATCCGGGAAGCCAATACATTTGGAGAAAATTTACTGGTGAAAAGGACAGTTCGTGTCAATAGTAAAGACAATACAATTCTTTTGAACGATTGTATTCTGAATGAAGGATTCAGATCCGAACCCATCATGCTTTTGTATCATATGAACTGGGGATATCCGTTTTTTAGTGAAAACAGCAATCTTATTCTGGATTCTGACCAGTCGTATATTAGGGAAACACCTGATAAAGAAGCTACTACCTGGAACGATTTTTCAAAGCCTATACATGAGTTTAATGAAATAGTCTATTTTCATAACATGAACAAAAACACCAATGGAAAATCAAAATATACACTTCAAAATATGGAATTAGGGTTTGAGGTGACAACAGTTTGGGATAAAAAAGAAATGCCCTGGCTTTCACAATGGAAAATGACTGGGGAAGGCGAATATGTATTAGGTCTCGAACCATGTAATTGTTTACCCTTAGGCAGAGATGTTGTATTAGATGACAATACCATAGAAATATTGGAACCCGGACAAGAAAAGCAAATTGAAATGGAAATTCGTATTAATAAATTATAACTAACTAAATACTATAACAATGGAAAAACAATCAACGAGTATTAAATTATTATTACTTATCAGTATAATAGCTTCTTTGGGTGGACTGTTATTTGGGTTTGATATTGCGATCATATCCGGGACAGTTCCGTTTATCAAAGATTATTTTAATTTAACTGAATTACAACTTGGGTGGGGTGTTAGCTCCTTGCTTATTGGTTGTGTTTTTGGTGCTGCTTTTGCCGGAAAATTATCTGATTTATATGGACGGAAAAGGATGCTCATTGTTACATCGCTCTTTTTTGCCATATCATGTTTGGCGACCGGTTTAGCTGAAAATTTTGTGTTCTTTTTTATCATGCGTATGGTAGGGGGGCTTGCTGTAGGAGCAGCATCAATCCTTTCTCCCATGTATATTTCAGAAATCGCACCCTGGAGATTCAGGGGACGTATGGTGGTGTTATACCAAATGTCTATCATTTTAGGAATATTGATATCGTATGTGGTAAACTATCTCCTTCACGACATCGGCCCCAATAATTGGCGTTGGATGTTTATCAGCGGAACCGTTCCTTCTGTAATATTTTTTGTAGCTTTATTCATTGTGCCACGTAGTCCACGATGGCTTTATTTCAAAGGATATACGGATGAATCATATCAAACCCTTGTGAATGTTGGAGGAAAAGAAAATGCTGATTATGAAATAATAGAAATAAAAGAAAGTATTAAAGCAGCACAAATTCCAATAAGAAAAATATTTCAACCCGGCTTGCGCCATATTGTTATTGTTGGTATGGTACTCGCTTTTTTTGTACAGATGACAGGAATCAACACCGTGATTGATTATGCTCCCAAAATTCTTAATGAAGTAGGTTTTGAAGTTGGTGATGCATTGTTTTATACCATTTGGATTGGCATTGTAAATTTTGTTTTTACCTGGGTGGCAATCTTTTTGATCGACAAAACCGGAAGGCGAAAATTATATCTTATCGGTTCTGCCGGGATGGCTGTTTCCATGTCACTTTTAGCATTTACTTTTGCCATGCCCGAAATTAGCGGAATCGTTGTTTTGATCTTTATGTTCCTGTTCTTAAGCTTCTTTACAGCATGTATAGGCCCGGTATTCTGGACGCTCATATCTGAGATTTTTCCCAACCGTGCAAGAGGGACAGCCATGTCTATAGCAGTGCTCACCAATTGGGTTTTTAATTGGTTGGTTGTCTTTTTGTTCCCATGGGGATTTAAAGAGTTTGGAGGAACCATCATATATAGTTTCCTTGCTGTAATGGGTGTGTTATTGCTTATCTTTACCATTAAACATGTTCCTGAAACCAAAGGAAAAACCCTCGAAGAAATTGAAATGATGTGGAAAGAAAGATTGGGTGATAAACTAAATTTAAAAGAATAATATAAAAAAATATAGAAAATGAGAAGATTTTTAATTGTTGGATTTGCTGTTTTAATGAGTTTTTCGATATATGCTGAGAATTATTATTTTTCTAATGATGGAAATGATAATGCTTCGGGTACAAACCCACAAAGTTCCTGGAAAAGTATAGATAAATTGAATGAGCAAAAAATTCGTCCCGGAGATACTGTTTTTTTCTGTGCCGGCGATCGTTTTGAAGGCACTATTAATATTAAAAATTCTGGAAAAAATGATAAACCCATCGTGTTTACGGCTTATGGAGATGGTCCTTTTCCAGTTATTTCAGGTGCCTGTGCCTTGTCAGGTATTAACAAAGAAAAAGAAAATATATATTCATTGAAGACAACGGAACCTATACAACACCTGTTTCTTAATAATAAAATACTTATGATCGCAAGGCATCCTAATACCGGATATTTAATAATGGAAGGTGGGGATGAAGAGTATGTACTTGAAAATGAAATGCCATTTCAAGAAGATATTATGAAAGGGGCAACCATCCGCATCAAAACCGTTAATTGGCAGTATGAAACAAGAACAATAAAAAATATTGAAGAAGGCAAGATTAATCTATCCTCAGAATTACACCACTCAGCTAAAAGCAATTGGGGATATTACATTGACAATAAAAAAGAATTTTTAGATGCTGATAACGAATGGTTTTATGATGCTGATAATAACAAAGTTTATCTTTATTCAAAGAAGCCTGTAAATAATGATCATCAATACTACGGTTCATATATTGATCATGGAGTCATTGTTGAAAAAGGCGTTGAGCATGTAACATTAAATGACCTTCATTTCACACAATACCTTAATACAGGAGTGAATTTGACTTCAAACAATCAATACATTCACGTTGAAAACTGTAAATTTTCTCATATCTATAAGATAGCCATCAACCTCAACCTGGGGAATGCACATGTCATTGTAAAAAATAATGAAATACATGATGTATATGGAAGAGGCGTTTCAGCACTGGAGGCCACAGATTGTATTATAAAAAATAATACGATGAACAGGATCGGTTTAATCCCCGGTTACGGAATTGATGGCGTGAATGGAGGTGTTGGCATTATCTTTTCAAACAGAGAAATATTAGGAAAAGAAAATAGAAATACAGGACATAACAATTTAATCAGCTATAACCGGATAGATAGTACGGGATATGTTTCCATTCGGATGGATGGATATAATAGTGTTTGTGAATATAATAATGTAAGTTATGCAGTATTGACCCTGAATGATGGAAGTATGATTTATTGCTGGGGGAAAGATACCGCTTTTACATATAATAATATCATCCGGCATAATATTGCCCAATATGCTATAGGTAATACAGAAGGTACTCCCAAAGATCATAAAATGAACATTGGAATTTACATTGATAATAATGCCCACCATATTAAAGTAGAAGACAATATTGTAAGAGGAGCAGGAAGCGGTATACATATTAATGCCGGTGCATATAACAATACAATAAATAACAATGTATTATACGGAAATAAAAAAGCATTGTCCTTTGCACAATGGGGAAATGGAAAGTTTACAACTATATGTGAGAATAATTATTCGACCAATAACATATTTTTCAACACATATAATTTACATCATACCGTATCAATTATGCATACATATAAACCCGAATTTAATCCGGGGGTCCTTGATAGCAACATATATGCAAGTCCCAATGAAAAATACCACATAAAAAAAGAAACCATGGAAGATGGATGTAAAGTCACCAGGAATTATACATTTAACGCATGGCAGGAAAAAAGCGACGATGATAAGCATTCTGAATTTATTGACTTGGATTATAATACAAAATCATTGTTGCTGATAAATGATGAATTGGAAGAAAAGACGTTTTCTTTGGAAGATCATTTAGTATATACAACATTAAAAGGCGAAAAGATAGAAGGAAATGAAGTGTCTCTTCAGCCGTTTAAATCTAAAATATTGATATATAAATTTAAGCAGGAGTAATATAAAACTTTGGATATCTAAAAAGGGTAAGCTGATTGTCATAAAGAGAGGTGCCTTTAATTTATCCTTGTTTATTCAACCCGTTTATAGATCTAATAATTTACCGGAATCACTTAGCTCAAGCAATTCTTTCGGATACGGGGACAATAAGGTTTGCTGAAGAAGGTAATCGAGCCCGTCTCTTAACGCCCATGTTTTTAGAATCATGATGACTGAGGATAGTGGTATCCTTTCTTCTTGGTATAATGAAATGGAATCAAGGAAAAATTGTTTTTCTTCGGATGATAGCGTTTGTTTAAAAAAGCCGAACATATGTTCCAATACATTAATCATAGAAGAGCGTTTCGGGGGAGTTTTCATACATCTTAGCAAGTGATATTTATATTCTTTATATACTTCACCCGTTGTTTTTTTTTCATGATTGGCAGTTATACGGCCTAAAGACCTCATGGCAGACTGATTATATGACATGAATAAAAATTTATTTGCAGCATGAAAATCTATTAACGCTTTTATGTTGCCATTTTGTTCTTTATTTCTAAAGTCTGCCAATGTAAAAATTTTGGTCAGGAAATTATCTCTGATCTTATAATTCAATAAACGAGCTTCATCTTCTATTGGAAAATAGGGAAACAGCTCTTTTGCTTTCAGTGCAAACAATCCATGTTTTTTTGAACGATGCCGTGGGTCTTCATTCGATCCTTTTCCTTCATAATAAACCCGTACGTTGCTGGGCCCGCATGAAGGAGATTTATATTTTAATAAAAATCCGTCAATGTCTTCACACGTGTTTAAAAATGAAGTTGAAAAATCTTGCATCTTTTGAGTATAATTCATGTTCTCAGACGGTTGCATCAAGTGCAGTTGATTGTTTGTAAAGACAAGCCTGACAGGGTTCCTGGGGACTCCCAACCCAATTTCAACTTCCGGGCATACGGGAATAAAATTTACATGATTTTTTAGCTTTTTCACTAACTCATTGTATATCATTTGTCCATTATATCTACAATGATCAAACTCAATACATTTGCTTGTAATAATATTAGGTTTTGGAAAGACAGGACGGGATTGAAAATTATTATTTTTTGTCATGTTCTGTTAAGTATAAAGAATAAGTAATTGCATTATTGGAGAATAAAAATGGACAGAGTGATTTTTTGGTATAAAAATATAAATTAAACAGGCAAAAGCAAAACAAAATGATAAACATTTATATCAGGAGGTATGTTAAAATATTATGGTAATTATGTTAAATTATTGTATCTTTACATGTTAAGGTAAGGAATTTGTTGATGTTTCTTAATTCTTTAAACCAATATCCTGTTGTATTCTATAATACCACCTTTAAAGAAATAGAAATCAACGATTATTAACAAATTTATTAACAAATTAAAACTAAAACTATTTATTATGAAAAGAAGTAAACAAATGAAATGGAAATGCTTGCTGTTAAGCTCTTTATTTTTAATATCAGGCGTTTCTATCCATGCAGCAGAATTACATGTAGGTGAAGGTCAAACGTATTCTACTATTCAAGCAGCTGTAGATGTGGCTGGTTCTGGTGATGTGATTGTTATCCATGCCGGAACCTATCGGGAAGAAGTGCGCATCGGAACAGATGGGATAACAATTCAACCCAACGGGACAGATAGTGTGGTAGTAAATGGTACAGAGCCATTGTTGAGCTGGACACATGAAGGAAATGGTGTTTACAGTACTACCATGGATTGGGATATCTCAGAAGGTGATCAGACAAACCAAATTTTCGTGGATGGTAAAATGATTCATTTTGCTCGCTGGCCAGACCAAACAAGCGATGATATTGTGATGAACCCTGCCATGGCAGAGATGAACGGGGTAGAAGAAATAAGTTGGAACGAAGGCGAAATATTAGATTTTGAATTTGAAAATGAGAATTCAGCCCGTTGGGAAGGTGCATCCATTTATATTAATCTTTCCAATCCGGATTGTAAAATGGACGGACAAGGTTGGACAGGCCCCATAGATACCATTATTGATGGGAAAATCCGAACTAAGGCAGGAGGGAGTGGACGTTATAAAAGTTGTGGAAACTGGCATATAGGAAACGGTAGCAGGTATTATCTTTTTAATCCGACCCCTGCGGCAGTAGCTGCTACTGGTGGAGTTGATTCATTGCTTTCCAATGGAGAATGGTGGAAAAACGGGAATACTCTTTACGTGAGAATGCCTGATGGCGGTGTACCGGCATCAGGCATAGAAGAAAGTAATTTGGTTGAGGCCAAAAAATATCCGTTTGCATTCCGGCCAGAAACAAATGGTGTATTTAGTAATGTAACCATTAAAGATTTAAACTTGTTTGCTACTTCTATAACAACGGATGATGATTATTATAACAGAATATCTATAGCCGCTGCAAGCAACAATGTTTTTGATAATTTAAATGTCAAATATGTGACTCATAGTTACGATTGTTCCGGAGACTGGCAGATGCAATGGAATGGACGTTCAGGAATCATTGTATCCGGAACCGATAATGAATTGAAAAATAGTACTATTTATTATAGTAATGCATGTGGCGCTTCATTAATAGGAAAAGCAAATAAACTATTGAATTGCTTCATCTATGATGTTAATTACGATGTTACAGAAGCTGCTGCAGTTGGTTGTGGACAACGTAATGCGGTGTCTGTAGATCATATTATAGCTTATAATACTATTTATAATACGCCTCATGCAGGAATTAGTATGAGAACCATTAATGAAAGCAAAGCTGATGTTACTCCTGGAAAGGCACGTATCCATCATAATGTATTTCATGACTGTCTTGCACGGGTTTATGATGCAGGAATTATTGATGGAGGTGGTGATAAAAATGGTTTACGGATAGACCACAATATTTTTTACAATTCGCCGGAGCATTTACAGATTGGTATTTATCTTGATTTTGGAGAAAAAATTACCGACGATCTTCATATAGGAGATATTGTCATAGATCATAATGTGTTATATAATATTGACCGGCCCATACAATTGAATGCTTGCAGCGTATTAGAAGTCTTTAATAATACAATAATAGATGCAGGTGCCTTGTATATCGGTGGTGTGCACCTTGAAGACTCAGCAGTTTATGTGCAAAATAATATAGGAATACCCGATGATTTTGGTGATTATGCAATTTTAACCCATAATATTAGCGAAAGTACAGCATTGAACAATAATTATTTTACAGATGCTGCCAACCATGATTATACATTAACCTCTAATGCAACTGAAGCCATTGACAAAGGAGCGAATGTATCGCCTTATAATGGGTTGGTTGATGGTACACCTGATATCGGGGCGTATGAATATGGCAAAACAAAATGGACAGCAGGTGCTACCACTACACCAATCACGACATATGAACTTAATCTATCTGCCAATAATGGCGGAAAAGTTGCTCCGGGTAGCGGCCCCATTCGTGATGGCGAAGTCTTTGCGATTGAAGCTGAAGATGTATTAGGAGCTGCCTTTAATCAGTGGAGCGGAGATGTGACAGGAAGTGAAAATCCCAAAGAAATCACCATGGACTCAGATATAACAGTGCTGGGTGAATTTAACCTGATTCCAACATATGATTTAAATATAGATGTAACCAACGGAAGTGTTCGGTTAGTTCCTGGCGGAGGAACGTATAATACAGGTACAGAAGTAGAGTTAACTGCAAGTCCTGCTTCAGAAGAATATTATTTCAGTGAATGGTCAGGTGGCATTACAGATTCTGCAAATCCAGTGACAGTTATTATGGATAATAATTATACCATCACAGCGAATTTCCAGGCCAGGCCCAAGTATTTTCTTACAGTTCATGACACCGAAGGCGGAAGTGTAAATATCAATCCTAAGCAGGAAGATTATCTGGAAGGAACTGATGTAAATATCATAGCAATCCCGGACAGTGCTTATAAATTTGTTAACTGGACAGGTGACGCTAGTGTGTCCGATAGTGTTATCCGTCAGGACATTACTATGGATCATGATATAACAATTACAGCTCATTTCGTGTCAACGGCCGGAATGGACGAATTGAATTCACCATTATCAGGTGTAAATATTTATCCCAACCCTAATGACGGAGAAGAAGTGAATATTCTTTTGAATGGAAATAGTAAACGTGTTGAAGTTTGTATATACAATCTTACAGGTTCAAAATTGTATTCAGGAACATTTAATTCCAATACTTTTTCTATTCCTATATCAGAAGTTGAAGAAATGAAAACTGGATATTATTTAATGGAAATAAAATACAATAATCAAATAATACGAAAAAAATTGATTATCGATTAAATAGTAGTATTCATTCATTTATTATTCACGAGGTTGTTTTGAATAAAAACAACCTCGTTTAATTTAGCAGCATTAATGCTGATACATTAAAGATATTTTTTGTGGATGATTTAAAAATTATTATTTTTAATCATCCAAAAAAACGAATATCTTAAATGCATTGAATAGTAATTTATGCAAAAGTGCAAAGATATTTGTATTTAGTATATCTTTTACTTAATATTAAAAAATAAACATGGAAATTGATATTACGCAGAAAGCAATCAAAGTAAAACTTAGAAAACTATTTTTAACAATAATTTTTGTTGCTTTATTATTAGTGGTTTATATTGGAGATTTTGTAGAACCCCTCTTTGGAATTAATGAAAATTATAGTGCACTTGTGGTTGTTTTAATTTATATATTAATATTTTTATACTTCCACATACTTGATTTGAATTATATTTATTATACTGATGAAAATGGCAAGATTATTTTAAGGTATTATTCACTTCGTTCCATAACAAAAGGATATAAATCCATAGAAATCCCAAAGAAAGAATTTGTCAAATTTGAGATTCAAAAATCTTTTTATGATTTGAAAGAATATTTGATACTGTTTCAACGTATGAAAAAAGGTGTAGCCAAATATCCACCTGTTAGTATTTCAGCATTAAATCATGATGAACGGGAAAAATTGAAACAAAGTCTTACAGACATTTTAAATTCGATGAAGCAATAGCGTGCAGGATTGAATTTATTCCTCTCATTAGTTATAACATTAATAATTTTTAAATTAATAAAAACATGAATGAAGTACTGGAAGTTTTAAAATATACGTTACCAGCTATTATTGTTTTTCTCACGGCTTTTTTTATACTGCGTGCTTTTATTAAAAAAGAGAATGAAAATAAAAAACATGAAATTCTTGTAAATAACCAAAAATATATTCAACGGGTAAGATTACAGGCATATGAGCGTTGTATTCTTTTCCTGGAACGTATTTCTCCGGAATCAATGATCAAAAGGATGCATAAGCAGGGGGTCAAAAGCAATCAATTTCAATCTTTGCTGCTTAGCACCGTGAGAGCTGAATTTGAACATAATTTTGCACAACAGTTATATGTGTCGCACGAAGCATGGCAACTGATTGTGAAAACCAAAGAAATGATTATAAAGTTGATCAATACTACATCAGGAACCGTTAACCCTGAAAGTCCTTCATTTAATTTAAGTAAGGCTATTCTTGAAAAAGTGATGGAAATGGATCAAAAACCAACAGCCGCTGCTATACGGTATTTGAAAAAGGAAGTACAACAATTCTTTTAATTCACTTAAGGGGACTTCTAATAATTCTTTCACATCAAAATTGTCGGATTTTTTTATAGAAAATAAATTTTCTTGAAGCACTATCGGGATAATGCAAGGAAAAATGAAGTAGTATATAAAAAACTATGAAAACCCTTCGGGAACAAATATAATAAATAATCTGCAGCAGCGTTAAAATTGTTTATTTAGATTAGTAAACTGCTTATTTTAAGGCCTCGTAAGCCTTGAAAATCCCCAATAGACAAAAACTATCTATTTGAAAGGTTCATCTCTGCCATCTCCTTTTGATATTCTCCGTTATTTAATTTTTCTTTTACTTCAGAAAAAGCTTCAATGGTTCTGTTTACATCTTTTAATGTGTGTACCGCTGTAGGAATAACCCTGAGCATGATGATGTCTTTAGGGACAACGGGATATGCAACAATTGAACAGAAAATGCCATAATTTTCACGTAAATCATAGGTGATTTGTGTCGCTTCCGCAACCCCGCCTTTAAAGATGACAGGTGTGACAGGAGATTCAGTATTGCCTAAATTGAATCCTTTGGCACGCAATCCTTCTTGTAATTGATGGACAACCTGCCATAAATTTTCCCTTAACGATTTTTCTTTTTTTAATAGTTCCAGTCGTTTTGTGCCGCCTATTACCATTGGCATGGGAAGAGACTTGGCGAAAATCTGGGAACGCATATTATACATTAAATAATCTATTATTTCTTTGTCACTGGCCACGAAAGCACCAATTCCAGCCATGGCTTTTGCAAAAGTACTGAAATACACGTCCACTTCATCCTGTATTCCGAAATGCTCACCGGTTCCGGCACCGGTTTTGCCCATCGTGCCAAATCCATGAGCATCATCTACCAAAAGGCGGAATTTATATTTTCTTTTGAGTTCAACAATTTTGTCTAATTTGGCTAAATCTCCGGCCATTCCATAAACACCTTCGGTGATGACAAGGATGCCCCCGCCGTTTTTTTCTGCAAGTTTAGATGCATGAATCAACTGCTTTTCGAGATTTTCCATATCATTATGTTGGAATACAAAACGCTTTGCTATTAACATACGTAAACCATCAATAATGCAGGCGTGTGACTCAGAGTCATATACAACGATATCATGTCTCGCAACCAGCGTGTCTATGATTGATGTCATTCCCTGGTAACCATAATTTAACAGGTAACATGCTTCTTTCCCGACAAATTCTGCAAGTTGATTTTCCAATTCCTCGTGTTTTCTTGTTTGCCCGGACATCATACGTGCACCCATTGGATAAGCTAATCCCCATTTTTTTGATGCTTCAGCATCCACTTTTCTTACTTCAGGATGATTGCCTAACCCAAGGTAATTATTTAAACTCCAGTTTAGTACTTCTTTGCCATTGAATGTCATATGCGGGTGTAGTTCACCTTCCAGTTTCGGAAACATATAATATCCATGTGCTCGTTCCTTATATTTGCCTAAAGGGCCTTTTCCTGATTTTATTTTATCGAATATATCCACGTGCTAAATATTTATTATTTTAAAATTAATTAACAAAATTATTTAAATTTATATATTTCACAAAATAATTAAAAAATAAACACACTCGTTCAAACGTTAAAAATATCAGTATAAAAATTTTTATACTTACACTGATTTATATTACTTTTGTAAAATGAAAAAGAGAAGAATTTACATACTGATATTAATTATAACATCTGCCTTGTTGTTTGTTACAGGATGCAGTAAATATGAAAAATTATTGAAAAGCGATGATTACAGGTATAAATACAAAAAAGCCAAAGAATATTATTATGAAGAAGATTATGTAAAAGCTGCCGGCCTTTTCGACCAATTAAAACCTATTTACAAAGGAACGCAAAAAATTGACACTATTTTATATTATTTTGCATATGCTAAGTACAAGCAGCGACAATATATCTTGGCAGCGCATCATTTTAAAAATTTATTTGATACATATCCAAAAAGCATTTTTGCCGAGAGAGCCTCGTTTTATTTTGCTTTTTGTTTTTATCAAACATCCCCTAAACCTTCTTTGGATCAAACCAATACATTGCAAGCCATCGAAGCATTTCAGCTATACATACGCCGCTACTCAGATAGCGAAAGAGTTTCATTAGCAAGAGAATACATTGATGAATTGCGAAATAAGCTGATTGAAAAATCATTCATGAGTGCAAAACTTTATTTTCAACTGGAAAGATACAAAGCATCTATTATTGCTTTGAATAATAGCCTTCAGGAATATCCAAATACGAAATACAGGGAAGAAATAATGTACATGATTTTAAAGTCAAATTTTTTGTTGGCACAAAACAGTATTCAAAGTAAAAAGAAAGAACGATTTCAAAACACGATAGATGCTTATTACTCATTTGCAGAAGAATATCCATCAAGCAAATATTTGAACGAAGCCGAGACAATTTATCAAACAAGCAATAAATATTTAACAATTAATAACAATTAATAACCTGAATTTCATGGATTACAAAAAAACTAAAGCTCCGGTAGTTGCCATTCCTTATAATATTGAAGAACTTGAAAAAGAAACAGGCAATATTTATGAAAGCATTAACATCATAAGCAAGCGAGCTGCACAAATCAATGCTGAAATGAAAACCGAACTGGATAAAAAATTAGAAGAATTTGCATATTATATTGATAATTTCGAAGAAATATTTGAAAACAGGGAACAAATCGAAGTATCTAAATACTATGAAAAACTTCCTAAGCCAACTTTAATCGCACTTCAGGAGTTTTTAGATGACGAGATTTATTACCGCAATCCCAATAGATCTTAATTATCTGTTTATGCCATTCATGAATTTACAAGAGAAAAAAATAGTACTTGGCATAACCGGCAGCATTGCCGCATATAAAGCTGCACACTTAACGCGTTTGTTTATTGGTGAAGGTGCAGAGGTGAAAATTGTAATGACCTCTTTTGCCAAAGAATTCATTACACGGGGTACAATGTCAACGCTGTCAATGAACCCCGTGTTAAGTGAATTTTTTATATCTGATTCTGGTGAGTGGAATAGCCATATTGACATAGGAAGATGGGCCGATTTGATGTTAATAGCCCCGGCATCTGCTAATACTATAGGAAAAATGGCCAATGGTATTACTGATAATCTTCTTTTGGCAATTTATCTTGCTTCAACTGCGCCCGTGATGGTTGCACCTGCAATGGACCATGCAATGTATGCACATCCTTCTACACGACAAAATATCCGGACACTCGAATCTTTCAATGTTCAAATTATTGAACCGGTTAGCGGAGAATTGGCAAGCAGGTTACAAGGGAAAGGGAGAATGCAGGAATCCGAACAAATACTCGAGTATGTAATAAATTATTTTAAAAAACTTAAATAACACGATAATCAATAAGAACAAACTGGTTAACAAAAAATGCCTTGTCACCGCAGGGCCTACCTTTGAACCAATAGATCCTGTCAGGTATATCGGGAATTATTCTTCCGGTAAAATGGGGTTTGCATTGGCTGAAGTGTTAGCCGAATATGGTGCCGATGTTTATCTTATTGCAGGTCCGGTGTTGATAAATTCCCTACATCACGATATAAAACGTTATGATGTAATTACGGCAGGCCAAATGTATGAAAAGGCTATAGAACTATTCCCCCATATGCAAATTGCTGTTTTGTGTGCAGCGGTAGCAGACTTCAAACCGGCATGGTATTCAAAAGAAAAGATAAAAAAAACCGGGGAAGATTTATATTTAAGACTTATTCCAACACCCGATATTGCAAGTGAATTGGGAAAACGAAAGAAAAAATTTCAATTTATTGCCGGATTTGCCCTCGAATCAGAAAATGGAATACAAAACGCACAGGAAAAATGTTTGAAAAAAAACATGGATATGATCGTGCTCAATTCCCTTAATCAACAAGATGGTGGAATAAAAAGTGATATGAATGAAATAACTTTGATCGATAACCAAAATAATATTGATAAATTTGAGTTAAAAAAGAAAAAAGATGTAGCCAAAGATATAATCCAAAAAATTTGTGAAAAAATTTAAAAACTTAAACAAAATGAGAACGTTACTGTTTTTTTTAATACTATGTGGTTATTCTTTGCAAATGATGGGGCAGGAATTAAAATGTAGAGTAAGCGTGATTTCCCAGGAAATACAACGAAGCGACAGGCAGTTGTTTAGAACTCTTCAGCAGGATATCCAGGAATTCATGAATACAAGAAACTGGACGGATCATAAATTTCAAACACAGGAGAGAATTGAATGCATGATCATGATAAACCTTGAAAAAGAAGTATCGCAGGGGGAATATAAAGGCTTCGTACAGGTGCAATCGAGCCGCCCGGTGTACAACAGTGCTTATTCTTCACCCGTGTTTGTGTACAAAGACAATGATCTTCATATTGAGTATGTTGAAAATGAACCACTCGAATTTAATCTCAATTCGTATACATCTAATCTTACCTCTATTTTGGCTTTTTATGCCTATATTATCATTGGGATGGATTATGATACGTACTCGTTTGAAGGCGGAACAGAATTTTTTCAAAAAGCCGAAACCATTATGAATAATGCACAAAGTTCAAACAAATCAGGCTGGAAGGCTTTTGAAAGCTCCGATCACAAAAACAGGTATTGGTTAATAACCAGCATTCTTGCTGATGATTTTAATCCTATACGGAAATTCATGTATCAATACCATCGTCATGGGTTGGATAAAATGGCAGAAAACCTGAATGAATCTAGGGTAGCTATGGCTGAAAGCCTTAAGTTACTTGAAAATGTTTATAACCGGAGGCCCGACCCGTATATGCATTATATGACAGTGGTTTTTGATGCAAAATCAAAAGAATTCATAAAAGTCTTTTCTGAATCTCCACCGGCTGAAATGCAAAGAGTTATCAGGATACTGTCGAAAATTGACCCTCCCAACGCATCAAAATATAAAAAAATGCAAGAACAGCAATAATTAATTATGCATATTATGTTTGAATATGTTACAATCTCTTAAAATACAAAATTATGCATTAATCCAACAGTTGGAAATTGATTTCCAACCCGGCCTAACCATTTTGACCGGAGAAACAGGAGCAGGTAAATCAATTATTGTGGGAGCGCTATCTTTAATAATGGGGCAAAGGGCAGACAAATCAATTATTAAAGACGACCAGAAAAAATGCGTTGTAGAAGCTGTTTTTGATATTAAAGACCGTCAGCTTAAATCTTTTTTTGAAGAAAATGATATTGATTATGAAAAAACTACTATCATACGAAGGGAAATTACTTCAAACGGGAAATCAAGAGTATTCATTAATGACACTCCTTACACGTTGAATGTACTCAAAGACCTTATTTTGCAAATCATTGACATTCATTCACAGCATCAAAATTTACATTTGAGCAATAATCAATTTCAACTTGAAGTGATTGATTTATTGGCTTCTCATGACCAAATGCTATATGATTATAAAAACAATTATGAAGATTATAAGAAATTATTAAGAGAATTTGAGCAATTAAAAAATAAGGTAAAACGAATTGAAGAAGACAGAGATTATTATACATTTCAATTCGAGCAACTCGAAAAAGCAACGTTAGAAGAACATGAACAGGAAGAACTGGAAGCGGAATTGAATGAACTTGACCATGCCGAAGAGATAAAGAAAAGCTTATCAGAAGTCATTCACATATTTTATGATGAACAATTTAGTACACTTGGCAAATTAAAAGATGCAACCACTCAAATTGAAAAAGTACAAAAATATATTTCTAAAACAAAGGATTTAAGCAGCAGGCTTGAAAGCGCTTGTATTGAATTACAAGATATTGCATCGGAAGTAGACAACATTGCAGAAACCATAGAATATGACCCTAAACGATTACATTATATTAAAGAACGGCTTGATCTAATATACAGTCTTCAACAAAAACACCATGTGAATACTATTTCAGAACTCTTGGATATTAAAAAGAACCTTCAGCAAAGGTTAGACGAAATAGATTCTTCCGACCTTAGGTTTAATGAGCTTCAAACTAATATTGAAGAAAAAAAGAATACACTAGAACAATATGCCGGACAGATTTCTGAAAACAGGTTGAAGATTAAACCTGTTTTGGAAACAAAAGTGAAAGAATTACTCAGGCAATTAGCAATTCCCAATGCATCATTCCTTGTTCATCATGAATACACTGATGATTTTATGAACACAGGAAAGGATATGATCAAATTTTTATTTTCAGCCAATAAAAACCAAAAAGAACATGACATTTCGGAGGTTGCTTCCGGGGGCGAACTTTCAAGGCTAATGCTAAGCCTTAAGTATCTTATTTCTCAAAGTAAATCACTTCCAGCCATTGTGTTTGATGAAATTGATGCAGGAATTTCCGGTGAAACTGCACACAAAATGGGAACAATTTTTAAATCAATGTCAAAATATATGCAAGTCATCAATATAACCCATCTTCCCCAGATTGCAAGCAAGGGCGATCATCATTACATGGTTTATAAAACAGATGATGACAAGGGAACATATACAGGAGTTAAACGTCTTGATAAAGATGAACGTGTGTATGAAATTGCTAAAATGCTTAGCGGAGAGCAAATTACTGATGCATCTTTGAGAAATGCAAGAGAACTTCTTGATGGTCAGTGTTGTTAAATTTATTGAATAGATAACTATTAAACTGGAATTAGCATTTTTTGAATCGAAAAGAATCCAATTAAACCGAATAACCACTTATTTAAAATGGCAAACGAATCAGCAAAAGTATCAGAATTAGGAGATTTAGGAGAGTTTAAACTGATCGATCATTTGACGAATAACATTTCATTAATTCATCATTCTACCATTAAAGGAGTAGGAGACGATGCTGCTGTAATGGATTATGGTGGAGAAGAATACACGGTTATGACAACAGATATGCTTTCCGAAGGCATTCATTTTGATCTGGTTTATACTCCTTTAAAACATTTAGGGTATAAAGCGGCTGTTGTTAATTTTTCAGATGTGTATGCCATGAATGCTGTTCCAAAACAAATGACAATCAGTTTAGCTGTTTCAGGAAAGTTTTCTGTTGAAGCACTTAATGAATTGTATGACGGGATTTATAAAGCATGCGAAAATTATGATGTTGATTTAGTAGGAGGAGATACGACATCTTCATTAACTGGTTTAACGATAAGTATTACAGTGATCGGGACAGCTCCTGAAAACCGGCTCACGTATCGTAATTCTGCTCAAATTAATGATATTATTTGCGTTACTGGAGATCTTGGTGCAGCGTATATGGGATTGCAATTACTGGAAAGAGAGAAAAAGGTATTCCAGGAAACCGGCGTTCAAAAACAACCGGACCTGTCCGGTTATGAATATATTATTGAAAGATTATTAAAACCCGAGGCAAGAAAAGACCTGGGGCCGGTATTAAAAGAAAATGGCATACAACCGACTTCAATGATCGATATATCTGATGGTTTGTCTTCTGATTTGTTACATATTTGTAATGCATCACAATGTGGATGTAAAATATTTAAAGAACAAATACCTATCGCAGAAGAGACGGGTAAAATGGCAAAAAATATGAATCTGGAACCAACTATATGTGCAATGAATGGGGGAGATGATTATGAATTATTATTCACGGTTTCAATAGATGATTATGAAAAGATTAAAGGTGTAGAAGGCATATCAATGATTGGCCATATAACTGGTAAAGAGAATGGTGCTCATCTGTATCCACCGCTGGGTGAACCCATAGAAATAAAGGCTCAGGGATGGAATTCATTTTTGGAAGAATAGTAGCAAAAAAAATTATTCCAAAAAATACCCTTTCATTATGCCTCGTTTTGAATTTTTAATGAACAGGATGATTTCATCCCTTTCTTTAGAAGCAGGCAGTTCAGCTTCAATATATTCCATGGCTTGCGAATTGTTCATGCCTTTTTGATAAAGAACTCTGTATATGGTCTGGATTTCATTAATTTTTTCATTAGAAAAGTTTCGCCTGCGAAGTCCTATTGAATTCACTCCCGAGAAAGACAACGGTTCCCTGGCGGCTTTTACATAGGGGGGAACATCTTTTCTGACCAGTGAACCACCACCAATCATTACATGCCCGCCAATGTGCACAAATTGATGAATAGCTGTTAAACCACCGATAATTGCCCAGTCATCAATCTCTACTTCTCCAGCCAATGTTACACCATTCACTAATATGCAATTACTACCAATTGAACAATCGTGGGCCACATGGACATAAGCCATTAATAATGAATTAGATCCAATGCAGGTTGTGCCTTTCGCTTTTGTTCCCCTGTTTAATGTTACAAATTCCCGGATGGTCGTATTGTCACCAATTTCTGCTGTGGTCTTTTCGCCTTTAAATTTTAGATCTTGTGGAATGGCTGATACCACGGAACCCGGGAATATCTTACAATTTTTACCTATCCTGGCTCCATCCATAATGGTAACATTCGGGCCAATCCACGACCCTTCACCAATATTTACATCCTTATCAATGGTAACAAAAGGTTCAATCACTACATTATCAGCAATGTTTGCATCCGGATGGATGTATGACAAAGGTTGTTTCATAATTATTCGACTTTTGAGATTTGTGCTTTCATTTCACCTTCAAATACAATATTTTTCCCAACAAAAGCTTTTCCTTCCATGTGAACAAGTCCGCGCCGGATAGGGTTTTTTAACTCCAGTTTAAAGATGATCGTATCGCCGGGCACAACTTTTCGTTTGAATTTTGCTTGTTCTATTTTTAAAAAGTAGGTCATGTATTTTTCGGTGTCTGGTACGGTACTTAGTGCAAGTATTCCGCCAACCTGTGCCATCGCTTCTATTTGTAATACGCCTGGCATAATCGGTTCATTGGGGAAATGGCCAACAAAAAAACCTTCGTTCATCGTAACGTTTTTCAACCCGATGATCGAATTGTTGTCCATTTGTAATATTTTGTCAACCAGCAAAAAAGGAGGACGATGAGGCAATAATTTTTTGATCTGGTTAATGTCAAGCAGGGGGGGGGCATTAAAATCAATATTCGGTGCCGTGTTTATATCTTCCTCTTTTTTAATGATTTTGCTTAGTAGTTTTGCAAATTCGGTATTGGATTTATGGCCGGGACGTTTTGCAAATATTTTGCCTTTAATTGGCCTGCCGATCAGCGAAATATCACCCAATACATCAAGTATTTTATGCCTGGCTGGTTCATTTATATGATACAATTCGGGATTGCACAATATCTTTCCTCTTTCGCCATTAATACGGGGCTTGTTTAGTAAATCGGCAATCCGGTTTAATTCCTCCTGATCGACTTCTTTATCTATAATAATGATTGCGTTATTGAGGTCTCCGCCTTTGATCAGGTTGTTGTCAATTAAATATTCCAGTTCATGGAAAAAAACAAATGTCCTGCATGAAGAGATTTCTTTGTGAAAGTCTTCAATATTATCCAATTCAGCATATTGATTTCGAATAGTATCGGACGGATAGTCTATTAAAACACTTAAACTGAAATGATTGTCAGGAAAAAGGAATATTTCAGTTCCCCGTTTTTCATCTTTATAATAGATTTTTTCTTTGACTTCATAATAATTTCGTTCAGCATCTTGTTCTTCTATGCCTGCTTTTAAAATCGCTTTTGTAAAAAATTTAGCACTACCATCCATAATAGGTACTTCAGGTGCATTGATCTCAATGAGTGCATTATCAATTTTAAAACCGGCCAGTGAAGAAAGAACATGTTCAATCGTGCTGATACGAACCCCGTCAATACCTATTGTAGTACCCCTTGAAGTATCTATGACATTTTGTGTGGATGCATCAATGACAGGCTGATCTTCAAGGTCAACCCGTTTAAATTTATAGCCATGATGAATGGGAGCAGGTTTTATCGTTAATTCTACATTTAAACCAGTATGTAAGCCTTTTCCGCTTAACTTAACTTCTTTTTTCAGGGTTTTTTGATTTTCTTTAATTCCCATATAGTTAGAAATTTAATATAAAGTAAAACATATTATTGATCTTTGTTTTGCTGTTTCATCTCAAGTTGATGAACTTTTTTTTCCATATCTATTAATTGTTTTCTGAATTCATCCCCTTTCCTGAAGATGGCATATGATTTTTGGTAAGCCCTGATGTCAAAGGCCGGGGAACCTTGTATGATTTTGCCTTCTTCTATGTTTGCTGAAATACCTGATTGAGCAGCTATTTTAACTTTGTCTGCAATTTCAAGATGCCCTATGATACCAACCTGACCCCCAATTAAACAATCGCTTCCGATTTTTGTAGAGCCGGCAATGCCTGTTTGAGCAGCAATTGCCGTGTTTTCACCAATCTCTACATTATGACCTACCTGGATTAGGTTATCAAGTTTGGCCCCTTTCCTGAGTATTGTCGAACCGATCGTTGCACGGTCTATTGTAGTATTAGCGCCAATTTCTACATTGTTTTCAATAATTACATTTCCTACTTGTGGAACTTTTTGATAATCACAATTTGCCTGGGGTGCAAATCCAAACCCATCGGCACCTATTACAGCACCTGCATGAATTTTACATTGATTCCCTATTTTGCTTTCATCATACACTTTTACTCCCGAATATATAGTTGTATTATCACCAATAACACAGTTATCTCCAATGTATGAATGAGGAAATAGTTTTACATTGTTCCCTATAACAGAGTTGCGTCCTATAAAAACACAATGTCCTATGTAAATGTCTTTTCCAAGTTTTGCTGTTTTATCAATGCAAGAGGTTTTCTCTATTCCACTGAGTTTGCGTTTGGTCTGTTGCTGATATGTTTCGAGTAATTTAGCAAATGCTGTATAAGCATTTGCAACCCGGATTAATGTTTTGTTTAATTTTTTTTCAGGAATAAAATCTTTATTGACAATAATGGCTGAAGCATGTGTAGTATATATGTATTTTGCATATTTGGGATTGGCAAGAAATGCCAGCGCTCCTTCTTTACCATTTTCGATTTTGGTAATGTCATTGATTTTAATATCAGGATTTCCTTCAATTTCTCCTTGTATTAGTGAAGCAATTTCTTTTGCAGTATATTCCATTAAATAGTTTTTGAATTGATATATTTTATTTCGGATGTAAAACTATTAATTTTTACAAAAGTAATTAAATAAATTGAGTAAAATCTAATTCTTTAGGATAACATAAAAAATATTTTTTAATGGTTTTGGAAAGTGCAGACATGTTGAGCATATCTGAAGCTTCGGATATATCCTTTAAAACATCATTAGAATAAAGTATTTGGATGTTTTCATCTTCTTTGCTGTAAGCATTATTTGAAATGATGTCAGTAAAAATGAAATAATCTGCTTCCTCATTACTCATATTATGATGGCCGTATTTTTTTAAAAATTGTTGCCTTAATGAATCAATGACATGCTGGCCAAATGGTTCATTACTAATACGGATTTTAAATAATTTCCTGTCTGTAAGTTTTTGGCAAAGCATAGACAATACCTTATCTGAGCTGTTTTTCCAGGTTTTTACACATGCAATAATGTCATTATCATCTAAATTTGAAAATTCATCTAAAATATATTTTCGTTCAGGGGTGTTTTTTGATTTTATATCGGAAGGATTGATATTATTGCTTAAAAAAAATTTCAGTGATTCAGTGGTATGAATCTTATGGCCTTTTTCATACAATTCTCTTACCCGTTTTAAAATTTTTAACATTAAATATTCAGCTGCCAATACTGTTTTATGCAGATAAACCTGCCAATACATTAATCTCCTGGCAATTAAAAATTTTTCAATGGAATAGATGCCTTTTGACTCCACAACTAATTTATCATCTACAACATCCAGCATTTTTATAATTCTGTCAGATCCGATCACTCCTTCCGTGACCCCGGAAAAAAAACTGTCGCGTTTTAAATAATCCAGTCTGTCCATATCTAATTGGCTCGATACCAATTCATGCAAAAATTTTTTTGGATGTTTATTCCTGAAAATATCAATGGCAAGAGTAAGCTGGTTACTAAATTCGGCATTTAGTTCTTCCATATACAATTCAGACATCTTTTCATGAGAAATATTGATAATATTTTCTTCCAGTGCATGCGAAAAAGGGCCATGCCCGATATCATGTAATAATAAAGCTATTGTAGTGGCTTCGGCTTCTTTATTAGATATTTCATGTCCCTTTGAACGTATTATATTGATGGCTGAATCAAGTAAATAAAGTGTTCCAAGGCTATGCTGAAACCGTGTATGGTTGGCACCCGGGTAAACATAATTGGTTAATCCCAATTGTTTGATATGTCTTAACCTCTGAAAATATGGATGTTCAACAAGATCGAAAACCAATTCCGAATAAATATTAATAAATCCATATACCGGGTCATTTATGATTTTTCGTTTATTCATTCTCAAAATAATAATGGCCTTTCATGTTTTTTATTCTCTCGTAATCTTCTTGGGTGTCAATCATTTGACTTTGATAATCCGTTGTTTTCGTTTTAATTTTATAGCCATTTTCCAGCCAGCGGTTTTGTTCTAATAATTCGGCTTTTTCCAGCGCAGATACCGGCAATTTTGTAATATTCTTTAATGTACTGATTTTATATGCATATATTCCAATATGTTTATAAAAGGTATGATGTTTATGCCACTCGGCTTGTTCTTTGTTTCTTAGATAAGGAATTGCTGTTCTGCTAAAATATATGGCCATTCCATCATGTGAAGTGATGACTTTAGGAATATTTGGATTTGTTATAACAGATACATCATTAATTTTTTTTATCAGGGTTGCGATCCGGACCTGTTCATCTTCAAAACAACTCATCAGTTCCTTAAGCTGTTCCGGGTGAATAAAAGGTTCGTCTCCCTGAATATTAATAACAACATCATATCGAGTGCTGCCTATTTTTTCAATGGCTTCTGCACAGCGATCTGTACCGCTCTGATGAGTTGTTTTGGTTAATACAACATTTCCTCCAAATTTGTTCACCTCGTCAACAATCCGTTGGTCATCAGTAGCTACATGCACATGTTCAAGTATTTTTCCTGCCTGCTCATAAACACGCCTGATCATGGTTTTGCCCTGTATGTCAAGCAAAGGTTTGCCCGGTAATCTTGAGGATGAATACCGGGCAGGTATGATTCCAATAAATTTCACACGATATAAATTTAATTTGTAATTTTTTTCGTTTACTTCATTTACCTAAATACATCAGGTATGTTGTTTTAATATAGATGTAAGCAAAATTAATGAATTTATTATACAATTATGGATAAGGGATTTTTATATTTATTTTAATCTATTCTCTTTAATGCAAAACAAAACAAAATTGAGTATTCCTCCTTTTTTTATTATTTTTGTATAAGATAAAAATAAAAAATATGGATATAAAAAGTATCAAAAGAAGATATGAGATCATTGGAAATTATTCGGGACTCGACCGGGCTATTGATATAGCAATCCAGGTGGCCCCTACAGATCTTTCTGTGCTTATAACCGGAAGAAGTGGTACCGGAAAGGAAGTCTTCCCGCAGATTATACATCAATTCAGTAAACGCAAACATGGATCCTATATACCTGTTAACTGCGGTGCAATTCCCGAGGGAACAATAGAATCAGAATTATTCGGACACGAAAAGGGATCGTTTACCGGGGCCCATGAAAAACGAAAAGGTTATTTTGAGGAAGCTGACGGGGGAACTATTTTTCTTGATGAAGTTTCGGAATTGCCGTTTTCAACACAGGTAAGGCTTTTAAGGATTTTAGAAACCGGGGAATATTTAAAAGTTGGCTCATCAAAAGTTCAAAAAACAAATGTAAGAGTTATTGCAGCAACCAATGAAGAACTTACAGAACTTGTGAAAACTGGAAAATTCAGAGAAGACCTTTTCTACCGGCTGAACACTGTCCCAATCAATATCCCGCCTTTAAAAGAAAGAGGAGATGACATTTATTTGTTATTCAGAAAGTTTGCAAATGACTTTGCAGAATATTACAGGATGCCTCCAATTACACTTACAGATGATGCAAAAGAAATGCTTTTAAGCTATGAATGGCCCGGAAATATAAGGCAATTGAAAAATATAACAGAACAAATTTCCATTATTGAAAAAGAAAGAACGCTTGATGCTGTCTTATTAAGGCACTATTTGCCTAATTATGACAGTGTTAAATTGCCGGCACTTGTGAATTCTGATGACAGGCAAAGTTTTACTTCAGAACGGGAAATATTATATAAAATCCTGTTTGATATGAAAAATGATATGAATGACCTTAAACGATTGGTTCTAGACACAATGGCAAGTGGAGAATGTATTACCAAAGCTGATGATTACAACCCGCAATTGATTCAAAAAATATCTGAAAGCATAGATCAACAAGAAGCACAAGATACACAACAAGTATTGAATAAAATACATAACGTAACGTATCATAATGATATTCAAGATACAAAAGAGGTTATTGAAGAATCTCTTTCGCTTGAAGGAAAAGAACGGGAATTGATTAAAAAAGCCCTGGAAAAACATGAAGGAAGACGCAAAAGAGCGGCCGAGGATCTAGGTATTTCTGAGCGAACATTGTATCGTAAAATAAAAGAATACAATATAATATAATGTGAAGCACTCATAAAATTGATTACTAATACATATGGCATGATTAAATTAGGTTTACAAGCGACTATTGATTATATTTCGACTGTTTAAAACGTTGTTCGTGGGAGTTAGGACTTGAAAGCCAAATAATTATAGCTATTATTTTAAATATTATATACAGATGAAACACCCATGATAATAAAAAGCAACACACATGTACATGATTATAAAAGGTTCTACTACGCTGAGCTGCCGGATAAAACAAAAAACCAGA
>CAYFQI010000003.1:0-26468 GCA_964345135.1 uncultured Bacteroidales bacterium
TATTTTTCTCAGCCTGCTCTTTTTTTCCTTTCAGGAATAGCCATCTTGGACTTTCCGGCACAGTAAACAAAGCAATCAGGTATAGAAGTGCTGGCACAGTTTCAACTCCTAACATCCACCGCCAGGCAATATCATGGTCTATGGTGTTGTAAATAAACCGGTTGGAAAAGAATGAAAGGCTAATCCCGATCACAATATTCAATTGATTGATGGAAACAAGCATCCCACGTTTTTCAGGAGGTGCAATTTCAGCAATGTAAACCGGGGCGACCAAAATGGCCATTCCTATCCCTATTCCACCAATGATACGGGCAATAATAAAGAACCAGAATTCAACGGCAATGGCAGAAGTAACGGCCGAAAAGGTAAATAATGCTGCTGTAATGATAAGTGTTTTTTTCCGGCCTAATAAATTGCTAAAGAAACCCACCATGATCATACCTCCCAAACTCCCCAAAAGAACAGCCGAAACGGACCATCCTAATGCAATGGGAGAGAGTTCGAAATAATTTCGGATAAAAGGAACAACCCCGGAAATGAGAGCGCTGTCGAATCCTAATAAAAAACCACCCAGCGCAACGATTACTGAGATGGTAATGGTATATAATTTTTTATTCATGATTAATAATTGGTTATAATTTTAAATAAATATTTCTATATCATTTTTATCTTTAGCTTCTTTAAATGGAATGAGTTTGCCGGAATATTCTTTTCCATTCATAATGATCTTTTTATCATTTGCTTTTTTTATGGTGATATTGAATATTTTGTTCCTGAATATTCTTTTTACACTGATATCATTCCAGTCCGATGGCAGGCACGGGTCAATGATTAAACCTTCCCAATGCGGTCTGATGCCGAGGATATATTGAGTAGCTGTTACGTACATCCAGGCGGCAGTCCCTGATAACCATGATACATTAGCCAGCCCGAATTTATCTGATTCGGGGCCAAAGATATTCGATACATATGCATAAGGTTCGGCTTTATATCTCCATAATCCGGCTTTGTCCATTGCATTTTTAGGGATTAACTGCTGGTAATATTTCCAGGCCCTGTCACCTCTTCCCAGTATACATTCTGCAATAATTGCCCAGGTATTTGCATGGCAAAATACAGAAGCATTTTCGCCGGTTCCTTTATTGTAATTTGTTAATGGGTCTTTTGGGTCAGGGAATGTAGTGATAGATGGATGGATTAATTTAAGGCCCAGTTCTGTATCAAGGTATTCATTGGCAACATCCATTGCACGGGTAGCTCTTTCTTTGTCAACATAACCCGATAGTACAGCCCATGATTGGGCATTGAGCCATATCTTGGCTTCATAGTTATCATTTGTTCCAAGAAATAATCCGCTATCCATGATCGCTCTTCTGAACCATTTACCATCCCAGCCAATGGAATTGATGATTTCTTTTTGTTTATCCCAAAACGTTTGATATGCATTGATATCTTCATTTTTTCCGATAAGTTTTGCCAGTTCAATTAATTTAGGAAGAGCAAAACCGATTTGCATGGAAGTCCAGAAACTTTCTCCTTTCCCTTCACGGCATACTTTAAACATCTGGTCATTCCAGTCAGAATGAAGCATCAGTGGGAGTCCGTTTGCTCCCAGGTTTTCCAGGGTAAAATCAAATGATTTTTTTAAATGATCGTAAACCGTAGCTTTCCCGTTATCATAATAACTTATCTCTTCATTTAAAAAATCGGTTTCCCCTTCTTCCATTATCACGTTCCATACTGCAATGACAGGCCACCAATGATTGTCAGAATGTTTCCTGTGGACAGGTTCCCAGTTTTCATGCGGGAAAAAGTAATGGTTGGTGTGCCCGTCTGCATATTGTTGCTCCAGAAGCTGTCGTATTTTATCTTTTGAAGCTTCCACGTCAATGGATGTTTGAGATAAAATATCTTGTGAAGTATCTCTGAATCCTACGCCCCTGAATGTTCCGGTAGCGTAAAAAGAGATATTTCGTGAAAACAGGAAGTTCCGTTGTGATTGGTATGGATTCCAGGTATTAATTTCGCGTTGTGCATCTTTATCAGGAATTTTACATTCAAAATGATCCAGGTAATTCTTCCATTCTTCCTGAAGCGCTTTGTATGATTTTTCCACAAAATCAGATTGCCTGCAATGATCAAGGCTTTGTTCTATATCTTTTTCTGTCATTCCTGCGCCTAAAAACACATTAATCTCTTCTGTTTGCCCAGGTTCAAGATGCACTTCCATTTGCAATGCACCGCAAGGGTCGCCCCCAAATAATGATGAATTGGTACATCCTTCTTCTATGGCGTAAGGGTTTGACTCACTACGGTAACTACCGATAAATTCATCGCGGTCACTGTCATACCCTTTTAATTTTTTGTTTGATGCAAAATAGATCAATGGTGTTTTATCAGGATTCGGTTGAGTTTCTACTCCATAGTTAAAGATCAGGCCATCCATGTTTTCTTTATAATACACGCTCATTTGGTGTTTCATATAACAGGCCCATGAGATTTCCCTCATGTATTCCATCATGCCAAACTCAACAAACGAAAAAAGATTCAGGTCTTTGGGTTTATCTGAATTATTTGTGAGTTTTAAGTTCCAGATTAAGCAGTTTTCATATTTTCCTATAAAATAATTTGCATCTGCTTTCAGCCCGTTCTTTTCGGCATTGAATCGTGTGTATCCCATTCCATGAGTGGCTTTCCATTTGTCAGGTTTATTTAAAACAGGTTCGTTTGTAGGGCACCAGTATTCTTTGGTATCTTGATCCTGAATGTAGAAATAAAATCCCGACCGGTCTGTTGGCAAATGATAAAAGCGATACCGGTTGATTCGCCATATTTGCGGAGATTTATAAAATGCCAGTCCACCCCCGGCATGCGATAACATAGTATGGAATGTCCCGTTTGACAAGTAATTGATCCACGGAGTGGGGGTGTTATATTTTTTTATTATTATTTCTTTATTTGCATCATCAAATTGATAAAAGTCATTCGGATTAAGTTCTTTCATCTGTTTAAGTTTTTAAGTTTCTAAGTTTCTAAGTTTCTAAGTTGATTGAGTTGATTGAGTTGATTGAGTTAATTGGGTTAATTGGGTTTATCTGGTTTTTTGTTTTATCCGGCAGCTCAGCGTAGAAGAACCTTTTATGATCATGCGCACGTGTTAAAAGATTTATTATGTATGTTACATTTAACCATTAAATTATACTTATTTATGGTGATCTATATTGATAAATTTAGCTTTTCATATACCATTCCCATGCAATTGTAATGATTATCCATACGATTGGTAATCCTACAGCCCATTTCCATAGGTTTGGCCATGACTTTAATCCAATGAAAGGACCTTTGATACCCGGGATTGTCCATACTGTTAAATTTTCCAATTCTTTGGATGTTTTGGGTGTTTCGAATAGGCTTCCTATAAGGCTAAATACAATGGTTACAACAAAAGACAGGGTGCCTATGAAACCAAAATTCAAGTCTGTTGTGAAATCCAATGTTAACGCTAAGGTTGTACCAATCACCATGCTAAAAAAGGCTGCCCATGCTGTTGTTCGTTTAAAAAACGTACCCACGATAAACAAGGCAATAATCACGCCCATAATATCTCCCATAAACTGTTGAATAACCTCCAATCCTGATCGGCTGTTCAAGTAAACAGGAATTACAATAAAATTAATCAATATGATAATGATGTCAATAAAACGAATTAATCTTTTTAGTTTTTTTCCTTTTAGATTCGGATTAATAAATTTCAAATAGATGTCTTGCGTAAAAAGCGAGCTTGATGAAGATATTAACCCATCAATGGTAGATAGCAAGGCTGATATAATTCCTGCAACCAATAATCCTCTCACTCCTACTGGGAAATAATTAAACATAATATTGATAAACGCTTTATCAGGCTCCACATCTGGCATTACTTTCCTGGCTGCCATACCGGCAAGATAAGCCATAAACATTAGCACAGTATTAAAAATACCGCCCATGATAAGTGCTTTTTGAGCATTATTTTCATCTTTTGAGGCCAACAGGCGTTGTGCCATGCTGAAGTTACAAATGATCCATGAAAGTGCTGCAATAAGAGCCCATGAAAGAATTGCTGGCAACGGAAAAAATTTATTGGAACTTAGGGAAAAATCAATAGGAGGAATAATACTCCTTAAAGGAACCCCTGCTTCTCCTATTTGAGTCATCTCCTTAATTCCACTAAACCCACCAAGGATATAAAATCCGGTAATACCCACGGTGAAAACTGTTAATAGTAAAAAAACAGCCTGTACAATATCCATCGATAACATGGCGCGCATCCCACCATAAATAACATAAAACCCGGCAACAAAACCAATTACTACTACACTAATCCAAAAAGGCCATCTATCGGTTATCCAAGCAGGCCAAACTAATAATTCTTCAAGCAATAACGCCCCCATATATACAGCATACGTCATCATGGCAATAATCATTACTGTCATGATCAGGGAAAAGAATCCACGGGTATATACATTAAATCGTTTCTCCAAATATTCGGGTGTGGTCACAATTTTTGTTCGCCAGTAAATAGTCACAAAAAACATGGCAGAAAACCATCCTGCAAACCATATATTAATGGCATTCCATTGAACCACATAAAAGCCAAACAAAAAACTTAAGGTTGAAACTCCCATAATACCAGGGTCTACCATCATAGCAATTAGTGTTAAGCCCGTCTGCCACCATTTCATATGTTTCCCACCAGTTAAGAATTCTTCAGTGCTAAGCTTGCTGTATTTCCGGCTTAACCTCCAACCCGCAAAAAACACAACAACGAAATATAGTAAAACAACTAAAGTATCAATAAAATTCGGTTTCATAACTTATTATTTAAGATTAATGTTTTTAAATAAATGCCCAAAAATAGCATAAATTTAAGATTGCTAAATAGTTTTTAGTTTTTTTTATAGTATTAAAACAAAAAAGAGGTATCACATTTATACAATGATACCTCTTTTTTTGTTTAGGTTATTTTCATTTTATTAAGTTTACTCAATGGGTTTGTCTAACACTCCAATCATATCATGTTCAATCATGGGCATTAAGCCAAGCAACCCTCCCCAATGGTAAAATTTAGCTGAAGCTTTGGATTCATCCCCGATTCCGGTTCTTGGATCATAGTTTTCTCTAACATAGCGCCTGGCGCGCCAGTCTTTTAATAATAAATCTTTTGATTTCTGAACCAGCTCTTCTTTTGCGGCTTTGACCTCAGGAATGTGTTGATAATTTCTCAGGCCGATATATACTAGGAAGTTAACCGGAGGCCATATACGTCCGTCCCAGTATTGTTGTTCTTTATAAATGGGATGGCTTTTAGAAAGGGTTGGGAGAATCCATTTGCCGCCAAATTGTTTTGGATTATTAAAATATTTTTTAATGATTGTTTTTGCTTGCTCGTCAGTAGCAGCTTTGGCAATCAATGGATAAAACCCATTAATTGCTGTTACATCTGAAAATTCGTCCGTTTCCCAGTTTTTATTATAAAAGAACCCGGCTTGTTCATTCCACAGGCGCTGTAAGTTTTTTTCTATTTCTTTGGCCCTGGTGCGAAGCGTTTTAGCATCTTCAGTATTGCCTAAAATGCCTGCTATGTCAGCCAATGCCCGGGAGTCCATTACATATAAACCATTCAGGGAAGCATCCCAGTGTTTTAAGATATGTTTTTCTTTATCAAATGGAACGTCTGTATATAAAACAGCACCATCCCATCCTGATTCCATGGAAGCGCCAAACCATCCATTGATTGTATTATTTTCCGTAGTTTCTCCTTTTGAACCAACAACGGGCTCGTAAGGCGTAGATCCATAACAGAGCAAGCCGTTGTAATTCCTGTTTTCGTACCACCAGTTATTCCATTCCAATAAATCATCGTATACTACTTCCAGTATCCATTTTTCTTTAAATTTACCATAAATTTGTCTTGCCGTAAGTGAACCCACCGGTGGTTGTGAGCGGTCACGACTGATAAACCCATTGGCTTGTTCTACATTGGGGACAAATTCGGTTCCTGCTTTTTCTTTTGCACGCGTCATTTCAACCAGGTTAAAATATGCCACTTCTTTGCTTCCTGTTGCTGCAGCCTGGTAACCGGCAAAATAAGTGTCCCAGCAATACTGGACATATCCCCTGTTCCAAAAACTCCAACGACGGCTTACAGGAGATATAACCCGGTCGTATTTAGGATCAAATATCACATTCCAGGCGATTACGGTTTGAATGGCATCAAACATCTCTGCCATTTCACCGTAACTCTCTTTTCTCTTTTCCCAAGCCGTCTTTTGTTTATTAACAATGGTATTGATTTCTTCTAAAGAACGTTTTTTTCCTGTTGAAATACCAATGGGTCCGTTTATTTTCACGGTAAGGTAAGGAGAGAGGCTTCCGCCGACATAATATTCTTTTACTATTTTACCTGTTGTATAGACGTTGACATTGTTATCATCAAAATGGCCGATGATCATGCTGTCTTTTCGTTCAACCGTACCGGGCCGGTTCCACATAATGCCGGATTGAATAAGCAACAGTGGCTTTTTTAGACGGTCAATTTCGTTTGTGGGTTCAAGTAGAATAACAAGATCATCTCCGTCATGAGCCGACTGAACTTTAAAATCCATTGGTTTTCTTCCCTGATGTTGAAGATCAGCCCAATTTTTGAGTTCAACGCTTGTATATGAACCATCCCATGCATGAGGCCCCATCACCAGGTCTTCCCGGTCAAACCCAAGCATGGCCTCGGATAAAATGTCTTTACTTAAATAATCTTTAATGCCTAAATTAATTGCAAATGCTTCCGGCATTAAAACATGCGAAAACACACTTCTTGAGTTCCAGGTATTCCAACCCGAGCCATACTCATCTTGTAATTGCTCATACTTGCCAACCGGAGTATCTGGATATGTTTTCTCAGGAGATTCTTTTTTTGTCTCTTGTTGTTGTGAGCAGGAAATAAACGTTATAAGCATTCCTGCCAATAGCAGTTTTAAAAAATTCATGGATTATTATTTTTTAAGGTTACGATATTTATCATTATAAAGACCTATTTCATCAAAAGGGATAGGTTTAAATCCGGGTATTTTTTCAAATACAATGGAATTTTCTTTTAAAGTGAAGTTTTCTTCTTCCATATTTACAAACCCTGGGTTTTCTTTTGTTTGATAATTATGATGATACACTTCAAATATGGATGTGTCAATATTGTGTTTACTTATGATTAATGGTTCATCCACTATTACGTTGTTATAAAATTCCAGATTTTTTAAGAATAAAGGCCCGCCGGCAGAATCAAATGCTTCAAAGTCAGGGTATTTCTTTTCCCATGCCGGACTGTTCATGTTTATTTCTTTTAACATGCGTTCTCCCCACATGGTAGATTTATAATACCGTTCATTGAACTTTTCTTTAGGAATACCTGCAAGGTAAGGATTTTCGATCCATAAGGTATGAGCTCCTTTAATAAAAATGTTATTCCTGATGATATTATCATTTCCGCCGTTTAATAGAATATCAGCAAAGTCTGAACGGGATGTATTATAGAATACATTTCCTTCTATTAACATATCAGACGCGCCATCATCCACATGCAAAGCGCAATTTTTATATCCTTTTTTGCCATTGTTTGCAATATAATTATGTCTTACTACATTGCCTCTTTCGGATGGGTTTCTTCCCATATAAATAGCACCCATGTCATGAACTTCCATGACAACTTTTTCTATATGGTTATATTCAATGAGATGCTCGTTTCCAAAAATTTCTATGGCTTGGTGAGGTGCATTATAAATATAATTATGTTTTATAATATTCCCAACCCCGTAAAGTTTTATTCCTGAACAATATGTTTTATTCCAGCGGTTGAAGTCATGGATTTCACAATTTTCGATATAATTTCCTGCAGATGTAAGGGTTTTACGATCACCGCCACTTAATACAATTGCTCCGGTTCCTAAATTGTAAAAATCACAACTTAAAAAGCCATGATCTTTCCCGGCATTGTTTTCAAAGTCAGTATTTTCATAATGATGGGCTTTTAAATTCCCTACTGTACGTGATGTGAGTTCACCGGTAAAATTATGTATGGGTTTGTCATTTCCCGAAACACCCTGGCCAAACATTGCACCAACCGTGCCGAAGTTACGGATTGTACATCCTGCAAATTTTACATTAGATCCGGCCTCGAGGTATATGCCCATGCCTTTCCCACATTCAAAGATGATATTTTCGAAATGAATATTGTGCGTGTTTTCTACAGCTAAAACCGGGTCTTTCAAAACAGAAACGGAAATTTCAGCATTTTCAAATCCTTCGACCGGATAATAATACATGATGCCATTGTCTCTGTCAATATAATATTCTCCGGGCATATCTATCTCTTCCAAGATGTTGTATGCATAATACCCGACAATTTTACCCCCCCACTCATGGGTAGGATCTGTTTTGATCATCCCAAACATATGAGCATGCTCGAGATGGATGGCTTTATTTGCCGTATCAATTTTTGCAACACCTAAATTATCATCAGCAAAGCCGGCTAAAAAATAACCCCATAACCAGACTTTGTCAGCTTCCTGCCAATATTGAGGACGGTCATAATCATACGCAATGATGCCGGGTTCATAAGAGAAATCACCACGGATGGCCTTGGTGCTTTCTTTAATTACTTTGGCAACAGGAACTTTTCCTTCATTTGGATACCTGGAAAGAGTCTGGGGTTCTTTATTCACGAACAATTCCATAGGAGCAGGCAGGATGGCAATGGAAAACCCATGTTGTTTAAGCTCACCGTAATTTGTTATACCCTGTTCTTTGAGATTTATTTGTAAAATTTTATTTTTTGCTTTATTATCAATAATTCTGGAAAGGACATCCGGATCTTTAACAGGTTTGAAATCTTTAGCCTGGAGGGTTTTACCTCCGGAAAATATTACTTTTTCATTTTTATAAGCTTTGTATGTTACAGGAACGTCAACTGTTCCTGAGTCTTGTGCAGAAAGTTCCAATGTGCTGTTAATCGGATAAGTTCCTTCCCGGAATAAGACGGTAATGCCTTTTGCTGTTATCTTGTCCTCAGCTTTTAAAGTCCTGATCATATCCCGTGCAGCAGTAAAACTGGATAAAGGGGCGTCTTTGCTTCCCTGATTATCATCTTTTCCATCGGGAGCAACATATATTTCTGTCACACCCGTGCTACATGATGCTAAGAAAAGCATGATTATTAATGATTGACAAACAGTTAATAGATTTTTCATTTTCATAGATTTTTCATTTTAATATTAGGAAATAAAAATTTTACAATTTTAAACAGTCAATGAAATAATCATTTGATCAGAAACAATTAGGGTTTAATGATTATTCCAAATAATATACGAAGCTAAAATAATTAAAAAATTTTAAATTATAAAAGAAAACATCTTATTTGAAAGATTAAATCTAATTAATTTTTATTTTTGTAATTGTTTGTAGAATATCAATACCCTAATATATAACCAACTATTACGAAACATAATACACCTATGAATTCAAAAGAACGGATACAAACCAGCTTAAATCATAAACAACCCGACCAATTGCCAGTGGATTTTGGTTCTGCTCCTGTAACAGGAATACATGTATGGGCCGTGGAACGTCTTAGAGATTACTATGGACTGGAGAAAAAACTGGTCAAAGTCATTGAGCCTTATCAAATGTTGGGTGAAATTGATGATGACTTAGCTGAAATAATTGGGATAGATACCATGGGTGTGAGTCCGCAAAATACAATGTTTGGATTTGAAAATACCAATTGGAAAGAATTTAAAACATTCTGGGGGCAAAAAGTGTTGGTGCCGGGCAATTTTAATGTGAAAATTGATGAACAGGGTGATTTGTTAATGTTTCCTGAAGGTGACACATCTGCCCCGCCAAGTGCAAAAATGCCTCAGTCCAGCTTTTTCTTTGATACGATCATCAGACAGGGACCTATTGAAGAAGATAAACTAAATCCGGAAGATAATCTTGAAGAATTTGGAGAAATTACCAATAATGATTTAACATATTGGAAAAATACGATTGGAAGTGTTCAAGATTCAGGAAAAGCTATAGTGGCCAATTTTGGGGGCACTGCACTGGGTGATATTGCACTGGTTCCGGCCCCGGGCATGAAATATCCAAAAGGAATCCGCGATATATCCGAATGGTATATGTCTACCATGATGAGGCCAGATTATGTAAAAGAAATTTTTGATAAACAATCATCCATCGCAGTTAAAAACCTCGAAAAAATATTCAAAACCGTGGGAAACAATGTTGATGTGGTATTTATTTGTGGAACTGATTTTGGCACGCAGGAATCCACATTTTGTGATGAAACTACTTACAGGGATTTATGGCTGCCTTATTACAAACGCATCAATTCATGGATTCATGAAAATACAGAATGGAAAACATTCAAGCATTCATGCGGTGCGGTCGAATCATTTATGAATTTATTCATTGAGTCGGGATTTGACATTATTAACCCGGTTCAGATCAATGCAAAAGGCATGGACAGCAAGCTTCTTAAACAAAAATATGGTGATAAACTAACGTTCTGGGGTGGAGGTATTGATACCCAAAAGGTCTTGTCGTTTGGTACCCAGCAAGAGGTCAAAAAACAAACCATTGAACAATGCGAAGTATTTTCGAAAAATGGTGGATTTGTTTTTACTTCTGTACACAATGTCCAGGCCAATACCCCGACAGAAAACCTGGCTGCCATGGTTGAAGGGTTGAATGAATATAGGGGGAGGAAATAGTTTAAAGGTCTACCATCTCCCATGCATTGCCGGATTCTTCTAAAAAGTGAATAAAACCGGCAAATGAAAGTGTTAGTGTAGCAGTATTCACATTAGGGTGAAAAGAAATGGTATTGTTTTGTAATTTATTATCGATGAATAATTTCACGTGATTGTCAGAATCATTGATGATTCCAAATGGAGAAACATCACCGGGTTCAAGGTTTAAGTATTGTTGTAATCTTTTTGGAGAAGCAAAACTGAGTTTCCCTTGTCCTATTTTTTCCTGTATCTCTTTCATCGAAACATGTTTATCGTGTGGCATCACAACAAGAAAATGCCGGTTGCCTTTTTGGTTACGCATGAACAGATTTTTACAATGCATGGCATCTATATCCTTCCAGTATTCAAGTGCATCTTCTACTGTTTTTACCGGAGGATGTTCATGAACTTGATATTCAATCCTCAGTGAATCTAAATAATCGATTAATTTGATTTTTGCTTCTTCCATAAGTCTTTATTTTTTTCTGAAATATATTTTAAATGGCACCCCTGAAAAATCAAAGTGTTTCCTGATCGTATTTTCAAGGTAACGCTTATATGAATCTTTGACAAAATCGGGATGATTGCAAAAAAAAGCAAATGCAGGATAACGTGTTTTCAATTGTGTTACATATTTTATTTTGATATGCCGACCCCTGACCATTGGTGGGCGGTATGTCTCAATAGCCTCTTGAAGAACATCATTTAGTTTTGATGTAGAAATTCTTCGGTTTCTGTTTTCATATACACGTTCAGCAGTTTCTAATACTTGCTGAATACGTTGTTTATTTAATGCAGAGATAAAAATGACAGGAACATCGGTAAAAGGTTCCATTTTATCTTTTATCTTTTTTTCAAATGCAACCATGGTATTTTGATCCTTTTCAACCAAATCCCATTTATTGGCTAATATAATAAGCCCTTTGTTGTTTTTTTGTACAAGGTGTAAAATATTCAAATCCTGAGCATTCATATCTTCATAAGCTTCAATTAAGAGCAAACAAATATCGGAATTTTCAATGGCTTTAATGGTGCGCATAACAGAATAAAACTCAATATTATCCCGCACTTTTGCTTTTTTTCTTAAGCCGGCCGTGTCTACGAGATAAAATGCGTGATTGAATTTATTGTAATAAGTGTAAATAGTGTCCCTCGTGGTTCCGGGAATGTCTGTAACAATATTGCGTTCATTGCCAATCAAAGCATTCACGAGTGTCGATTTGCCAACATTCGGACGTCCGATAATACCGATTTTAGGAATATCCAGTTCATCTTTTGGAGGAGTATCATCAATCAATTTTACCACTTCATCAAGTAAATCACCCGTTCCGCTTCCACTGATGGAAGATATCGGGAATAGATCACCCAGTCCGAGCCGGTAAAATTCATGAATATCATGATGCCGCTTAATATTATCAACTTTGTTTACCACCACGAAAACTTTAGGATTTTTTTTCCTGAGTATCTTTGCAATGGATTCATCAAGATCAGTAATACCAGTCATGACATCTACTAAAAACAAAATTACATCGGCTTCTTCGATGGCAATTTTAACCTGTTCACGAATGGCTGTCTCAAATATATCTGTAGAATTTGCAACATAACCACCAGTATCAATTAATGTAAATTCTTTTCCATTCCAGTCTGATTTGCCATAATGGCGGTCGCGTGTAACACCGCTTGTCTCATCAACAATTGCTTTTCGTAAATGGAGCATCCTGTTGAAAAACGTTGATTTTCCTACATTCGGCCTGCCAACAATGGCTACTGTATTACTCATGATAAATAATTAAGTGTGGTAAAAAAATGATAGTGCAAAAATAATATTAATCGGTATTATTCATTATATTTGTTTTTTGAAAGAAAATAATTAATAGAAGTCCCCTTAATATCCGAAATCCCTGAGTGATCGTGTTCTGTACTTCCAGTCTTTGCTCACTTTAACATACAATTCAAGGTATACCTTTTTATCCAAAAAATCTTCTATGTCTTTTCTTGCTTCTGTACCGGTTTTTTTTAATGCCTGCCCATGTTTGCCAATAATAATAGCCTTTTGAGAACGCTTCATTACATAAATGGTAGCATTGATTTTTGTAATAGAAGCGCCTTCTTTAAATTCATTAACTTGTACTTCAACAGAATAAGGTATTTCCTGGCGATATGTGATCAATATTTTTTCCCGTATTATTTCTGCTATAAAAAAGCGTTCGCTCCGGTCTGTTAATTGATCTTTCGGAAAATATGGAGGTGATGAAGGAAGGTGTTCTATGATTTTATTAAAAAGCAGATCAATGTTTATTTTATTTTTGGCAGATATGGGGAGGATGTTTGCATGGGGGATCATATTGCCCCAATAACCAACCAATTTTTCAACCTCTTGCTGATTACTCAGGTCAATTTTATTGATAAGGATAAATAAAGGGGATTTGGTATTCTTTAACAATTCAATATATTGTTGATTTTTATTTGATGTCTCTTTTACATCAGTAATAAATAAAAGAATATCAGCATCTTCAAAAGCATTTTTAACATAACGCATCATGTATTCTTGTAATTTATAGTGCGGTTCAATGATGCCGGGAGTATCTGAATATATAATTTGAAAATCTTCACCATTTACAATTCCCATGATCCGATGACGGGTTGTTTGAGCTTTAGACGTGATAATGGCAAGCTTTTCACCCACCAGGTTATTCATGATCGTTGATTTCCCGACATTCGGATTACCAAGTATATTTACAAAACCGGATTTGTGTTCCATTCAAAAAAAGATAATTATTTACGAATATACCTTAAAATTACAAATTGATCAAATTAGATAGTATTAAAATTACAGATTAGTGCATCATTTTTAAATGATTGATTTCTTTTTCATTTAAATAGCGCCATTTCCCTCTTTTTAGCCCTTTTTTTGTCAGGCCGCCAAAATAAACCCTGTCGAGCTTACTTATCTGATAATTTAAATGTTCAAAAAGTCTTCTGACAATCCTGTTTTCTCCTGAATGAATTTCAATTCCAATTTGTGTTTTATCAGATGGATCGGCATAATCAACAGCATCGGGTTTGAAAAATCCTGTATCGAGCTCGATGCCTTTGCGGAGTTCATCCATGTCAGGTTGTGAAAACGGTGTTTTTAGCACCACATGATAAATTTTCTTTTTGTTATGAGAGGGGTGGGTGAGCTTCTTTGTCAGCCTACCGTCATTTGTAAAAAGCAACACGCCTGTTGTATTCCTGTCAAGTCGTCCCACGGGATAAATTCGTTCATTACACGCATGTTGCACCAATTCCATAACTGTTTTAGAAGCATGGGAATCCTTTACTGTAGTAATGTAATCTTTAGGTTTGTTAAGTAAAATATAAACATTCTTTTCGGGTTTTATGGGTTTCCCGTTTACAGTGACATGGTCTGTATAAGACACTTTAGAGCCAAGATCTGTAATGGTTTGATTATTAACCTTGACGTGTCCGGACTGAATGAATTCATCAGCCTTTCTCCTGGAACATAAACCCGAATGAGCAATGTATTTATTAAGTCTTAATTGTTGATTTTTTTTAGATAAATCTTCGGAAATTTTTTTTTTCTCAGGGGATGATGTTGAAAGCTTGTTTTTAGAAGCGTTTTTTTCTTTATTTTTGCGGCGTGAATATTTTGGACACATTGATATGTTTATAAATTAAAATTTGAGAGTAAAAGTATAAATAAATATATATTTTTGTACTAATTATTGAGTAAACTTTAAAAAACTATTCATATGGGAAAAGGTGATTCAAAATCAAAAAAAGGAAAAATATTTAAAGGTTCGAGTGGTGTAACAAGGCCAAAGAAATCTAAGAATAACATTGTTCATTCGAAAGCACAGAAATCTTCAGAAAAGAAAGAATAATTTTCTGAATCTGAAGTAGATATTGGGGGGGTAAAAATCAATTAAGAAATAGTCCTTTAAGAATATAGGTTAATGCTATGTTCTGAGGGAGGATTTTTTTATATATCAGGGTTTATGGATTATACAACGTTTTCTTCATATGCATTACCGGGTGTTTTGTTTTTCATTATGTTCGGAATGGGGATGTCATTGGAAAAAAAAGATTTTTTAAATATTTTTATTTATCCAAAACCTATTTTCACAGGTATTTTTGCTCAAATGGTCATACTCCCTCTGATTGCTTTTTTGTTGATAAGCTTTACAAACCTGTCCCCGGTAATTAAGGTGGGGTTTATATTAATTGCTGCATGTCCCGGGGGGTCGGCATCTAATCTGGTTGCTCACCTGTTAAAAGGAAATGTTGCTTTGTGTATCTCACTTACAGCAATCAACAGCTTACTTATTTTTGTTACTCTTCCATTAATTGTAAAGTTTGGATTGTGGCTTTATATGGGAACAGAACATGAAATACATCTTCCTTTATCAGAGACGATAATAAAAATCTTTTTTACGACAATTATTCCTACAATTTTAGGCATGGTTGTACGAAAACAAAATGAACGGTTTGCTGATCGGATGGAACAGCCGTTTAAAATTATTATGTTAGCAGCTCTTTTTTCTGTCTTTGCTGCCATCTTAATTTATGAGGACAGCAGCAGTGATATGGGGATTATGAGGCATATTGATATATTGCCCTGGGCGTTATTATTGAATTTTTTTGCCATGGTAGCAGGGTTTTTCTTTGCCCGGGGAGTAAAATGCAAAAACAAAAATAATTTTACCATTAGCATTCAAGTGGGGATGCAAAATAGTGCCCTGGCTATTTATGTTGCTGCAAATCTGTTAAATAATAAACCTATGGCAGTTGTAGCCGTTGTGTACAGTTCGTTTACGTTTTTTTCAACCATGTTTTTCGGATACCTGGGGAAAAAATATGGTGAAACTTTTTAGCCTGTATTATCCATAAATAATAAATTAATAGTCTTTAAAGTGTAGAATATTAGAAACATACAAAATTAATCCAAGAATATTTTTATATTCCTTATTTCTGGCCCCACCGTGACAGGTCGCTTGGCATCCCCATCATATCCAGGATACGGTCAACAACAGTATTTAATACTTGTTCTTTGTTTTGTGGATGGCTATAAAATGAGGGGCAGGCAGGATAAATGATCCCCCCTGCATTGGCAACAGAAAGCATGTTCTGAAGATGTATAATGTTGTAAGGTGCTTCACGGACAACAAGAATTAATTGTCGTTTTTCTTTTAATATTACATCAGCACTGCGACATATCAGGTCGTTGGAAGTGCCGTTGGCAATTCTTCCCAATGTACCCATTGAGCAGGGACAAATAACCATTTTTTTGAAATTCGATGACCCGGAGGCAAAAGGGGCGTTAAAATCGTTAAGCTCATAAACAGGAAATGGAATGTCATTCCAACGGTTTCTTAATTCGTGGTGCCAGATTTTTTTGCCTTCTTCAGAAAATATAACAGCTATGTTTTTAATGGAGGTTTTATATAAATAATGTAATTTATCTATTAATAATTTGGCATATAATGAGCCGCTTGCACCAGTTATGGCAATAACTGTTTTTTCCTGGCCATTGAATGGTTTATTCATAATCTGTAAGCTGGTAATATAGAGTAAATGTCAGGAAATTATTGTAATCCCCATCTTTAATATTTAATAAATCCGGTACTAATCCTCGATAATATCCGGTATTTCTTTCTCTTATAGCTAAGATAGAATAGGCGTACCGGATAGATAGAGTAAATTGTTCATTAAATTTGTAGTTTCCTCCTAAAATCCAATTGATGTCCCCATTGTTAATATTATAATCCTGATTCACGGCCCCTCCTTCATTAATAAAATTTGCTCCCATTAAATATCCCGCAGCAAAACCAGCATCAAAGATGATATCCTCAGTAAAATAAAAATTGAGGGTTAAGGGAATTTCAACATAATGCAGAGTCAATTGATAGATGCCTGGATTTTGTGGTGTGCCGTTTTCTGCAGCTCCTTTTTGTTTATAATTGATTTCAAATTGAGCCCCAAAATTTAATGAAAACTGTGTTTTGGTATAGACACCAAGCATAATGCCCAGTTTATGAAATCCAAAATAAGTGTCTCCGTCAACCTGACTGGCAGTCAGTCCCCCTGCTATACCTCCGTCAAACCGTTGGGCTGAAACATTCCAAAAAAATGATGATAAAATAAAAATGAAAAAAATGTGTTTCATTATAATCAATATTTAATTTTTGCAATAGACAAAAATAATTATTTTACATAAGCCTGACATGAATAATTTTTGTAAATTCGAAAAATTAAAGATATTAATTATCTGCTAAAAGACAAAATATTATATATGATTGATAAATCTACAATAGATAAAATATTTGATTCTGCTGATGTTGTTGAAGTCGTTCAGGATTTTATGAATCTCAAGAAAAGAGGGGCTAATTATATTGGGCTGTGTCCTTTTCATAATGAGAAAACCCCTTCTTTTTCTGTTTCTCCGGCTAGAGGCATTTACAAATGCTTTGGATGCGGGAAAGGAGGTAATGCAGTGAATTTTGTGATGGAACACGAGCAGTTATCATACTATGAAGCATTAAAATTTTTAGCTAAAAAATACAATATTGAAATTGTTGAAAAAGAACTTACAGCCGAAGAAATTGAAGAAAAAAATGAAGTAGAAAGCCTTACTATTGTAACATCATTTGCTCAAAAATATTTCAGCAATAATTTAAAAAACACTGACGAAGGGAAAGCTATAGGATTAAGTTATCTGGAAGAGAGAGGGTTTAGAAGCCCTGTAGTGGATAAATTTCAATTGGGATATAGTTTAGAAAAATGGGATGACTTTACAAAGACAGCAGAAAAGAATGGATATAAAACCGATTATTTAGTTAAAACCGGATTAACGATTGAAAAAGGAGGTTCCAAATTTGACCGGTTTAATGGACGTGTTATTTTTCCTATACATTCTCTTTCCGGCAAAATAATTGGATTTGGAGGACGCATTTTAAAAAAGGACGTAAAAGCTGCTAAATACCTTAATTCTCCTGAATCTTCCATTTATCATAAAAGCAAATCACTTTATGGCATCTTCCTTGCTAAAAAAGCCATTGTTCAACATGACAAATGTTATCTTGTAGAAGGGTATACAGATGTAATTTCAATGGCTCAGGCAGGGATAGAAAATGTTGTAGCTTCTTCCGGGACAGCGTTAACGGAAGAACAGATACGGATGATCAAACGTTTTACTCATAATATTACAGTAATTTATGATGGTGACGAAGCAGGCCTGAAAGCTTCTATACGGGGAATTGATTTAATCCTGGAGCAGGGGATGAATGTAAAAATTCTTGTATTGCCTGATGGTGAAGACCCGGATTCTTATTCCAAGTCTGTAAGTAGCACAGAGCTAAATAGTTATATAGAAGAAAAAGAGCAGGATTTTATCAATTTTAAAACAAGCCTTTTATTAAAAGAAGCACAAAAAGACCCGATTAAAAAAGCATACCTTATAAATGATATAGTGAGTTCGATAGCTGTTATACCCGAAAGTATTATTCGTTCAGTTTATATTAAGGAATGTAGCAACAAATTGAATGTTGATGAAAAGATATTATATGCAGAAATCAATAAAATCAGGCGTGAAAAGTATAAAAATCGTCTAAAGAAAAGTGATAACAACAAAACGACAGAAAACAAAAAAGGAACTAAAGGCCCATCTGAAAATATTTATGAAAATCTGCATAAGAATAGCACCGAAATAATTGAAAAAGAAATAATCAGGGTTCTTATAAAGTATACAAATGATATATGTTTTTATGAAAATATTGAAGGACAAGATGGAATAAAGACCGAATGGCCAGTTACTGTGAAGGACTATATAATAAGAGAACTGATTGAAGAAGATGAAATAGAATTCGAACACCCGGGATGCAGGAAAATTTTTGAGATATTTAAACAACTCACGAAAGAAGACAAGAAAAATATTGAACCCCGGGAGTTTATTAATCATCCTGATCAGGAAATCAGCAAATTATCAGCGCAGATATTCACATCTGGATATACTCTTAGTAACATCTGGAGACGGCATGAAAATTATATCGAAACAGAAGATATGAAATTAGAAAAGATTGTATACGAATCTGTCTTAGCCTATAAAAACAGGAAAATTCTGGCTGCACTTGATAATATCAGGGATAAATTAAAAAAAGCCCAGGACGATAAACAGTTTGATAATATTCCTGAATTGCAACAACAATTCATTTTGCTTTCAGAAAAGAAAAAAGAATTATCCATAGCTCTTGGGAAACGTATTATTATTTAAAAAACAGTTAATACTCATTTTTACAACTCAACATACTAATGTAGATGAGCGTTTTTAGGGCTTCACAAACCTCGTTATCGAACATTATGATCTGAACTCTCGACTTTAGAGATATAGGCACTAATTATCGGGACGTGTTTGGAAAGTAAAATTCCCGCTCCTTTGTAATCCGCGGCATGATCGAAACAATGATAATTTTGGCAATAAATTCTACTGTTTGTTTAGGGACAATTGAACTGTCAGTTTCAGAAAAGACAGTATGGATATGTATATCTTGTTTTAACATGCCATGTTAAAAATCTCGTGATATAAATGAACCGGGAAATGCTAAATTATTTCGTGCATGCATGGATGATTACCAGGGAAATCAGAAGATAGAAATGAAAGACTTGCCTTGTCTTCCAAATTTTATACTTCTAACTTCTTTCTAAAAACCAAGATCAATTACTGAAGTTCAACATGCAATTCATTGATTTCATTGTCTTTAAATTCGTCTGAAACAACCCTTTTTTCTATAATTGCTTTTGATTTTTCAGGAGATGAAAAATCCATGGTTTCTCCATTAAGTGAAACCTGATCTATTTTATATTCATTCCATTCTTTATTTGATTTATTCACGTAAGTGAGCCTAATAGATTTCCCCTGGAAATTACAATTGATCGTGGTGCTTCCCTGGTCACCAAATTGTTCTTTTACAATTTTGGGATTTAAACATAAATTTCCGGCTTCACCTCTGATACCATACATTTGAGTAACTAATCCGAGAATTAGCCAGGTAGCAGAACCGGTTAAATAATAATAAGAAGCCCTTCCGTCCTTCTCAAAATAAGAAGGGATTCCGGGAAACATCTTTGCTGTGGCAGAATCATTACAAAGTGTATATACATCTTTAAATACTTCATATCCTTCTTTTACAAAACCTCTTTTATACAAACCATATATAAACATTGTATTTTGTTGCATCCAAATACCACCGTGTTCTTTATGCCCAAAAATAAAACCTGTAAGGCGTCCGAAATACATTTTGTCTTCATGGAAGTTAGAACAAAGATGTAATCCGCCTTTAGGGCTTTTTAAATAATAAGAGATAGATTTATAAAGCTCAGGGATATGCTCGTCTGTAGCAGTTTCAAAAATGGTAGGCAACACCTGCGATGTCAAATCAATTCTAACTCCTTTAGGATGATCACCATGCACTCTATTCTCATTATCATCATAATGCCCATTGAAAAATTTATATCCTTCTTTTGTTTCCAACCATTCTTGTGAACGGATGTGATTATAGATCCAGTCTGATTTTGTTCTTAAATCTTTTATTAGGTCATGTACATCAATTTTGGATTTAGACCCTTTTACCGTATGTGATACATTGCTATAATAACGAAATAAATGTTCTCTTTTTGCTGCGGGTGAATCATAATCTACCTTGTTCTGGCCGGGTAATGTATCAATAAGACTTAGCATTTCGTCCATTAATAAAACTTTTGACAGGCCGTTATTTTCATTTAAATATTGAAGTACATCAGCAATGGATTTTAAATTATGAGCATACCAGTTAAAGAAACAAACAGATTCCCCATTATTCCTGGCCATGTCATAGGTGTCATTCCAATCTGCACCTTCCAGTAAAATATTATTGTGTTTTCCAACATTATAGAATGAACATAATTGTTGAAGTAATGTATGTTCAAGAATAGTTCCTTTAAAAATTGTTCCATCAGTGGTTTTTTGCATTGTTCCCTGGTTTTCTTCCCACTGGTCATCAATCTTTTTACTTCTGTAGATTAATTGATCTTTCCAATAATTAATTTCTTTGAATAATGCATCAAAATCACCGGTTTGTTGCATATAAAAATTCAATACAAAAAATGGCCAGGAACCATGGTCGCACCAGGTCCTGGGAACATTGTTACGGTCTGCCACAAATTCACCGGGTTTTTCTCCTACAATAGTAGCATTTGTCCCGTCTACACGTATCCCTAAAAAGTTATTAATAATCTCATTGCGTGCACTTTCAGCATCAATTAAAAAAATAGAAAGCAAATCGGAAAATAAATCCCGCCATCCACGGCCGCCTCTTCCATATCCAAAATCAGGTAAATATGAATTGCCATAAACCTGCCTGCATATTAATTGGAAATTAACCCATCGGACCCAGTTATTAAATTCGGTATTATTTGTTTCAAAGCTCACTTCATTAATGATCTTTTGCCAGTATTCCCTGGTCTTTTGTTCATATCTTTCAACAGTTTTTAAAGAACCAAAAGTTTTGCTCCATTTATTTATATCATCATGGTTATTTGTTATGCCATTTAATATAATGTATGTTTTTTTCTCACCGGGGTTGAGTCTGGCTTTTTTGTACTTTAATCCTCCAATGGCTTCAAATCCATCAATTTGTTCATATTTAACAGCAGGAGCGTCAAGATTCTTAAATACCATTTCAGGTGCATCCAAACTCCCGCCTTCACCGGCAAATTCTTTTACCGTGCGTATTATATTTGCAGGAGCACTACCATTATCTTCAAATCCCAAAACAGAATAATACACATCATTGTTACTATGCCCAAATTCATTAAAATTAATCCGGGGTTTGATACTCACGCCATGTTCTTCCTCATAATTCTGTATAAACATGGACGTTACATTTCTGTGATCTCTTAAATTATCTGCGCTACGTCCATAAATCGGGATGGCTGCTGTTGGAAAAAATTCAACAATATTATTTCCGGTATTTTTTATCTCTACTTTTATGATTTCAACAAAATCTTCTACATGCGGAACAAAAGCAGTCGTTTTTGCTTTTAATCCTATGTCTTTATTCTCCCTTTTTAAATGAAACAAGCCTAATTCCCCTTCTACCTCAGAAGATTCGGTTTCATTGATCCATTTATCAGCTTTTGAAAAAGCACTAAAACCCGTAACAGACCACGGGATCTTCCCTTCTACATATACCCAGAAATTCCGGCTGTTATTTACACGGTGTAAATCTTCGGTTACAATTGGAATGGAGTGGTAATGAAGAAAATCAGAACAAATATCCCCTTTAAATTCTGGTGTTATGGAACATTTCATTCCATGCCTGTTGAGCAACGGAAAATAGATTCTGGATACCATTTCTGCACTCGGTGCAACAAATGAACCGTCATTTTTATCTGTAAACTCCCATAATTTTTCTTTGTTTATTCTTGCCTGAAAACCTCCAAATTCATTTTTCATTGTTTTTATGTTTTTTATAGTGAAAAAATATGCTTTTATTTCAGAATGATAAAGAGAAGTCAATAATAAATAAAAAGTTAAACATTAGCAAAACTTTTTCAATCTTTTCAGGCTTAAATTAAGTTAAATAAGTGTCCGTCCATAAAGTAGGGTGTTTGGGTCATAATCTTCGATAACGAGGCTCGCAAAGCCCCAAATTCAGGTTCCTGAATTTTGAGGACATATTAGAATACCATTTTTTAATAATAATTAATAATCACCAGAAATCGCCCAGTGTCCTAAAAATAAGATTTGTTTAGTGTAATAAATTGAAAATCAAGATAAAGCAGACGAATAACAAAATAGTGCAACAAAATAAATAAAATGTACAAAAGCTATCAAATACATCAGCTTGACAAGTATCTATAAATCAGCAAGTTAAAATATAAATGGAACATATGTTAAAAAGAATGCAACATATGTTAAATACTGTATTGAAACATAAATTTTATAACCACGTATACAAAGTATATATAATTTATTGATTATAAGTCAAAATTTTAAATAAAAAAAACATGAACCGAGCCATGACAAATTCTTTGACATACTATTTATCCGGTATTTTTATCGGGACGGGGATGATTATTGACAACCTCATAGCAATGTGAATGTCAAAAACATAAACTCATGGCGAGCTCCATATGACCTTTAAAAATTAAAAAATAAACATATGAAAAAGTTAATATATATCATTGGTTGTTTGCTTGGCTTTATTACAGGTCAAAGTAATTTATATTCACAATGCCCGGATTTAACTCTGCCTGTTGATGGTGAAAATATCTGTTTTGGCGATTATGGGATTGCAACCATTCAAAATGCCGAATCAGGTGTGTACTACCAGGCCTATATTGGGGGTAACCCGGTGAGTGACATGGAGGTAGGAACCGGGGCTGACCTCGATTTGCTTATCCCTGCCATTCAATTGAGTGCCGGAGCAAATACTGTAAGCTTTAAAGCCTTTCCCAGTCCTTCCAGCCCGGGAAATGTGGCCATCTTTGAAACTTCTACTACACCTACATTGGATGGTATACCAGACGAATCAGAGTGGCATTTACTAGGGGATTATCCAAATAAAAACTGGGGTGATCCGCCTCCGGATACTACATACAATGCACAATGGGGAGGATTGTATGATAATACATATTTGTATTTGTCTGCGCGTATACAGGACGGGTCTACTCCTGCAGCACCTATTACAGACACCACTACATTGCATAGAAATGATGCAGTAGAATTTGTGATCCAAGCCGGGACCGGCGTTGATCAAGATGGAGACGGTACAGATGAGGATGGGATAAAATTAATTGTGGATTGTGATAACCAGGCTAGCCAACAAACTGTACGATATGATGCCAATCATTACGCACCATTTTATGATCATTATGCCTATAAAGATACGATTAATAATGTATGGAGTGTGGAGATTCGTATTGCCTGGACCGATTTGGGATATGCCGCACCACCTGCTACAATGAAATTTGATGCATACCTTGATTTTGCCGAACCTGGAACACCAAGTGTAGGGCAACGGAATTGGATAGATGGTGTTTCATTTGAGGAAATTGACAGTGCCGGAACAATTGAAATGGTGCCTGAAAATACGTGCGCTGTTGATTTGGACAACACAGCCACCATCAATGCTTATACAAACCCCACACCTTCTATTTCTCCGGATCCTGCCGAAATGTGCGGCGGCGAGACATTGTCCATGAACGGCAATCCTGCCGGTGGCAGTGGGACATATTCAACCCATGCATGGACAGGTGATACAGGTCCTTTAACATCTACCGGAATTGCCAATCCCAATTTTACTACAACCACATCCGGAACCTATAACCTCATTTATTCTGTTACTGATGATGCCGGCTGCGAGGGAAGCGATACAATAGATGTAACAGTAGAAGAATACATTGATTTGGTAATCACTGATCCTGACCCCGGATGCCCCTCTGTTGATTTAACCGATACTGCTGTTATTGAAGGCAGTACGGGAGTAATACAAGGGACATTAGAAGACACGATTGTGTCAATCGATGATGCCTATGTTCGAGGAGGGCCTTATTCCAGTAATAATTATGGTTCATCAACAGACTTGCAGGTGAAAACACACGGCTCGGTTGTTGATTATACCCGCTTCACATATTTAAAATTTGATTTGTCAGGGATTAGTTCTGTAACTACCGCTACATTTAGAATTTATCAATCCTCAAATGATGGTTCAGAAACACAAACTCTAAAAATAGTCAATGATAATACTTGGGGAGAAGGAAGTATCACGTATGATAGCCGGCCAACAAATATAGGAAGTACAATAGGGTCATGGAATATAGGTAGCAATGGCTGGAAGGTAGTCGACATCACAAATGAAGTGAATGCGGCAGCTGGAGGTCAACTTTCCGTAATAATAGAAGGTGGTTCTAACGAGAAATATGCCAATTATCAGTCAAAAGAAAATGCCACAAACAAGCCTGGGATAGCATATGTTTCTGGAAATAATGTTACTTACTGGACTGATGCTTCTGCCACCACAGAACTCAGCAACCCCGACAGTGTAACCACATCCGGCACCTATTATATAAAAGCAGGGGATGGGAATTGTGCAGACATTGAACCGGTAAATGTAGTGATCAACTGTGGATGCCCGGCCAGCTTAATTGCCGATACGTCTGCAAATTGGTATGAATATTCAGGAAACAAGTTTGTAGATAATTTTAATGGAACAGATCATAGCAAAACAGATGTCTTTCATTTTGAAACAGAATCTTGGAGTAACATAAACCTAACGCAAAGTGACGGCATGCTCCACATTGAAAATGCATGGAGACAATGGTCGAATGTGAACTTATTCTTTGACAGCACACACATAGATGTTACATCCACCCCTTTTGTTTATTTTGAGGCCCGTGCCACTCGTGATTTGGCAACAGGGATTCAATTCAGGGTAAGGGATACAGCTGGCGCTTCCACCTGGTCACAATACAAGCCCGCCTTCACTACCGAATGGCAATCCTATGAATATGACCTGTCTAGTGCATGGAACATTGACATATCAATTATAGATCATCTTAACTGGGCTAGTCTGGTGGATACTATATCATGTGTTACTGTATATATCCGGCACATTTCGCTGGGAGACACCTCATATAAGCACACGAAATATTCAAATGTAACCGATGTCACATGTCCGGGCGGAAGTGATGGCGCCATAGACATTGAAACAGAAAATGGCGATGAACCTTATACCTTTACCTGGACCACATCCGATGGCTCAGGTCTGTCTGCTTCTGCAGAAGACCAGACAGGATTGATAGCAGGCACCTACAAGGTAGTCGTTAAAGACAATAATGATTGCCTTGATTCTGCATACTATACAATCAATGAAGGTATCGGGCCAATAGCAGATGCAGGGCCGGATGAAGACATCTGTTCTGGCGATACAACAGGATTGAAAGCTATAGGAGGTTGTTCTTATCTCTGGTCAACCGGAGACGCTACAGATTCCATAACTGTTACTCCCACCACAAATACAACCTATACTGTAACAGCCACAGATTCAAAAGGATGTATGGATACAGATGATTTAACTGTTATTGTTGATGATATTGATCCGTCAATATCAGGAAGTATCACTACAACCAATGTAGCGGGATGTGACGCTGGTGATGCCCCCTCGGCCGAGACGACTGTATCCGGCCTCGAAAGCCTTACAGGTAGCTTAAGCATTAGCGACAACCGCACTTCCGATAACAACCTGTTGGTCTCGCATAGCGATGCCACAAGTGGCAGTTGCCCGGTTGTTTTGACCCGTACATACACGATTACAGATGAGTGTGGGAATACCAACACAACCATTCATACAATCAACATAGACGATACCCAGGCACCTGTAGTATCAGGAACCATAACCACTACTACCGTAGAAGGCTGTGCAGTAAGCGATGCCCCGGCAGCAGAAACAACCGTAGCCGGTTTAGAAGCACTGGCAGGCGGAATAACCATTACAGACGCTTGTTCGGCAGATGGCGATATCACAGTAACGAGCACAGATGCATCAGCCGGGACCTGTCCAATCGTAGTAACAAGGACATACACCTTGGAAGATGAGTGTGGTAACCAAA
>CAYFQI010000003.1:26568-28074 GCA_964345135.1 uncultured Bacteroidales bacterium
TCACAGTAACGAGCACAGATGCATCAGCCGGGACTTGTCCAATCGTAGTAACAAGAACCTATACGGTAACAGACGATTGTGGGAACAGCGAAATAGTCGACCATATTATCAATGTAGAAGATATGACCCCGCCCACAGCCAGCAACCCTGCGGATACTACCGTGGAAAATATATCAGATGTACCGGTGCCTGATATTACCGTTGTCACCGATGAGGCTGATAATTGTGGTACACCAACAGTCGCCTTTGTAAGCGATGTATCAGACGGGGACACGTGCCCCGAGACCATCACCAGGACCTATTCGGTGACCGACAGCTGCGGAAACTCGATCAACGTGACTCAAAATATCATCATAGAAGATCAGGGAACTTTAGTAGCTGATATTAGTAGCAGTGAAACAGAAATTACCTGTACAAAAGCAGATATCACATTGGATGCCAGAGGAAGTACAACTACAGGAACACCGGGTTATTTATGGAGTGATGGGAGTATAAATGATACTTTAAATATTACTGATGCCGGAACTTATATAGTGACAGTGACTGATGGAGCCAATGGGTGTTCAGATATTGATAGTATTGATATAACTATAGATACACTTACTCCTATAGCTTCTATCATACCTAATCCAGCCACAATATGTGCAGGGACTTCACTTAATCTGGATGGAAATCCATCAGGAGGTTCTGCTCCTTATATTTCTCATACTTGGACAGGTGCATCAGCAGACTCTTTAAATGATAAAAATATACAAACACCTATTTTTATCTCAAGAGATTCAGGAGATTATCAATTAATTTATACTGTTGATGGATCAAATGGATGTATTGATAGCGATACGATTGAAGTGAATGTAATTCCTGTTGAAAATATTATTAACCAACCACTTGGTGATACAATATGTGAAGGAGATGATATCACATTTAATGTATCAGTAAACGGCACCGTGAATGCTTACCAGTGGTATAAAGATGGTTCAGTGATTGGTGGTGCTACAGCATCCAGCCTCGACTTAACTAATGTCAGCTCTTTCGACAGTGGTAGCTATCATGTAGAGGTTAGCGGAGAATGTGATACAATCAGCAGTGACACGGTCATGCTGGGGATCAACCACCCGGTCAGCATAGCCACCCAGCCCGTGGGTGACACTTTGTGCGAGGGCCAGAACCTGACCCTTACCGTGGATGCCAGCGGTACCGGCATAAGCTATCAATGGAAGAAAGACGGCTCGGATATTGCAGGAGAGACGGCAACCAGCCTGTCCTTTAGCCCGCTGGCCTTAACAGACAAGGGCAGCTATAAAGTGATCATCACTGGCACGTGTAGCACGGACAGCAGCAATGCCGTCAGTGTAGGCGTGGATACGAACGTGAACATCACGGCCCAGCCCGTAGGCGACACGCTTTGTGAAGGTGAAGACATCACGTTGAGTATCAGTGTCACCGGCACTGTGACCGGCTACCAGTGGTATAAAGATGGATCAGCGATTGGTGGAGAAACCACTT
>CAYFQI010000003.1:28174-31408 GCA_964345135.1 uncultured Bacteroidales bacterium
TCACGGCCCAGCCCGTAGGCGACACGCTTTGTGAAGGTGAAGACATCACGTTGAGCATCAGTGTCACCGGCACCGTGACCGGCTACCAGTGGTATAAAGATGGATCAGCGATTGCAGGAGAAACCAGTGCTGTTTTACCAGTGACCAATGTTTTATCATCTGATAGTGGCAGCTATTATGTTCAAATCAGTGGAGAATGTGATGATATTTACAGTGATACTATTCTGATAGACATCAATTATCCTGTGAGCATCACAGCCCACCCGGTCAATGATACAATATGTAATGGGACTGATCATATATTAAATGTAGAAGCTGAAGGTACGATGAATGGCTATGAGTGGTATCAGGATGGGATTGATTTGAGTAATAATAATGATACCCTTGCTTTATCAGCTGTCACGCCATCTGTGAGTGGTTATTATTATGCAATAGTATTAGGAGCGTGTGGCAATGTGATTACAGATACTGTATTTATTCAGGTAAATGAACCGGGAATATTGGTTACAACACCAGATACTTCCTCGGGAATCAATCCTCATGTATCAGATACCAGTATAGCTATTGGAGAAATATTCCGGATCACGACATCTGTATCCGGTATGGGTCCGTTTACATATCAATGGTTTGTAAATGATAAGGGTACTATAGCCACATCATCATCATTAAGTGATAGTTCAAGAAGTAATCCTGAGATTGTTTCTTCCTTACCGAGCAATCCGACAAGGTATTATGTTGAAGCAATGGATGTATATGGATGTAGTGTATGGGATTCAGTTTTAGTCTATACAGATAGTTTAAGTATAGATATTTTAACACCGGATACGGTGATTGGAAAATGTGAAACCCTTGCTACAACTGTATGGCAGAATGGAAATGCAGATTATTATCTATGGACACCTTCAATTGGATTATCGAATGATACAATAATGGAACCAATGATTGATGGAACAATGCTACCTAATGGACAGACAATGTATATACTTGAAGCAGGCTTATACTCTGGTTATTCAGTATATGATACATTGTATGTTTCTACGGATAGTTCAGGGATAGAGATACAGCATTCTGGTGTTTCAATGTGTCCTGAAGATACATTAACATTAACAACAAATCGTCAGGGTACAGGGTTGTCTTATTCATGGATACCTTCGGATGGAAGTCTGTCAGATACATTTGCAGCTTCTCCGGTAATAACCGCACCAAATATGAATGCAATGGTACAATACATTGTTTCAATGGTTGATACATTTGGATGTGTATCTGCAGACACAGTAGATATTACTTTTAATACCAATCCTTTAGTAAATCTCAGACCAGACACTTCAATATGTATAGGAGATAATATAGTTCTTGATCCGGGATATAACATACCGTTTGATTATGGATTGTATACTTATAAATGGAATGATGGATTATCAACAAATACAACTTTAACAGTTGATACTTCAGGAACATACGTGGTTGAGATTACAGAGGTTTCAACAGGTTGTAGTGCTGAGGATACGATAGTTATAGATTATTATCCTGCACCGGATGCACAGATTAGTATGGCACCACAAGCAGATACGTCAATATGTATAGGAGAGTCAGTAATACTTTATGGAAACACGAGTATGAATGCCCAGGATTATGTATGGAACAGCGGATCTAATTCTGTGAATATTGCAGTAAGTCCTGTTGTAGATACCATATATACACTCACAGTTACGAGTAGCGACGGGTGTACAGATCAAGAATCCATTGGTATAAGTATATGGCCATTACCTACTCCTGAGATTGTAGGTGAAGATGATGTGTATATAAATGAAACAGAATCATATCAGTTGGCAATGCCCCAGCCTAATCATCAATATTCGTGGAGTATCATACATGATGGAAGCATTGTTGGAGCTTCGGATAGTTCGCAGGCAACTGTTCAATGGGGAACAGATACGTTAAACGGGGGAATAATCATGGTTGCAGACACCAATATACTCTCCGGGTGTTATGCGACAGATACATTTATTGTTAATATAAACAGGCCTTCACACTTACGTATGAATGTAACAACTACTGGTGTTGACTGTTATGGAGACACCAATGGGTCTTTAACAGCTATATTAACATCAAGTGGAATGGCCCCATACACATATATATGGAGAAGTGAACACGTTGAAGATTCGATAACAACAACAGATACTGTTATTGTTGTTGAATCTCTACGAGGGGGGACTTATGAGGTAGTTGTGATTGATGATGTTGGTCAGTCAGTCACTATGCTGGCGAATGTGTCTCAACCCAAATTATTAACGCTGAATGTGTCAAAGAATGATATTAGATGCCACGGCGATCATAATGGTATAATTACTGTAGATCCTGAAGGAGGAACACCCGGATATGATTATGAGTATGATGGGTTGCAAGAAACTACGGGAATGGTTACAGGTTTGGGGGCCGGACTTTATCAAGTGACCGTGGAAGATGCAAATGGTTGTACAGTCAGTGATAAAGTGAGGATAACAGAGCCTGATTCATTGATAGTCCACGTCGATGTAGTTGAGCCTTATTGTCCGAAGGAAAATGATGGAAGTATCACACTTGACGTTGAAGGTGCCAACCCGTTTGAGATAACCGAAGCGGAATGGGAATATGTATATTATTGGTCAGACAATGGAAGCACTACAAATGAACATCAGAATATAGGAGTAGGAGAATATACAGTTATCATAGAAGATGCTAACAAATGTAAAGATACAGTAGTCATTAAAGTGCTGCCTGAGGAAGAGAGATGCTTCAATATACCAACCGCATTCTCACCTAATGGAGATGGTGTAAACGAGACTTGGGTGATAGAAGGAATTGGACATTATTATGAAAGGATAGTAGTTGAAATATATGACCGCTGGGGTGAATTGTTATTTAAAACGAAAAATTATAATTTTGATAAAGCATGGAATGGAAAATATAAAGGGAAACCATTGCCTGTAGATTCATATCATTTTATCATTACATTAAATGATGGCGAACTGACATTGACAGGCCAGGTGACAATTTTGAGGTAATTTAAAAAGTTCTCCCTAAAGCCCTCTTAAAAGATTTTCAGCAACTTCTACAACTTTAAAGTGAAGAAGTTGCTGAAAATTAAGGCTATCTTTAAGACAAGGAAAAAACTGTTTTCAGTCAGATTATTAAAAATTGTTTTTATAAATAAATGAGAACCAAATAAAATTATGTGGGATAAGAAGATTATTC
>CAYFQI010000004.1:0-29628 GCA_964345135.1 uncultured Bacteroidales bacterium
CTTGCTTAATAGAAAAAAATAAAATACTTTTGCAGTCCATTTTTTTTAACATTTTTTTCAATATTTTCAACAATAACTTAATATTTGGTTAAATATAATACAATTTCATAATGCCAACAATACAACAATTAGTCAGAAAAGGCAGAAAAAAGATACGTGAGAAAAAGAAAGCACCTGCATTGGATGCTTGTCCACAGAAAAGAGGTGTGTGTGTTAGAGTGTATACAACAACACCTAAAAAGCCTAATTCGGCAATGAGAAAAGTTGCCAGAGTGCGATTAACGAATGGAAAGGAGGTCAACTCATATATCCCGGGTGAAGGACACAATCTCCAGGAACACTCTATTGTACTCATCAGGGGTGGCAGAGTAAAAGACTTACCCGGTGTAAGATATCATTTAATAAGAGGTGCATTGGATGCATCCGGTGTAGATGGAAGAATGCAGAGGCGTTCTAAATATGGTACCAAAAAGCCTAAAAAATAATTTAAGCCATGAGAAAAGCCAAAAAAGCAAAAAGACGTGAATTAGCATTAGACCCGGTTTACAAAGAAAAAAAGGTCTCCCGGTTTGTTAATTGTTTAATGGAAGACGGCAAAAAAAATACAGCATACAAAATTTTTTATAATGCAATGGAAATCATTGATGGAAAAATAAAAAATTTTGAAGAAGACAATGCGCTTGATATATGGAAAAAAGCGCTTGAAAATATAACTCCAATGGTAGAAGTAAGAAGCCGAAGGATTGGTGGTGCAACCTTTCAGATACCCCAAGAAGTAAGGCCAGATCGTAAGATAGCACTCAGCATGAAAAACATGATCAGTTTTGCAAAGCAACGAAACGGGAAAACAATGAGTGAAAAACTTGCAGCTGAAATAATGGCAGCCTATAAAAACGAAGGAGGTGCATTCAAGAAAAAAGATGACATGCACAGGATGGCTGAATCAAACAAAGCATTTGCACATTTTAGGTTTTAACACTAAAATATAAAATCCAGTACAGAATGAATTTAGAGTATACAAGAAATATTGGAATCATGTCGCATATTGATGCTGGCAAAACAACAACGACAGAACGTATGTTGTTTTATACAGGCATTACATATAAGATGGGAGAAGTACATGAAGGCGGTGCGACAATGGACTGGATGGAACAGGAACAGGAAAGAGGGATTACCATTACATCTGCTGCTACAACAACATTCTGGAAATACAATAACAACGAATATAAAATCAATATTATAGACACTCCCGGACACGTTGATTTTACTGTAGAAGTAGAACGTTCATTAAGAGTGTTGGATGGCGCCATTGCAATTTTTTGTGCAGTTGGCGGTGTAGAACCGCAAAGTGAAACAGTATGGAGACAAGCCGATAAATACGGTGTGCCCAGGATTGCTTTTATCAATAAAATGGACCGTATCGGTGCAGACTTTTATAATGTTACTAGTCAAATAAAAGATACATTTAATTCCAAACCTGTCATATTACAAATTCCCATTGGCAAAGAAGAAACCTTTAAAGGTGTAATTGACCTCATTGAAGAAAAAGCAGTGGTATGGTACGATGATGAAAAACTTGGTGCCAATTATGAATTGGTAGACATCCCGAAAGACCTGGAAGAAGAAGCTGCATCATACCGTGAACAATTATTAGAATCTGCCGTTGAATTAGATGATGATCTGTTTGAACGTTACATTGACAACCCAAATCAAATCACGAAAGAAGACATAAAAAAATCCATAAGAAAAGGAACAATAAACCAGGAAATAGTTCCTGTACTCTGTGGTGCATCGTTTAAAAACAAAGGTGTTCAACGACTTCTTGATGCTGTGACTGCCTTTCTGCCGAGCCCTTTAGATGTTGATGCGGTAAATGGGTTCGATCCAAACACTAAAAATAGTATTGAACGAAAGCCAAACAATAATAACCCGTTGGCTGGCCTGGTTTTTAAAATTGCAACAGACCCATATGCAGGAAGACTATCATTTGTCCGTGTCTATTCCGGTGAACTGAAACCCGGATTGCAAGTCCTTAATACACGGACAGGCAAAAAAAACAGGATTACCAGGCTTTTTCAAATGCATTCAAACAAACAAAACCCAAAAGAATCTATTCAGGAAGGCGATATCTGTGCTGTCGTTGGTTTCAAAGAAGTCACCACCGGTGATACTATATGCGATGTAAAAAGCCCAATACTCCTTGAAGATATTTCATTCCCCGAACCTGTTATTCATATTGTTGTAGAACCTAAAACCAAAGCCGATATAGACAAATTGAGCATCGCCCTTTCAAAATTAGCAGAAGAAGATCCAACATTTAAAGTAAAAACAGATGAAGATACAGGACAAACCATTATTAGCGGAATGGGTGAATTGCATCTTGAAATACTTATAGACAGGTTGCAACGTGAATTTAGTGTTGACTGCAATAAAGGTCAGCCACAGGTATCATATAAAGAACAACTCACGCAAGCCGTTTCACACAGGGAAGTATTCAAAAAACAAACAGGAGGTAAAGGTAAATTCGCCGACATCTCTGTTGAAATTGGCCCTGCTGATGAAAATGAAAAAGGATTGCAATTTGTAAATGAAATCAAGGGTGGCAACATCCCGAAAGAATATATTCCAAGTGTAGAGCAAGGATTTATAGAAGCAATGCATAACGGTGTACTGGCAGATTATCCTTTAGACAGCATGAAAGTAGTATTAAAAGACGGCTCGTATCATAATGTTGACTCCGACGCCCTGTCATTTGAAATTGCTGCCAAGAGTGCATTCAGAAGTGCATGCCGTAAAGCAAAACCCATTTTGCTTGAACCGGTGATGAACGCTGAAATAGTGACCCCTGAAGAATACATGGGAGATGTAGTATCAGACTTAAACAGGAGAAGAGCCCGAATCATTGGCATGGACTCTAAAGCCGGTGGAAGAATTGTGAAAGCCGTGGTTCCACTTGCGGAACAATTTGGATATGTCACTACTCTCAGAACATTATCATCAGGACGCGCTACATCAACAATGGAGTTTTCCCATTATGAACAAGTACCTGATGAAATTGCACGCGAAATTGTAGAAAAAATAAAAGGAAAGGTTGAACTAGTTTAAAACATATCAATATATTTTAAAATGAGCAATCAAAAAATACGAATAAAATTAAAATCATACGACCACAATTTAGTAGATAAATCTGCTGAAAAAATTGTAAAAACTGTAAAAACAACAGGTTCAGTTGTAAGTGGTCCAATTCCGCTTCCTACTCATAAGCGAATTTTTACAGTACTCAGATCGACCTTTGTAAATAAAAAATCAAGGGAACAATTTGAATTATCGTCGTATAAACGCCTTCTTGATATTTACAGCTCTACTCCAAAAACAATAGATGCACTGATGAAATTAGAGCTTCCAAGTGGTGTAGAAGTTGAAATAAAAGTATAAATATTAAAACATTAAAATAAAATGGCCGGATTAATCGGAAAAAAAATAGGTATGACATCAGTCTTTCTTGAAAGCGGACTTAATATACCCTGCACTGTAATTCAGGCTGGTCCTTGTACTGTTACCCAGGTCAAAAACAATGAAAAAGATGGGTATGATGCTGTTCAATTAGGTTTTGGTGATAAAAAAGACAAGCATAGCAATAAACCAGAAATGGGCCATTTCAAAAAATCAAAAACAAAGCCCAAAAGAAAAATTGTTGAATTTCAGTTTGACAAAGAAGTATATTTAGGTGACGAAGTAAAAGTAGAAGACATATTCCAGACTGCTGATTTCATTAAAATCAGTGGAATATCAAAAGGTAAAGGATTCCAGGGAGTAATGAAAAGACATGGATTCAGGGGCACTAATGATGCCACGCATGGTCAACATAAAACACCCCGTGCACCTGGTGCAATTGGAATGTCATCAGACCCGTCAAGAGTTTTCAAAGGAATGAGAATGGCCGGTCAAACCGGAAATAAAAAAGTAACTGTAAGCAATATTGAAGTAATAAAAGTCAATAACGAAAATAATCTTCTGTTAGTAAAGGGAGGAGTTCCCGGACCTAAAGGATCTTATTTAATAATTGAGAAATAATGGAAGCAAAAATTTTAACCATACAAGGCGAAGATACCGGAAAAAAAATAAAACTGAACGAATCGATTTTTGGCGTGTCTCCAAATGATCACGTGATCTATCTTGATGTAAAAAGATATTTGGCTAATCAACGAAAAGGACTTGCAAAATCAAAAGAACGTTCAGAAATAACCGGAAGTAATAAAAAAATAAAACGCCAAAAAGGAACCGGAACAGCCAGGGCCGGCTCGAGAAAATCCCCTCTCTTCAAAGGTGGTGGAACAGCATTTGGACCAAGGCCAAGAGAATATAACATTAAAATCAATAAAAAAGTAAAACAACTGGCCAAATATTCAGCTTTAAGTTATAAAGCAAATGACAAGAACATTATGGTAGTTCAGGACTTTCAATTTGATGAGCCCAAGACAAAAAATATAGTTTCTGTTCAGGATAACCTTAAATTAAATAATAAAAAAATGTTATTGGTATTATCAAAAGAAGATAAAAATATATATTTGTCCTCCCGGAATATAGGGAACATTAAAGTCGTGACAGTGGCTGATTTAAACACTTACGACATCATGAATCATCATATTTTATTGTTCAATGAAAGTTCAATAAATCATTTACAAAAAAATAATTAAGAAGTAATATGATTGATATATTAATAAAACCGGTGGTTACTGAAAAAATGAATGATAAGGGTGAGGCCCTGAATCAATTTGGATTTATCGTGGATAAACATGCGAATAAATTACAAATCCGGGATGCAATAGAAGAAATGTATGGTGTAACAGTAAAAGATGTCAACACCATGCAATATAAAGGCAAGAAAAAAAGCCGCTTTACAAAAACCGGCATCATCACGGGCAGAAAAAATAATTATAAAAAAGCCATCGTGACACTTGCCGATGGAGAAAATATAGATTTTTACAGTAATATATAATTAGGACTATGGCAGTAAAAAAGAAAAAACCTATAACTCCGGGATTACGTCATAAAGTAGCAAATACTTATGAGGAAATTACCACTTCCGAACCAGAAAAATCATTATTGCGCCCGTTGAAAAAAACCGGGGGACGAAATAATAAAGGAAGGATGACCATTCGATATCACGGGGGAGGTCATAAAAGAAGATACAGAATTATTGATTTCCTTAGAGATAAAGAAAATATTCCCGCTAAAGTAAAAAGTATTGAATATGATCCGAACCGCACTGCATTTATTGCATTATTACATTACCAGGACGGTGAAAAAAGATATATTCTAGCTCCAAATGGCTTAGAAATTGGGCAAACAGTTGAAAGTGGGAAAAACATTTCTCCAAATATCGGAAATGCAATGTATCTCTCGGATATCCCTTTGGGTACAATTATTCACAATGTTGAACTGGCTCCCGGACACGGAGGAATATTGGCCAGAAGTGCCGGTGGCTATGCCCAGATAACCTCAAGAACCGGTAAATATGCAATCATCAAACTACCTTCTGGTGAATCAAGGATGGTATTGGTGAAATGCAAAGCAACAATCGGGACGCTTTCGAATTCAGACCATGGATTAGAGCGTTCGGGAAAAGCCGGGAGATCCAGATGGAAAGGTAGAAGACCACGTGTAAGAGGAAAAGCTATGAACCCGGTAGATCATCCAATGGGTGGTGGCGAAGGCAAGGCTTCAGGTGGATTACCCAGATCACGCAATGGTATTCCAGCTAAAGGATTCAAAACAAGAACAAAAAATAAACAATCTAACAAATATATAGTTGAAAAACGAAAATAACTAATCAATAATATTATTTATATATATGGCTAGATCAATTAAAAAAGGTCCATTTGTAGATCATGGTTTGCAAAAAAAAATAACCGCAATTAAAGATTCAGGAAAAAAGAAAGTCATTAAAACCTGGTCGCGCAGGTCAATGGTAACTCCTGATTTTGTAGGTCTTACTATTGCTGTTCATAATGGACATAAATTTATTCCTGTGTATATTACAGAAAATATGGTGGGGCATAAACTCGGTGAATTTGCCCCGACCAGAGTTTTTAAAGGACACGGGGGAAAACAAAAATAAATATTGAATTAACAATATAACAATTTTGATATGGGTGCTAGAAAAAGATTAAAAGCAGAACAACTAAAAAAAGAAAAGCAAAATACATATTTTGCCATGCTAAAAAATTGTCCGGTCCCTCCCAGAAAAATGAGGCTTATAGGCGACATGATCCAGGGAGAAGAAGTAAACAGGGCACTGGATCTACTAAAATTTTGTTCTAAGAAAGGAGCCAAATATGCTGAAAAAACATTAATGTCTGCAATTGCTAACTGGCAAAATAAAAACGAAGGCAAACGACTGGAAAGCAGCCATTTATTTGTACAAAAGATCAATGTAAACGAGGGAAGAACATTGAAACGTTTACGTCCGGCAGCAATGGGAAGAGCAAATATCATTAGAAGACGGGCAAATCATTTAACCATATACATTGATAGCCTTGAAAATATTCAACAACCTACAGAGGAACCAGTTGCAACTTCTGAAAACAATACTGAAACCAATAAAGAATCTTAAATAAGAAACATCAATGGGACAAAAAGTAAATCCAATAAGCAATCGTTTAGGAATTATCAAAGGCTGGGAATCCAATTGGTTCGGCGGCAAACAATATGGAGATAAATTATACGAAGACAATAAGATCAGGGAATATCTCTATGCAAGGCTATCTAAAGCAAGTATTTCAAACATCATCATAGAAAGAACGCTTAAATTAATTACTGTAACTATCAATACAGCAAGACCTGGTATTATCATTGGTAAAGGCGGGCAAGAAGTAGACAGGTTAAAAGAAGAGTTAAAAAAACTCACGAAAAAAGAAATTCAAATCAATATATTTGAGGTTAAAAGGCCTGAACTGGATGCAAACATAGTAGCATATAATATTGCCCGACAAATAGAAGGTCATATTTCCTATAAACGAGCAATAAAAATGGCTATCACGGCTACCATGAGAATGGGTGCTGAAGGAGTGAAAGTAATTATTTCAGGAAGACTTGGTGGTGCTGAAATGGCCCGGAATGAAACATACAAAGAAGGACGAATCCCATTGCATACATTGCGTGCTGACATTGATTTTGCTATCGAAAGATCCAAAACAAAAACAGGGGTCATTGGTGTAAAAGTATGGATTTGCAAAGGAGAAGTCATTGGTAAACGGGACTTATCTCCGAATATTGGAATAAAAAACACCAAACAAAGAAGCAAAAAGAAAAGAAAATAATTATATAACACGAAAAAACCATGTTACAACCTAAAAAAACAAAATATTCAAAACAGCAAAAAGGCAAAATGAAGGGAAATGCCAAAAGAGGATCTACATTAGCATTTGGCACATTTGGCATTAAAACCCTTGAAGAAGCCTGGATCACGGAGCGACAGATTGAAGCTGCACGTATTGCAACAACCAGATACATGAAACGGCAGGGACAATTATGGATCAGGATATTTCCAGACAAACCCATCACGAAAAAACCTGCTGAAGTAAGAATGGGTAAAGGAAAAGGAAATAATGAAGGATTTGTGGCACGTGTAAGCCCTGGCAGAATCATCATGGAAGTAGACGGTGCAACATTGGATGTTGCAAAAGAAGCTCTCAGACTTGGTGCGCAAAAGCTGCCAGTCAAAACTAAAACAGTTATACGGTGTGACTATGTCGAAGAAACAGCTTAAAATCTATTAATAATGAAAAACGAAGAAATAAAAGAATTAACAGATATTGAAATCATTGAACGGATTGAAAACGAAAAACAGTTTTTAACCAAATTACGGTTGAACCATGCTATTTCTCCCTTGGATAATCCATTAAAACTAAAAGAAGCCAAAAAAAATATAGCACGGTTAAAAACCGAACAAACCAAACGTATTCACATTAGCAATAAAACTACAACTAAAGAATAATGGAAGCAACAACTAAAGTAACTAGAAATAAAAGAAAAGAACGAATTGGTGTTGTTGTAAGCAACAAAATGGAAAAGACAGGTGTCATCGTGGTAAGAAGAAAGATACAGCACCCTATTTATAAAAAATTCGTGAACAAGTCTAAAAAATTCATTTTTCATGATGAAAAAAATGAATGCAATGAAGGTGATTTAGTACAAATAATTGAAACAAGACCCTTGAGCAAAAGAAAAAGATGGCGCTTATTACAAATACTGGAAAGAGCTAAATAAAATATAACCATGATACAACAAGAAAGTAGATTAACAGTAGCAGATAATAGTGGTGCAAAAACCGCATTATGCATTAAAGTATTGGGTGGCAGCCGAAAAAGATATGCCACAATAGGTGATCAAATTGTCGTCACAATAAAGGAAGCCGTTCCTGCCAGCAAAATAACCAAGGGAACGATTTCAAAGGCTATTGTTGTCAGAACAAACAAAGAAGTAAGAAGAGAAGATGGCTCTTACATCCGGTTTGATGATAATGCAGTGGTTTTAATCAACGAAGTCGGCGAATTAAGAGGTACCAGGATTTTTGGCCCGATTGCCAGAGAACTTAGAAATAATTACATGAAAATTATATCACTTGCTCCAGAAGTGCTTTAAAAAAATATAGTAATATGCAAAAAAAGATACATATCAAAAAAGGTGATACTGTCATAGTGAATAATGGCGAGTATAAAGGCCATAAAGGAAAAATTCTGCAAATTTTCAATAAGCAGAACAGGGCACTTGTAGAAGGTGCTAATATGGTTTCAAAACATACAAAGCCAAATTCAGAAAACCCTAAAGGAGGTATTTTAAAAAAAGAAGCCCCAATACATATTTCAAACTTAATGCTTGTGGATCCTTCTTCAGGAGAAGCGACAAGAATTGGGCGTAAATTAAATGATAATAAAAAACTTATTCGGTATTCTAAAAAATCTGAAGAGGAAATTAAATAATGGAAAAAAATATCCCTACATACCAGGAAAAGTATTATAAAGAAATAGTCCCTGCATTGCAAAAAGAATTTAAATATAAATCAGTTATGCAGGTCCCACGGTTAAAAAAGATTGTCATTAACCGCGGAATAGGTGCCGGTGCATCAGATAAAAAACAAGTAGACGTAGCCCAGCAGGAATTATCACTTATCGCCGGTCAAAAAGCCATTTTAACTTACTCGAAAAAGGCCATTAACAACTTTAAGTTAAAAGAGGACATGCCCATTGGAACAAAAGTAACCCTTCGCAAGGAAAAAATGTATGAATTTTTAGAACGATTGCTTTGCTTTGCTCTTCCCCGTATCAAGGATTTCAATGGAATCCCTTCAAAATTCGATGGCAGGGGTAATTACAGCTTAGGAATTGAAGAACAAATCATTTTTCCCGAAATATTTTTAGATAATGTTGAAAAAATAATGGGGCTCGAAATTTCATTTGTGACAAACACGAATAGTGATGAAGAAGCTCACGCACTATTAAAGAAATTTGAATTCCCATTTAAATCATAAAAAATATCATTATGGCTAAAGAATCAATGATTGCAAGAGAACGCAAACGCCAAAAATTGGCTGACAGATATGCAGAAAAAAGAGCTAAACTTAAAGCCGAAGGCGATTATGTTAGCCTAAGCAGGCTTCCAAGAAACTCAAACAAAATAAGACAACACAATCGTTGTAGCATCTCCGGAAGGCCTAAAGGATATATGCGCACATTCGGAATCAGTAGAATTCAATTCCGTGAAATGGCTTCAAAAGGGCTAATCCCGGGTATAAAAAAAGCAAGTTGGTAAAAAAATTAAATCATTAAAATATCATGAAAGTAACCGATCCTATATCCGACTACCTGACACGTATACGAAATGCCCAAATGGCAAGGCATATGGTAGTTGCAATTCCTGCATCAAATATTAAAAAAAATATTACTAAGGTATTGCATGAAAAAGGATATATTTTAAGCTATAAATTTGATGATGAAAAAGGGCCACAGGGAACCATAAAAATAGCTTTAAAATATAATCCTGAAACAAAAATGCCAGCTATCAAAGAAATGAAACGAATCAGCAAACCAAGCTTAAGGCAATATACAGGCAAAGATGATATTCCAAGAGTGCTGAATGGACTGGGCATCGCAATACTGAGTACTTCTAAAGGTGTTATAACAGACAAAGAAGCCCGAAAAGAAAATATAGGTGGTGAAATATTATGTCATATTTATTAAAAAGGAATTATCATGTCACGAATAGGAAACTTACCAATACAAATACCAGAAAAGGTTGAAGTGAACATTAACAAAGAAAATGAAGTTCATGTTAAAGGCCCTTTGGGTGAACTATCAGAAAAAGTACATCCTGATATCAAAGTAAATATTAATGAAAATATTATCACTTTTGAAAGACCAACAGAACTTAAACGTCATAAATCAATGCATGGGTTATACCGCGCATTAATACAAAACATGATACATGGCGTAAGCAAAGGATACCAAATACAACTTGAGCTGATTGGAGTAGGATTCAGAGCAGAAGCAAAAAATGACCTCCTTGAATTGAACCTGGGATATTCTCATGATATCATTTTTCAGATACCAAAAGAAATAAAGGTGGAAACAGTAACTGAAAAACGTGGAAACCCTAAAATAACTCTTTCAAGTCATGACAAACAACTCGTGGGACAAGTAGCTTCTAAAATACGGTCGCTTAAGAAACCTGAACCATACAAAGGAAAAGGGATTAAATATATTGACGAGCATATTAGAAGAAAAGCTGGTAAAACTGGTGTATAACATTAAACACATTTAAAAAAATGGCCTTAACAAAATACGAACGCAGAAAAAGAATAAAAAAGAGAATCAGAAAAAAATTTATTGCTGATCCTGAAAGACCCAGAATGACTATTTTTCGGAGCAATAAACATATTTGTGCCCATATCGTGGATGATATCAAAGGAGGGCCAGTATTAGGAGTAACTTCACTCAGTAAAACCATTAATGATCAAAAATTAAGTGGAGTTGAACAGGCAAAATTGGTTGGAAAACAAATAGCCAAAGAAGCTTTAGAAAAAGGCATTGAAAAAGTGGTATTCGACCGAAATGGATATTTATATCACGGGAGAGTTAAAGCTTTAGCAGAAAGTGCAAGAGAAGGTGGATTAAAATTTTAATTTTTATTATGCTTACAAATATAAAAAAGGTAAAAACAACAGATCTGGACTTAAAAGACCGTCTGGTCACAATCAGGCGTATCACAAAAGTAACCAAAGGAGGACGCTCATTTAGTTTCTCAGCCGTTGTTGTCGTTGGCGATGAAAACGGAATTGTAGGATATGGAACCGGTAAGGCAAAAGAAGTCACTACTGCCATTGCAAAGGGTGTAGAAGATGCGAAAAAAAATCTTATCCGGATTCCTGTTTATAAAGGAACCATTCCTCATGAACAAAGTGCTAAATATTGCGGTGCAGAAGTACTCATGAAGCCTGCATCCAATGGAACAGGTGTTAAAGCAGGGGGTGCTATGAGAATTGTTTTGGAAAGTGTTGGCATAAAAGATGTTCTCGCTAAATCAAAAGGCTCTCCGAATCCTTTAAATGTAGTTAGAGCAACTTTCTTAGGCCTTTCCAAATTAAGAGACCCATTAACAATTTCACAAGAACGTGGTGTGAAAATGGAAAAAGTATTCAATGGATAAAACATATCTATAAAAATTATAATCATGGCTAAAGTCAGAATTACACAAATAAAAAGCAAAATAGACGCAAATAAATTCCAGAAAAGAACCCTGGAAGCACTTGGGTTGAAAAAAAATAACAGCAGCACCGAATTGGAAGATACTCCTCAAATAAGAGGGATGATTAACAAAGTGCATCATTTGATAAAAACAGAAAAGGTATAAAAAATTAATATAATACTATGAATTTAAGTAATTTAAAACCTGCAAAGGGATCCATAAAATCTAAAACAAGATTAGGACGAGGACAAGGTTCAGGTAAAGGCGGCACTTCAACAAAAGGTCATAAAGGCCAGCAATCCCGCTCTGGTTATAAAAAACGTCCGGGATTTGAAGGCGGACAAATGCCTATTCACATGAGACTCCCGAAATACGGATTTAAAAACATTAACAGGATCGAATACAAACCTGTTAATGTAAGTAAATTAAATGAGCTGGCAGAAAAAAACAAATTAGATATAGACATTCAAACGATGATTGATGCCGGACTTGCATCTAAAAACAGTAAAATCAAAATTTTAGGCAACGGAGAATTAAAACAGAAAGTTAATGTAAAAGCACATGCATTTTCAAAAAAAGCTATAGAAATTATTGAATCATTAGGAGGAAACGCAGAAAAAATACAATTCTAAATGAAAGCATTTATCGAAACCATAAGGAACATTTATCGCATAGAAGACCTGAGAAATAGAATACTATATACCCTGGGTATCATCCTAATATACAGATTGGGTTCATATATAACCCTCCCGGGGATTGATCCAGAATACCTAACTGCACTTAAGCAACAAACATCTTCTGGTGTTATGGGGTTATTAGACATGTTTTCCGGTGGAGCATTTTCAAATGCATCTATAATGGCTCTCGGTATCATGCCGTACATCTCTGCTTCGATTGTAGTACAATTGCTTGGTATAGCGGTACCATATTTTCAAAGACTTCAAAGAGAAGGTGAAAGCGGAAAAAGAAAAATTAACCAAATAACAAGATATTTAACCCTTATCATTCTTTTAGTCCAGGCACCAGGGTATCTTGCAAACTTACACTCGCAATTACCTCCACAAGCTTTCGCCTTAAAAGGGGCTTTTTTCACTATCTCCTCTGTTTTAATTCTGACGACCGGCACCATGTTTGTCATGTGGCTGGGTGAACGAATCACTGATAATGGCATTGGCAACGGGATATCATTGATTATTATGATAGGTATTATTGCACGTTTCCCTTTTGCTTTGGCAGCAGAATTTGGAACCAGGCTTACAGCTGAAGGTGGAGGACTTGTTGCATTCCTTGTTGAAATTATATTTTTATTCTTTGTATTCGTTGCAACAATTTTATTGGTTCAGGGGACAAGAAGAATCCCTGTTCAATATGCAAAAAGAATTGTAGGCAACAAACAATACGGCGGGGTAAGACAATACATTCCTTTAAAAGTTAATGCTGCTGGTGTAATGCCTATTATCTTTGCACAGGCCCTCATGTTTCTTCCATTAACATTTGCAAACTTTGCAGGAGCTGAATCCATGTCAGGTTTTGTTTCAGCTTTTTCAAATTTTACCGGATTCTGGTATAATTTTACATTTGGAATATTAGTGATATTATTTACATACTTTTATACGGCTATAACAATTAATCCTCAACAAATGGCTGAAGATATGAAGAAAAACGGGGGCTTTATTCCTGGTGTGAAACCTGGACGAAAGACCGTTGAATTCCTTGATTCAATCATGTCTAAAATTACCTTACCAGGATCAATTTTTTTAGCTTTGGTAGCTATATTACCTGGTTTTGCCACATTAGCAGGAATTAATAGTCAGTTTGCCCAATTTTATGGAGGTACTTCATTACTGATTTTGGTAGGAGTAATATTAGACACACTGCAACAAATAGAAAGTCACTTACTTATGAGGCATTACGATGGCCTGATGAAAGGGACTAAAATTAAAGGCAGGGCCGGTGGTGCTGCAGTGATTTAAATAATAAGCGTTCTTTGATGAAATTTTATTGTAAAAATGATGCTGAAATAGAATTACTTAGAAAAAGTAATCTATTAGTATCAAAAACATTAGGAGAGATTGGAAAACTCGTGAAACCCGGTGTTACCACTTTAGAACTCGACAGGATTGCTGAAGAATACCTCAGAGATCATGGTGGAATTCCTGGATTTTTAGGATATAAAGGATTTCCTAATACCCTGTGTACATCAGTGAATAGCGAAGTAGTCCATGGTATCCCTTCAGATACCAGATTACAAAATGGAGACATTATCTCAATTGACTGTGGTGTGATATTGAATGATTTTTATGGTGATTCGGCATATACTTTTGAAGTTGGAGAAGTAAATGAAGAAACAAAGCAACTATTAAATGTCACAAAACAGTCACTCTACAAAGGCATTGAAAAAGCCTCGTGTGGTAATCGGTTGGGAGACATTGGCCATGGAATACAATCATTCGTGGAAGCCAAAGGATATTCTGTAGTCAGAGAAATGGTTGGACACGGGATTGGTAAAAAAATGCATGAACAACCCGAAATACCCAATTTTGGAAAACAAGGAAGGGGAAAAAAATTACAAAAAGGGATGACTATTTGTATCGAACCCATGATCAACATGGGGGAAAAAAACATAAAAGGATGTAAAGATGGTTGGACAATTAAAACAACAGACGGAAAACCATCTGCACATTTTGAGCTGGCAATAGCCATCACCGGAGATAATAACCCGGCAGATATTTTATCAACTTTTAAATATATTGAAGAACAGATTTAAATTAAATATTTTTTTATATGGCAAAACAACCATCAATAGAACAAGATGGAACAATCATCGAAGCATTATCAAATGCAAGATTCAGGGTGGAACTGGAAAATAAACATGTGATTATTGCTCATATATCCGGCAAAATGAGGATGCATTATATCAAAATTTTACCCGGTGACAAGGTGAAAGTAGAAATGTCACCTTATGATTTAACAAAAGGAAGAATTGTATACAGATATTAAAATACTAAATTAAAAACATATAAATACATTAAAAATGAAAGTAAGAACTTCGGTTAAAAAGCGAACAAACGATTGTAAGACCGTAAGGAGAAAAGGGAGAGTGTATGTGATCAACAAAAAGAACCCCAAATTTAAACAACGGCAAAAATAAAATTATCTAAAATATAAAAGCAATATAACATGGCAAGGATTGTAGGAATTGATTTACCTAAAAATAAACGCGGTGTAATAGGATTAACATATATATTTGGCATTGGCCATAGCACTGCAAAAAAAATATTACATGAAGCTGATGTTGATGAAAACATCAAGGTAAGCGACTGGCAAGACGACCAGATTGCACGGATCAGACAAATAATCAATGAGCAATATAAAGTAGAAGGATCTCTTCGTTCCGAGGTCCAAATGAACATCAAACGTCTGATGGATATTGGTTGTTACCGCGGTATCCGTCATCGTTCCGGGATGCCTGTACGGGGTCAAAACACACAAAACAATGCCCGTACACGAAAAGGCAAAAAGAAAACTGTTGCAAACAAGAAAAAGGCAGTTTAAAAATTAATAATTTTCTAGAAGATAATATTAAAACATATAAGAAATGGCTAAAAAAAGCAGAACTTCTAAACGGAAAAAGGTCGTACAGATCGATGTTGAAGGACAAGCATATATTCATGCATCCTTCAATAATATAATCATATCATTAACAAATCAAAAAGGCCAGGTTATCTCGTGGGCTTCAGCAGGAAAAATGGGATTCAAAGGATCTAAAAAAAACACACCTTATGCTGCGCAAATGGCCGCTAATGATTGTTCAAAAGTTGCCTATGACTTGGGAATGCGGAAAGCCAAAATATTTGTAAAAGGCCCCGGGGCCGGAAGACAATCTGCTATCCGTGCCATTGACAGCAATGGCATTGAAATTACCGAAATAGTAGATGTTACTCCCATCCCTCATAATGGATGCAGGCCTCCTAAACGCAGAAGAGTATAAATATTAACTAAAAATATCAAAATAAATATATGGCACGATACAAAGGCCCTAAAACAAAAATTGCACGAAAAGTTGGTGAACCCATATTTGGGGTAGATAAAATTTTTGAGAAAAAAAATTATCCACCGGGAATTCACGGGTTAAACAAGAAAAGAATGAAACTTTCTGAATATGGTGTTCAGTTAAAAGAAAAACAAAAAGCCAAATACACATATGGATTGCTTGAAAGACAATTCAAAAAAACATTTAAAGAAGCAACCAGAAGTAAAGGTGTAACAGGTGAATTACTTTTGCAATTTTTAGAACGTCGTTTAGACAACGTGGTTTTCAGACTAGGAATTGCTCCTTCAAGAAGAGCAGCAAGACAGCTTGTATCACATAAACACATCACTGTAAACGGACAAATAGTAAATATTCCTTCTTATTTTTGCAAACCCGGTGATATCATTGCAATAAGAGAGCGAAGCAAATCATTAGAAGTGATTAATAACGCTTTAAACAATGCAGCTCATGGTAAATATTCATGGCTGGAATGGGACGGCAACCAAATGGCAGGAAAATTTAATAACATTCCCGAGCGGTCTGAAATCCCGGAAAAAATAGAAGAGCAATTAATCGTAGAATTATATTCAAAATAATAATAAATATATGGCAATTTTAGAATTTCAAAAACCGGAAAAGGTAATAATGATTGATTCGGATGAATTTAAAGGTACATTCGAATTTCGTCCATTAGAACCAGGTTATGGTATGACAGTAGGAAATGCCTTGCGAAGGATTCTATTATCATCCCTCGAAGGATATGCGATTACGCGTATCAAAATAGAAGGTGTAGAACATGAATTTTCAACCATTAAAGGTATTAAAGAAGATGTTACGGAAATTATTTTAAACCTTAAACAAGTAAGGCTTAAGAAAAAAGTACAGGATGCAGAGAATGAAAGTATAAAAATTGAAATCAAAGGCAAAGACCAATTCAAAGCGGGTGATTTGAACAATTATCTTACAAGTTTTGAGGTCTTAAATAAAGATCTTGTAATTTGCAATATGCATGGAGACATCGCTCTTCAAATGAGTTTGGATATTAATAAGGGCAGAGGATATGTACCAGCAGAAGAAAATAAGCTCCCGGAAACTGAAGAAACTGAGGAATTTGGAATTATTGCAATGGATTCGATCTTCACTCCAATTAAAAATGTAAAATATTCAATTGAAAATTATCGTGTTGAACAGAAAACCGATTATGAAAAACTAGTCATTGAAGTGCAGACTGACGGTTCAATACACCCTAAAGATTCATTAAAAGAAGCTGCTAAAATTCTTATTTATCATTTTATGTTGTTTTCCGATGAGAAAATAACACTTCAGAAAGAAGAAAAAATTGATGAAGAAGAATTTAATGAAGAATTGCTACACATGAGGCAGTTACTAAAAACAAAATTAGTCGATATGGATTTATCCGTAAGGGCATTAAATTGCCTGAAAGCTGCTGAAGTAAACACGTTGGGAGAATTGGTACAATTCAATAAAAATGATTTATTAAAATTCAGGAATTTTGGTAAGAAATCATTGAATGAGCTGGAAGATAAATTAATATCTCTGGATCTTCAATTTGGAATGAATGTAAGTAAATATAAATTAGACAAAGAATAAACTGATGAGACACAAGAAAAAAACTGAACATCTTAAGCGGAAGAGTTCACATAGAAAAGCAATGTTATCTAATATGGCCACGGCGTTGATCATGCACAAAAGGATCACGACAACAGTTCCTAAGGCAAAAGCTTTGCGTAAATATGTAGAACCCTTAATCACTAAAGCAAAAGATGATTCTGTGCACTCGAGAAGGATAGTATTCCGGTATTTACAAAACAAATTTGCTGTTTCTGAACTTTTTAGAGAAGTATCGCCAAAAATTATTTCTCGTCCCGGGGGATATACAAGAATTCTTAAAACCGGAAACCGGGTAGGTGATAATGCAGAAATGTGTATCATTGAGCTGGTTGATTATAATGAAAACATGCTTACTGTAAAAGAAACAAAAGCACAGGAAAAAGCTGGAAAAAGCAGACGAAGAAGGTCAAAGAAAAAATCAACTGCTGAAGAAGCTGCTACAGAAACTCAAACAACCGGACAAACACAAGTAAAAAGTGAACAGCAAGCAGATATGCAAACCCAGGAAACAAAACAAGAAAAAGAAAAACAGCAAGAGGTAAAGCAACAGGAAGAAAAAACAGAAGAAACTAAAGAAAAGTCGAAAGACCAACCAAAAGATCAAGATCAAAAAGAAGAGAAGGATCCTGAAAATAAACAACCACAAAACAAAAAAGAAGAAACAGAACATAAAGAAGAACAAGAAAAAAAGGAAGATGACAAATCAGAAGATGACAAAAAATAATTAAAAGGACTTCTATAATTATGATTCTGATTTAACAAAAAATTAAAAGGGATAAAGATCTTATATTAATAATCTTTGTCCCTTTTTTTTAACTTTGAATTTTATTAATTAACCACTAAAAAAATAAAAATATGGGACAAATAGTAAGCGTTCATGCGCGTGAAATCCTTGATTCTCGTGGCAATCCGACCATCGAAGTAGAAGTAACAACAGCCAGCGGGTTTATTGGCAGGGCAGCTGTACCATCAGGCGCTTCTACAGGAGAAAATGAAGCTCTTGAACTTAGAGATGGTGATAAAAAACGTTACTTGGGAAAAGGTGTTTTAAAAGCAGTTGATAATGTAAACAAAATTATTGCAAAAGAAATTATTGGCATGAATGCTCTTGATCAGATTGCTATTGATCAGGCAATGCTTAATCTTGACGGCACAAAAACGAAAAGCAAATTAGGCGCTAACGCTATGTTAGGTGTTTCACTTGCTACAGCCAAAGCTGCTGCTATGTATCATGATCTTCCACTTTATCGTTATATCGGCGGAACAAATACTAAAAATCTTCCTGTTCCAATGATGAACATTATTAATGGCGGTTCGCACTCAGATGCTCCAATTGCTTTTCAAGAATTTATGATCCGACCCGTTGGAGCTAAATCTTTCCGTGAAGGCTTAAGAATGGGAGCTGAAGTATTCCATGCACTTAAAAAAGTATTGAAAGGCCGAAACTTAAGCACTGCAGTTGGAGACGAGGGCGGCTTTGCTCCTGAACTTGATGGAACTGAAGATGCACTTGATTCCATTATTAAAGCCATTGAAGAAGCCGGTTACAAACCAGGGCGTAAAGAAGATGGCGGTGATGTTTCCATTGCTCTTGACTGTGCTGCTTCTGAATTCTTTGAAAACAATAAATATGACTATAAGAAATTCGAAGGCGAATCTGGTGCCAACCGTTCTTCCGCTGGACAAGCCGATTATCTTGCCGAATTGGTCGGCAAATATCCCATCGACTCGATTGAAGATGGAATGGATGAAAATGATTGGGACGGCTGGAAAATCCTAACCGATAAAATTGGTGATAAATGTCAGTTGGTAGGTGACGATTTATTTGTAACGAATGTTGATTTCCTTAAAAAAGGGATTGAAATGGGATGCGCCAACTCAATTCTTATCAAAGTAAACCAAATTGGCACATTGACTGAAACTCTTGATGCTATTGAAATGGCTCACCGTGCCGGTTATACTTCTGTAACCTCACACCGCTCGGGAGAGACTGAAGATGCAACAATAGCTGATATTGCTGTTGCCACGAACTCAGGTCAAATCAAAACCGGTTCTCTAAGTCGTTCAGACCGTATGGCAAAATACAACCAATTGCTTCGTATTGAAGAAGAATTGGGTGATGCAGCAATTTATGGTTACGAAAAAATCAAATAATAACTATTTTAAACATAAAAAAAGCTGTCTATTCACTGGACAGCTTTTTTATTTCAAATACACTACAGGCTATTTATATGGCATCCAACATGTTAAATAAATTGATTAATAAATTTGAAACAAATGACCAGCTCATCAGGGTAAAATCTTATGTTAATCCCAAGTATGAAATTACAGAGATTACAGACAGATTTTCTAAACAGCACAACTCGAAAGCATTATTATTTGAAAATACCGGAACTGATTTTCCTGTAATTACAAACCTCTTTGGAAGCCCTGAACGGTTTAGTGAAATTTTCAGAATCTCCAAATATGGAGACCTTTCTGAGAGAATACAACAATTTATCACGGAAATACGCAGCCCTAAAAAAACATTGAGAGATAAAATCAAAATCCTCTCCTGTCTCAGAGAAATATCTTCATTTGCACCAAAAATAAAAAAAGGGAGAGGGATATGTCAACAGGTCATAACAAAAAAACCCAACCTCCAAACGTTGCCTGTATTAAAATGTTGGCCTAAAGACGGGGGCTCTTTTATTACATTACCGGTTGTTCATACTAAAGACCTTGAAACAAATATCAGAAATGTTGGAATGTACCGGATGCAGGTCGTTTCAGACAATAAAACGGGGATGCACTGGCATATACATAAAGGTGGTGCAAATCATTTTAAAAAATACAAACAAAAAAATAAAAAAATGCCAGTGGCAGTTGCATTAGGAGGAGACCCTTTATATTCGTATGTAGCATCTGCTCCACTTCCAGATAATGTTGACGAATATATGTTAGCCGGGTTCATAAGAAAAAAACCTGTCAAAATGGTTAAATGCATTACACAAGATATTGAGGTGCCTTCTGATGCTGATATTATACTGGAAGGCTATATCGATCCTTTTGATGAATTATTCCTGGAAGGGCCATTTGGAGATCATACAGGGTACTATTCAAAACCTGATTATTATCCTGTTTTACATGTTACCTGCATTACTCATAAAAAAAATGCTGTATATCCTGCAACTGTTGTAGGTATTCCACCTCAAGAAGACAAATGGTTGATCAAAGCAACTGAAAAAATATTCTCGCCTGTTATAAAAAACACTATTCTGCCTGAAATCATAGACCTCCATGTCCCTGAGGAAGGGGTTGGACATAACATAACAATTGCTTCTATTCAAAAAGAATATCCCGGCCATGCTGAAAAAGTAATGCATGCACTATGGGGATCCGGGCAAATGATCCTGAATAAAATACTCATTATTGTTAATGATCAATGTGAAACGAATGATTATATGAATATTATTCGTTTAATTGCCACAAAGACATCTCCTAAGAAGCATTTTCATTTTAGCAATGGACCTCTTGATGTTCTTGATCATGCTGGAAAAGAGAAAACCTATGGTGGAAAATTATGTATTGACCTCACAGATGTATCGTCAGAAACAGATGAAAACATTGATTTATCTCATTTTAATCCAGGTAACATAATTAAAGATTTAAATGAAATACACGAAATAGAAGAACTTTACATTAAAAAAAATATTCCCCTCACTATACTCTATACAAAACAAGCAGAAAATCCGGAAAAAATCATAAAAAAACTAAATAATAAAGAATTTCAAAGCCCTTTGAATATTTATATCATTGCTGACGAAATAACTCAAAATTTTAACGAGTATCATAAAATATGGCATTTTGCATGCAATTATGATCCTTGCCTGGATACTTATTTTTTAAATAATGACAAAATAGTGATCAATTGCACTACTAAGAAAAGAAATGATCCATCGCCCGAAATAGCTTTGTCAAATCCAAAAACAATACAACAACTAAATGATAAATGGAAACAATTGGATTTAGGTGATTTACTTTCTTCTCCCTCTGGCACCTTCATCGAGTTGTTTAATAAAAAAACATAACCTATCCTCTTCTTATCATATGACTTCCACAATCCGGACATTTAACAATTCTGCAGGGAACTCCTCTTTCATGAGGCAATGTTGTATTGCAATGTGTACAATAACAGGTTCCTTTCTGCTTTTGCACGTGTTTTTTATTACTAAAAAACACCATTTCATTAGATTGACAGAAAGGACATATTATTTGTTGCCCTTTTATTTTTTTTGCACTAAATGTATGATAGCAATCGTTACAACGGTACCAGTCATGTTCAAAAATAGCCTGGCCGCCTTCAATAAAAATTGGTTTATTTTCTACAAATGCAACAGATATTTTTTTCCTTGCCCTATCATATATTCTTGAAAAAGTAGGCCTGGATACACCCATTTTTCGTGCTGCTGTTTCCTGTGAATAATTATTATAATCTGCAAGCCTTAAGGCTTCAAATTCTTCAAAATGAAGCTTAACTGGCTCAATGCTTTTCACAGGCGTTCCAAATGGTTTAAATCCTTTCATTAAAGGGGGTAATCCTATTCTGCAAAATCTTTTAGGCCTGGGCATTAGTAAAAAAATTAGTTTCTCTTTGAATATTGTTTACAATCAGTATGTGCTCTTTGTAATATTTTAAAACCTCGTGCTTGCTGAGCAAGAACAGATGAAAACACGAATTCATTTAATTCATCGTTATCGCTTTCAAGTAATTGCCCTTTACTTCCCTCCCACCATTTTTTTCCCTGATATATAAAACAAACCTTTTCCCCAATTTGCATAACAGAATCAAAATCATGTGTATTAATAATTGTAATGGTATTGTATTCCACGGTAATTTCATAAATCAATTCATCTATAATAGTAGCTGTTTTAGGATCTAAACCGGAAGTTGGTTCATCACAAAATAAATACTTCGGTTTCATTACTATTGCACGTGCAATAGCAACTCTTTTCTTCATTCCCCCGCTTAATTCCGAGGGAAAAAGATGGTTAATATTAACCAGGTTTACACGCTCCAATGCTGTTATTACTTTGTCATTTTTTTCTTCTTCGCTTAATTCAGTAAACATATCCAATGGAAATTTAACATTTTTTCCAACATCCATCGAATCGAATAAAGCACTTCCCTGAAATAACATTCCCATTTTTTTCCTGATTTCCTGTTGGTTTTTAAATTTTTGGTTATTGAATGGCATCCCATCATAAAATATTGCCCCCTCATCTATTGAATGCAATCCAACGATAGATTTTAAAAGCACTGTTTTTCCCGATCCGCTTTGACCAATTATAAGAGTTATCTTACCTCGCTCAAATGTGGCTGAAACATCATGCAATACCTGGTTTTTACTGAATGATTTTGATATATTTTTGATCTCTATCATGTAAGCATTATTTGTGTTAAAATTAAGTTAAAAAGCAGTATTAAAACACTACTGTTTACAACTGCTTTCGTACTGGCACGTCCGACTTCAAGAGAACCACCCCGTACATAATATCCATGGTAGGAAGAAACAGTAGTAATTATAAAAGCGAACACTATTGTTTTAATAAATGAATAGGTCACATAAAATGGTTCAAACCAAAAATGAACACCATAAAGAAACTCTGCCGGGTTAACAATCCGTGTAAAAACAGCAGCCAACCATCCACCAAAAATACCAACTGTAATACTGATTGCATTAAGTACAGGATGAAAAAGAATGGCCGAGATTATTTTTGGTAAAATTAAATAACCTGCTGAATTAACCCCCATAATGTCAAGTGCATCTATTTGCTCTGATATTCTCATGGAACCTAATTCTGATGCAATATTAGACCCTACTTTTCCTGCCAGTATCAATCCTACAACAGTAGACGAAAACTCCAACAACATAGAATCTCTCGTTCCCAATCCAATATAATATTTTGGAATTAAAGGATTTTCTAAGTTAAGGGCTGTCTGTATCGTTATAACAGCTCCCATAAAAACAGAAATAATCACCACGATAGTTATTGACCGAATGCCTAAATTATTCATTTCATGAATAACCTGTTTCCTGAAAACAGCATATTTTTCAGGCATTACAAAGCATTTGCTTATCAAGATACAATATCTCCCTATGTGCTCAAAAATATTCATAATTATATATGATCTTAAAATAAATAACAATATATAAAATATCTAAATTTGTTCTATATAAAATAACAAAACATTTACTATTCTGGTATTAATATTAATAAATTTATATTTTAAAACAATGATAAAAAACTTTGACAAACAAATGATTCATTTTGTGAAAAAAATATTAGATTTTTTACTTCAACAATTCTATTTATGGAAATACGGGTATTTAAAAGATCAAAATGGTATATGGAAACGGTATATTATTGAAAATAATAATTGGGATTCGCATCTGGAGAATACTAAAGCATATATTAAAAAATCAACCATAAATTTATCCCGTTTTGATTCAGTTTATGTACTTGGAAGCGGTTGGTTATTAGATGTTCCCCTTAGTTATCTTTCTGACAAATTCAACGATGTTTACCTGGTAGACATCAGGCACCCGCAAAGAACGAAACGAAAGATCAAAAAATATCATAACATACATTTAATTTATAAAGATATTACCAATGGAGCGATAGAACAAATTGTGAATATGGTAAAACAGTTTAAAAAATATAATCAGAAAATACCCGTGACAGATTTTCATTTAACTCCTGAATTTCAATTTACACCATCGCCCGGTTTTATCATTTCATTAAACATTATGAGTCAATTAGACGATATCATTATCAGTTATCTTAAAAAGTATAAAATTTATTCTCCACGGGAAATACAAACACTTCGTGAAACAATTCACCAACAACACCTTGATCTGTTAAAAACATTTCCCTCATGCCTCATAACCGATAATGAAGAAATAATTTTAGATAAAAAAAACAGGGAAACAGAAAAGAAAGCTTTGATATTTGCTTCAATACCCCGGGGGATTAAAGAAGAACAATGGGTTTGGAAATTTGATAGTTATGGAAACTATTATGAAAAAAGAAAAACTTATCGAAACATCATAGCCAAAACTTACGTACAAGCAGCTTATGATGAAAAATGTATTCATGAACATTAGTGTAGACTGGGAAGGGGAACATTTAAGAAATATTTGTGACCTGGATGAAGTAAGAAAACAAATAGGAAGGCGTATTCCAATAACCCATTTTATCTGCCCCTCCTATTTCCTGAAATTTCCAAAATGGAAAGCAAAAAGAATACGGCATCTTATATATGATGGAGATGAAATTGCACTGCATATTCATTGCTGGAAAAAATTAATTGATGCTGTACCAGATGTCAATTTCAGAAATAAACCCGACTTTTATACCCCCAGGAGCTTTATCCCTGCAATCCAAAAAAAAATTCTAAAAAAAATAAATGGCCGTGGGGTGCCTCTATCAGCTTATTCATATGAAGAAATTAAAAAAATCATTAGATTTTGTAGCCAACTACTTCAAGAGTATCTCCCCTTAAATCCGATTCAAGGATTCAGGGCTGGAGGATGGATGGCTTCTGATGATGTGTTAAAAGCTATTAGTGAATTGCAATTCGGGTATGATGCATCGGCAGTTCCACCTGTTCTGCTCTCCCAGGGCTATAATGCAAATAATGCACAGCGGGGAAACTATTTTGATGCATTTGGTAAGACAAATGATGTTTTTACAGATTTTGTAATTAACCTATGGGGCCACGTACAACAAAACAATGATGTTTTTAAAAATGCCACGATTTTAAAAAACACGAATGATAAAGGTATTCATGCATTACATCAACCATTTAGCATATATAATATTACAGAACTACCCAACAATTTGGGAATGTCTGATTATATATCCGTTAAAAAAACTTTAATCCCCGGGTTAACTAAAGCTTTTGAACTATCTGAAGGATCAACAGCACCCATTATTTTAAGTACCGGTTGCCATCAAGAAGGAGGGTATGAATATAAAACGCCCCTTATTGAATTTTTAAAAACGCTTACAAATAATCAAAAACAACAAATTCAATGGATAACATTAGACAGTGTAAACCAATTATATCAAACACAACAACTCCAGGTTTAACGGATATTCTGAATGAATATTCTCATGAAAATAATCGCTATATTTCATAGAATAATTAGAAACAAATTTATACTTTTGACATAAAATTTAAATCATATATTTATGGATCAAAATAACTTTTGTATTATCATGGCCGGGGGTGTTGGAAGCCGATTTTGGCCATTCAGCAGAACAAAACGCCCCAAACAATTTTTAGATATCCTTGGTGTTGGGAAAACACTCATCCAAATGACCTATGATCGTTTTTCACGTTTTATTCCTAAAGAGAACATTTTTATTGTTTCAAACCAACAATATGAAGAAATCATCCTTGAGCAATTAGAAGGCATAACTAAAAATCAAATTTTATCAGAACCCATGATGCGAAATACTGCTCCCTGCATCACGTATGCCAGTTTTAAGATCCATAAATTAAATCCCAATGCAAACATTATTGTAACCCCGTCTGATCATCTTATTTTAAAAGAAGACGAGTTCATAGATATTGCAACAAAAGGATTGAATTTTATTAAAAATAAAGATGCACTCGTTACACTGGGCATAACACCAACACACCCTGAAACAGGCTATGGATATATACAAGCGCATAGCGGCCAAACTGAAAATGAAATTTTAAAAAAGGTAAAAACATTTACAGAAAAACCAGATATTAAGATGGCAAATCTTTTTCTGGAAAGTGGTGATTTTTTCTGGAATTCGGGAATTTTTATCTGGTCATTAACATCTATCATGGAAGCGCTAAAAGAACATACCCCTGATATTTACATCCTTTTCAAAGAAGGAATTGATATATATAATACAACCAGTGAAGCTTCTTTTATAGAAAAGACATATAATGAATGTAACCCTATATCGATTGATTATGCAGTTATGGAAAAAGCTGACAATGTATACATGATTCCATCAAGTTTTGGATGGTCTGACCTGGGTACATGGAGTGCTTTATATACCCACATGGAAAAAGATGAAAACAACAATGCAATTAATGGTAATAATGTTATGACATATAAAACAAATAACTGTATCATCAAAATGCCAAACGATAAACTTGTAATTATTAACGGATTATGTAACCACATTATAGTGGAAAGGGATAATATTCTCCTGATATGTAAAAAAGAAGATGAACAAAAAATTAAGCATTTTTTAGAAGATGTAAAATCTGAAAAAGGGAATAAATATATATAGAGTCGTGTTTTATTGTGATAACGATATAATATTGAATATTATACGATAAAAAAAACCTGCCAATAAGCAGGTTTTTTTTATTATTATAATATAATTAAAGTTTTAGAATTCCCACATATCATGTTCCATTCTAAATATCTCATTTTCTATCTTTTCTGCTTCCCATAATACTTCTACTCCTGATCTGTATTCATTAATTTGTCTGTTATTATACACGTTTGACTCTGAGAAAATATATCCTGTAAATTGTCTTTGTCTAAAAAAGTCATCAAAAGTAATTCTTTGTGCATCATTATTCCTGTTAAATACAGGATGATTTGCTAATATGGGCCTTGCTTCCGGATAATATATCCAAAATGTTTTTTGCATTACATACATATCTGGATTATCATCCTTATGGTATAATCGTATTGGACATAAACCTATTATTCTTACTTTCATTCTTGAATAATTATTATCAAAATACCACTTTTCTTTGATTAATATTTTTTTTATCTCGTGTTTTTGAGGAGGTAAATCAATTATTTTATCTTCTATTGTTCCATCAGCCATAGTGATTGATTGTGTATCTTTTTTAGCTCCCAATGATTTTTTCACCTGTTCAGTAGTTATCAAAATATCGAACTCTGTTGTAGCTTCCGTTGAATTAGGATCATAAGCATTCAACCCTTCATTATTTATACCATAAAGTAATAAATTTACAAGGCTCATTCTATTTCCAATAGGGTCTGTTGGATAATATAAAGGAAGATTTACCTTTTGCCTTAAATCAACCATTCTCCATACCGTTTTTTCCCAAATTACATCTGCTTCTCTCGTGGGAACATAAGGCACAGGTTTTTTATTTTTTAAATCTAATTTATCATATACTTCTTTCTTTTCCTGTCCTTCATATTTCTCATTATTGGTTTGTGCTTCACTTTGTACATTTTGACCTATAATAATCTGATTACTACTCAAGCTTATTATGGTTATGACGATTATTTTTATTATTCTTTTCATAATTCTAAAAGTTAATGATTTATTTTAGTCTAAAGCTAATCGTTCCAATATCCTTTATTTCTCCTCCAGGTTTCTTGGCTTTTATATTTTCAAATGTTATACTATTTCCTCTGCCTGCTCTTCTTATTAAATTTTTTTGTTCAGCTGTTATTCTATTACTACTTGAACTTTTTTCTTCTAAAAATGCTCCAATTACTGTATACATATTAAAACTTACAACCTCAAATTTCAGGTCAAATAAAAAATTGGGCAATTGTGCTAAAACAACTTCCTGGGCAGCCAACAGGCTTGTAGAAATAGATCCTCCACTCGAATTTGCCACTACTGGTTTTGGATCTGGTACAGTTTTTACCCTAAAATTTTGAGATCCCATAGATTTACGCTGATCTCCAATCTTAGCATAAACTCTTACGATACTTTCTCGTCCTGCTCGTGCAGGGATAGCAACCCAAGCATTACCACTTTTTAATAATCTACCATTTGACATACTAGCTTGAATATTTTCTTTAGGAACTCCTGGCACTGATATATCAACAGGATTTCGTAATCCTAAATAAAAGACATTCATTTTTGTAGGTGAAACCACAGCTTGTGGTGGAGCTACTGTATATGAACTTTTAAATGGTACATTTGTTATTGTATTATCAGGTTTTTTGATTTTTATAATACCTTTGTATTCAGTTTTTCCTCTTCCTCCTGGTGTAATGGAATAAATACCTTTTCCACTCTTTACAGGTACATGTGTGGTATCACCTTTCCATTTAACCTGATTTCCTTCCATTTCATAATCACCAATAATTATTTCTGGATTTACTGATGTATCAGAAGCTGCTATAAATATATCAGCATTATATTCATTTCCTCGAATAATATAATTAGAATTAGGTATGACTGTTGCTTCAATCTTATTAAATTTTATAGCACCAACATCTATTGCCGAATAAAGATAATTTATCATATCAGATTCAACATTTCTTACCCTGTTTTCAATTCCTGACATTATTGCTATTACACCAGCTGTAGGCAAATGTTCAAAATTTCCTGGTACCCATTTATATGTTTGATCTGCATGTTTTACATCTTCTGTACCTAGACCACTTGATACAGAATTTATTAGTTGCTCATAATCACTGTTATTAGGAATTAATTTTAAACAATATTCTTTAAAACTATCCATCTTTTTCTGCAATTTGTATCCTGCTCCCTTGGCACCTTCTCCGGATCCAACCATCACTTGTGCTGGTGCATCTTTATTGTCTTTCGCATCAATTTTCATTATGTGTACTCCATCTTCAGTTATTGCTTCCGCATCTTTTCCATCTACCTTTTTAACAATTTCTTTTTTATTCTCCTGAATGAAAGTACAAATTTCATTTGACCTTTTTTTAACTTCCTGTGCATATTTAAAATATTCAATTACCCTTTCTGAAGGGGTAGCAGTTTTCCTGGTTTGAAATTGACCGTAAATTTTTTTGTTTTTATCTAATGTATTCTCTGTGGCTTCAACAAGCCCTTCATCTATATTAGAAAAAGCGTTCAAAATATCTTTTGAAACATTTAATGCAAGCATTGCTGTCAACATGAGATACATCATATTGATCATTTTCTGCCTCGGTGAAAGATTCCCATGACTCATAATGTTAAAGAACTTATATGATTAATATTATTATTTTATATGGTGTTGTTTATTTTATTATTTTATTATTTTATTTCTTCCAATGATCCCAACATATTGCCGTAAATAGTATTCAATTGGGCAATTTGATTGTTCATATTGTTCATTTCATTTTTAAAATCCTGTGCAATATCTGCAGATTCTTTAAGGTTTCCAAGCATATTATCGAATCCTTTAAAAATCTCTTTTGTATTATTGAGATGGTTATTTGTTTCCT
>CAYFQI010000005.1:0-28486 GCA_964345135.1 uncultured Bacteroidales bacterium
GTTCGGTTCACACGCCTCGAATTTGAACTTTATAGAGCAAACACTTGACTTTATGTAACTACTTTCTATTTATACTGCTTCAAGACCAGCTATGATTAATTATAATTATATGATTATAAGATTTTTGTATTTTTTCATTCATTCAATTACTGCAGTTGGGTTAAATTCTAATAATGCCACTGCATGACAGGCGATAGCTTCCTCGTTTCCCAATGGCCCGAGTTTTTCGTGTGTTGTAGCCTTAATGGACAGTTGGTTTGCATTAATGTGCATGATCGATGTCAACGTGCTGATCATTTGCGGAATATGCTCTTTTAATTTTGGTTGTTCAAGTATGATGGTCGAGTCAATATTGCCAATGGAAAAATGATGTGTTTGAATGATTTGTATGATTTGTTTAAGGATGATTTTGCTGTCTATGTCCTTGTAAGCCGGGTCGTTATCCGGGAAGTGCGAACCAATATCCCCGAGTGCAGCTGCTCCTAGTAATGCATCGCAGATGGCATGAATTAATACATCACCGTCGGAATGGGCTAGAGCAGTTTTGCCGTGTTGCATTTTTATTCCACCAATAAACAATGATGTTCCTTCAATTAGTTGGTGAATATCATATCCGTAACCTATCCGGGTATTCATAAGCTATATTTTATCCTTTACTGTAAGCCCCTATATCAAGCGTAAGAGATATCCTCACGGTATTAGCAAGCGGGTTTTGTTGATTAATGGGTATAAGGTAAGAAAAATCAATTCCAATAGCACTGAGTTTTAAACCGGTTCCTGCTGTAAAATATTTCCTGTTGCCTTTTCGCTGATGTTCATTAAAATACCCGGCCCGGATTGCAAATTGATTGATATACCAGTATTCTACACCCACGCTGTATATGATTTCCTGCATTTCTTCTCTGAAAACGCTTCGTTCACCATTGTCTTTAATGACCCCAGGTGCATCGTAAAAAGATCTGAACATACCTACAGGTACAGAGACTTCCGGGTCTTTACCGGCTATGATTTCGCGATTATCATTGTATCTTGGGGTGGTGGGCACAAGTAGTTTATTCAGGTCAACAGCAAGCCCCAATTCATTGTATTGGTCGAGCTTCATCCTCATGGCACCTCCGAATCTCAGGTTAATAGGAATGAATTCATCACTTTGTCCGGTATAAGAAATTTTTGTACCGATATTAGAGATATTCATACCAAACGAAAGGATGGATTTCTTTTCATAGATTTCAATATCGTTTTCATAGTATGTCGCAATGTCGGCAGCAAATGAAATGCCTGCTTCAGAATCTATGTTTGAATTGCTGTACCCGCCGGTTAGGTCAGAACGAATAAACCTGAACGCCATGCTACCGGAAAATTTGTCAGAAAAAAGCCTTGAATATGCCCCTGTCAATGCAAATTCATTGGGGTTATGAGTTTTAATGAAGTCTCCCTGGTCATTTGTGAATTCAACGTCGCCAAGTGTAAAATATCGTATAGAAAAGGCGACAGTCTGCATTTTGTCTAATTTGGAATATAATGTAAAATAATACAGGTACATGTCATTGACCAGTTTTTTAAGCCAGGGAGAAGCTGAAAGAGTGGCTCCGATATCTTTTTCAATGAATGCATATTTTGCAGGATTCCAGTGCATGGAATATGCATCGGGTTTGGTTGCTGCTCCGACGTCGCCCATACCGCTAGCCCTTGAATCAGGTGCGATCATAAGAAAAGGGACAGCAGTCTGAACTGGGTTATATGTTTGTCCAAGAAGTTCCCCTGATTCTTCAATCACGTTATCATCGTCAGAATAAGCATGTGAAAAGGGTATTAATCCTATGATTATAAATAAAACTGCTTGTTTTAAATGTGTCATTGTGTTTATTTAATGTTAATTGTTTTACCTTAAGATGACTAATTTTTCTATTTTTTCAGCTGTTTTGTTATTACAACGGACATTTAACCTGTAAATGTATACGCCTCGTCCAATTTTATCTCCAAAATCATCAAGTCCGTCCCATTCAATTGGCCCGACCCTGTATCCTTCAGGAGAAGTTGTTGTTTTGATTGTTTTGACCAGCTTTCCTGATACGGTAAATATTTGTATTAGTACATCCATTGTTTGATTTGGCTGGTTATGTTCAAAATAAAATGATGTACGTGTTGTGAAAGGATTTGGATAATTCAACACGTGATCAAGTTTTAATTTGGAAGATTTTTGTACGGTGAATTCAATGCTTTTTTGGGCGGAATTATTATATACGTCCCAAATTTTAACAGTCAATGTATATGTTCCAGGTTTTAAATTGTTGAAAGGATATTCAATTTTTCCACTTTGATAGTCATCAATATCCGATTCATAATATGAATTCAGGTCAATGTTTAGTGTATTACTTCCTTCTAATACTGCTGATATCCCGTGTCCAATGCCCTGGCTTACAGTATTGATTCCGTTTGAATCCGATACGTAGGCTAAAAGCACCGGGTTTTCATCTGTTACACTTCCCGAAACAAAGTTTTTGTCGTTTAAATAAAGTTCTATTGACGGGCCGGTGGTATCGGGTTGAGCATTATTGTTTGACCCCCCGATGATAATGGAGTCATAACTTCCCCTGAGGTCATAAGCATCATTATTGGCATAATAGCTTATTTTGCCGTATCCATAATTATAGGATATATCTTTAGGAACAATGAATTGGAAAGAAAAAGCCCCGTTTGTTACACTGGCTTTTCCTTTAAATAATATGTTATCACGGGTACTAAAATTGAATGCAGTATTTCCCCCGTCATTTCTCAGGGTTGTAATATTGGTTTTTTTGTCAAATACAACAGGATATACTATACCGTTAAAGTCAGAAAGAAAATTGCCGCTGGTATCTTCAACCCTGCCTTCAATGGTTACTTTCTCAAGTGCGCTGATCGTATCCGTGTATTGATTGATGTTCGCGTTATTGACTTTAGTAGTTGCCACGTTTCTTTCGGGGTAAACGAGTTTGAGGGCAGGGTCCCCGAGTAACGTGAATTTTCGTTTATTTTCAGAGTTTGATGATCCGATATTTGTTTTGGCAAGCCGGGCAATATCCCCGAGAGTGTATTTTTCATTATCCTGGCTATGTTCAAGAACGTATTTGAAAAATTGTTCGTTTAATAAATCATTTTCATTAGCATATACTAAACGGGTGGTAGAAAAGAGAGCTATACCACCTCCCTGGTCATTTAATAAAATATGTTCTCCGAAGGAAACGTGTTCAGAATCGTCAAACCGGCTTACTTCGCAAGAAGCGGTAACAAAAAGGGCTAATTTATCCTGATTATTCCACGATAATACATCATTTATAGAGAGTACCTGTTCATGGGTAAGTCCCATTTCTCCTCCATGTCCGGTATAATTAAAGATCAGGATGCCTGAATTGACAATGTCATTCACCCGTTGTTTGGCTTCGGGATAGCGGTCTCCTGTTGAAGTGGAAACTTGACGGAATGCATCAAGATATACTTTGGTGATATCGAATGCAGGATAATGATTTTCTATATACCTGGCCAATGAATTGGCACCATCCATATGTTGGTTGCCTTCATAATGACCTCCATTTTGATCATCAGAAAAAAAACAAATTTTTTTCATCCAACTTCCCATGTTTTGATTTGAATAATAATTTTTTATTTTATCTACTATCATTTGTGCTTCAGTTTGACTGTTGACAGGGAACCTTCCAATCCCGATGTCCAATAAGCCATTTATTTCACCTTCATTACTGTCAAGCAACCCGTAATAATCATCTGTTACGATAGAATTTACCTCGTTAATTGAATTCTTGTTTTGGTATGTTAAAATAAAGTCATCGGTATTTCCTTTATTTTTATATGATCCATCACCGAACAGGAGTAAATATTGAGGCAGTTCATCTTCGTTATCAGCACGGTCATATAACATTCTCATGAAATTCCGTAATGCCGAAACATCCGGGGCACCGGAAGAAAATTCATTGAATAGTTCATTTTGTTTGACCACCACAACATCTAATTGGTCTGCTTCCCTGTGAAAATCTGCTAAATCTTCGGCTTCTTGCTTGTACTGATCAAGAGTAACAATGATCATATCAGGTTGACCTATGCCATGGAGGTTTTGGTTTTGGACCGGGCCTGCTTTATCGTCATCTTTATAAACAGGAGTAAAAACATCTTTTGTTTTGTCAAACGCTATAAATTCACGGAGCGTATCTGTATGCAGAGTGAATTCAAGAGTGTTACCATTCATTGAAGTTCCAATATTTTTTATATTGTGCTGGTCTGTTACATCCCAAATTAAAATATTATCATTCGCATTGCTTAGCTTAAATGCCGAAACATTCCCGGTTGCAATAGAAGCAATACTTCGGAAACTCATTTGATTGCCATTCATCTTTAATTTTCGCCCGGCATTTAATAAAATATAATCCAACCATCCTAGTCCTGAAGGGTCTGGATTGTTAAATGATATGGATACTGAAATATTGCTTTGGTTTGTATAAAAAGATGAGGTGTCAAAAGCTGACTGTGCGTAGGTATGTCCTGTTAATGACCCAAATCCATTTGTTATCAGTGTTGTAACAGGACTTGAATTTGCATTCACCTGAAATTGGCTTTGTTGGGTTGACCTTGAGGCAACTTTTACAGAGAGATGAACGGGTTTGTTTTGGAGTACATTTGGAAAGGAAAAGGAATACTGATATGATGGATAAAAGTCAATTTTTTCATAGAATTCACGTCCTGATTTTATAAGGTTTTCTTCATCCTTTTCATGATATGCAAAGTCATTGAATGTTGTGATTGTGGTATTTGCTGTTTCGGTCGTTGAAGGTTCGAAGACAGGTGCTTTCCCTTTTCCCTGACTTGAAGATATAAAATAATATGAAGCATTTGCATAGTAATGTTTTTCGTGTTTGAATATTTTGTTTATATCATCATATTGCCATTTGGTGGGCCCTTTCCCGTAAAATAAAATATAATCACCGTCTCCAAATCCATTATTATTTTTATCTTCAAAGTGTACGGGAATTTCTTCCAAATTTACATCCACAGGTTCATTATTGTAAAAGGGCAAAACACCCCCCCCCCTTCCGAAAATGCTGACATTTGAAGGATATGAAATACCCATGTCAGTGAGTTGAGCATAGGTTAATTTATAAATGCCTGTTTTGGGTATTTTAATTTTTATCCAGGTACCAGAATTTAAAACCGATTGAGATGCATATCCGGAACTCTTCAGGTGTTTAAACCGTGAAGAGGAAGTGCCCGATTTGTCGTTAGCCCGGAGATGAATTGTGAAGCTCACGAGTCTTTCAATGGACCCGTCAGACCCCTTTCTTAAGGGTATGAAAGATATCTGCAGGAAAGGTTTCTTTCGTTGCAGGTAAACATTTTGTTGTAATTGTATCGTTCCGGTCAACGAGTCCAAATGGCCAACATTGCTCAATTGTTTTTGTCCTGTTTTTTCAAACTGCAGGTTGGTTAGAGTTGCTTTTACGCCAGAAGAATTTAATTCAATAGTTTCGGTATAATAAGGCAATAATGTTTTATAATTTTCATACACCGCAAGCTTAAATGACAAGTATTGTGAAATACCTTTTGAAACATCTTCGCGTGGGATATTTTTGTTGTTTTGCCATTGAATTGTTCTTTGATAATCCTGGCTAAATGAAAAAGCAGAAAAGAAAAAAAACATGATTATAACCAGTGACCTAAATAATATTGTCATTATATTTGAGAAATTAATTTATTATGCTCTTTTTTTAAAACAAGAATTTAAATTTTTAAACGTTATCTTGCAAAATATATTGCAATTTTATTATTCGCAATAGTAAACTTATTTATGAAAAATAAAAATTTTATAGTACTGATACTGCTTTTATTTTTTACCGGGGGGGAGGCAAATTCTCAGGATCCTCTTTTTAGTCAATATTTCATCAATCAAATACATCTTAATCCGGCATTTACCGGGAATGCCGGTCCAAGGGTTATATCAAGTTATAGAAATCATTGGGCTGATATAAATGCCAAATACGTGACGTATAATGCATCTTATGACCAACCTTCAGATTTTCTACACGGGGGGATCGGTGTTCATTTAATAAATGACAGGCAGGGTGGAGGTGTTTACAATAATTTTACAGTAGATTTCATGTATGCATATCGTTTAAAAATGACTTATTATAGCGAATTAAGGGCAGGATTTCAAGCCAGCTGGAACCAAAAAAGCATTGTAACCAATGACATGAAATTACCTGATATGTATGTAGATGGTGAAGGGTTTATCCTTTCTAATAATGAAAATACAGGAAATATAAACCGGGGATATTTTGATGTTGGACTGGGTTTTTTATTTGATATTAAAAATTTCAGGAATAATTCAAAATTTTTATTCGGAGGAGCTGTACATCATATAAAACAAACTTATTTAGCACAATATCAAACAATTCCACGAAAATATTCAATGCATTTTTTTGCTGATATACCGGTTTTTTATGACCGGTTTGGAAAAGAAACAATAAATACACTGCCACATTTTCTTTATTTATACCAGGGCAATTATCATATATTAAATTATGGTAATCTTTTTAAATTAGAACAGAAATATAATATTGGTATTTCTTTTCAGCATGACCTTCAATTTTTTTTTAAAACACTTGTATTCCATATTGGATATGTGGCAGACAATTACCAGGTTCATTACAGTTATGATTTTCAATTGCCAAAAAAAAATGTAATTCTCTCATCATTAGGTTCTCATGAAATATCAATATGGATTGACTGGCAATATAATAACAATAAAAAGATAATAAAATGAATTTTTTATTAGTTATTTATAAAAAATTTCATTATTTTTGAAAAAAATTCTGTGAATTATGAAAAAGATAAAATTATTTCAGGTTGCAACAATTATTACTCTAATAGCCGTAACATCATGCGGTGGAGGTGGAGGACAAAGTGGTGTATCACCAACAACAGGATGGGAATATAATAATCCTGATAATGGAGGTTTTGAAGTCAATGTAGCATACAAACAACAAACAGGCCCGGGTTTAATATTCGTGCAAGGTGGTAATTTTAGTATGGGGCGTACCCAGGAAGACCCTGTTTATCATAGTTATGATAATGTAACAAGAAGGGTAACGGTTTCTTCATTCTATATTGATGAAACAGAAGTCAGAAATGTAGATTACAGGGAATATTTACATTGGCTCGGAAGGGTTTACAGGGATTATCCCGATGTATTAAAAGAAGCACTTCCAGATACATTGGTATGGAGAAGAAAAATGGCTTATAATGAGCCATATGTGAAGTATTATATGAGACATCCTGCTTATAATAATTATCCCGTGGTAGGAGTATCCTGGGTACAAGCTGTTAACTATTGCAAGTGGCGAACTGACAGGGTAAATGAACGACAATTGGTTAACAGGGGTATCCTTGAAATGGATCCTAATCAGGTTGGAGAACAAAGTTTTCATACAGATGCTTACCTTGCCGGCCAATATGAAGGAATGGTGAAAGAAAATCTTCCTGCTTTAGAACCTGACAAAGAAGAAAGAAGGGTCAGGATGTCTGATGGAATAATATTACCTGAATACAGGTTGCCGACTGAAGCAGAATGGGAATTTGCTGCCAAAGCTTTAATAGGTAACACGTATGATGAAAGAGTATTTGAAAAGAGAATATACCCATGGGAAGGTCATAATGTCAGAAATCCAAACAGGGGTAATCTCGGTAAATTCATGGCCAATTTTAGAAGAGGAAGAGGTGATATGATGGGTGTTGCCGGTAGCCTTAATGACAATGCAAGTATTACCGCTAATGTTAAATCATACTGGCCTAATGATTATGGATTATTTTGCATGGCAGGAAATGTCAATGAATGGGTTTATGATGTATATCGTCCTACTACTTTTGAAAATGTGCATGATTTCAGGCCATTCCGTGGTAATGTTTATAAAGAACTTGTAACAGATGAAGAAGGGCGTATTGCTCCTAAAGACAGTCTTGGAAGGTTGAAATGGAAGAATATTGATGAGGAAGATGCAGAAGGGAGAAAAAATTATAGCAAAGCTGATTATAGAAACTATAATGATGGTGATTTTGAATCAAGCATCCATTATAAGAACAACTCTTATCAGGATAAACCCCAGCTAATGTATAAACAAGATGTAAAACATAATGACGTTAACTCCTTAATTAATAACAGAACCAGAGTATATAAAGGTGGTTCCTGGTTAGATAGAGCATATTGGTTAAGTCCGGGCGAACGAAGATACCTGAATCAGGACGAAGCTCAGGTCGACATTGGTTTCAGATGTGCAATGGATAGAATGGGAAGTCCTTCCGGAAATATGGCAAGATAATACGATAAATAAAAATTATAAAAGGCCTCATTAAACTTTAATGAGGCCTTTTTATTTTAAGAGTTTTTAAACGATGAATATTTCTGATCTCTATAAAAAATTTTTACGACATCCTGATATTTCGATTGATACCAGAAAAATAAACCATGGTGATATTTTTTTTGCATTAAGGGGGAATACTAATGGAAATCAATATGCTAAACTGGCAATTGAACAGGGTGCTGCATATGCCATGGTGGATGATCCGCGGTATTATAAAAATACAGGGAAATATATTTTAGTTGACAATACATTAAAAACATTGCAACAACTGGCTTCATACCATAGAAATCAATTAAATGCTAAAATAATTGGTCTTACAGGATCAAATGGTAAAACGACTACAAAAGAACTGATTGCTTCCGTCTTGACTACAAAATATAAGATTTTTGCAACCCGTGGAAACCTGAATAACCATATTGGTGTGCCATTGTCTTTGCTTTCCATGAATTCAACTCATGATATTGGCATTATTGAAATGGGGGCCAATCATATCGGGGAGATCAACGCTTTATGCGAAATCGCATCTCCTGATTTTGGATTGATAACCAATATTGGGAATGCTCATATTGAAGGTTTTGGTTCCTTAGAAGGAGTAAAAAAAGCAAAATCAGAATTATATCAATTTATAAAAAAGACCAACGGGTTGGTCTTTGTAAATAATGATAATGATGTTTTAATGCAATTGGTTAATGATCTTCATATCCCTTTTAAATCATATGGGTCAGGAGATGACAGTGATTTTAAAGGGACGTATACCTCATCAAAATTATTGCTTGAATTATATTTTTTTCCATTTGAGAATGAAAAAGTTCATGTTAAAACCAATCTCGTGGGAAGTTTTAATTTTGAAAACGTGTTGGCAGCTTGTGCTATCGGGAAATATTTTAATATTAATGACCAGTCTATTCAAAAAGCCATTGAAAAATATACCCCGGAAAACAATCGTTCACAACTTTTTCAAACTTCAGATAATCAGCTGATACTTGATTTTTATAATGCCAACCCGACAAGTATGAAGGCTGCAATTCAGCATTTTGCTCAAATTGATGCAAAAAATAAAATACCAATCATCGGAGACATGCTTGAATTGGGAGATATTAGTGATAATGAACATGCAAAAATTGCTAAACTCCTGGAACAGGAGTTTCAACAGTCAATACTCGTGGGAACGAATTTTAGACAAACCACGGGTCAATATAATTATAAAAATATACAGGCATTTAATAATACAAATGATCTGACAGATTTTCTTAAAGCCAATCCAATAAAAAATACTTTTATTTTATTAAAAGGATCAAGAGCAATTGGTTTGGAAGGAATTATTCCATTCCTTTAAAAAAATGTAATTTTATAGATATACATACAGTCTGTACTTTTGATGATTTTATAAGGGATATAATATTTAGGAAGATATCTTTTTGCACGTGAAGAGATATTTATCAAAAATAATATTAATTTGTTAACAAATTAATTGAAATATTTAATAATAGTATATCAAAAGGAGTATTTATTTATAATTTTGAAGACAAAATAATTTAAATTACAGTATAAATGGTTTTTGGATTAACGTCACCTGTCATATTGCCAAAATTATTTTCCGGTTTGCTTTGGCATGTGCCGGAAAAACAGGAAAAAATATATTTTACATTTGATGATGGCCCTGTTCCGGGTATCACCAATTGGGTATTGGATTTATTGAAAACATATAATGCAAAAGCTACTTTTTTTTGTCTCGGAAAAAATGTTCAAAACAATCGTGATTTATTTAAAAAGATAATGAATGAAGGCCATGGTGTTGGCAATCATACTTTTAATCATCTTAAAGGGTGGAGTACGAATAATAAAACTTATTATAAGGATATTGATGAAGCAAATAAATTGTTAAATTCTAAATATTTCAGGCCGCCCTATGGAAAAATTAAACCAACCCAGGTTCGTGTATTAAAACAACAATATAAAATAGTTTTATGGGGTGTCCTAAGCAGGGATTACGACCGTGGCCTTGATCCACAAGTTTGCATTAACAATGTGATTAAATATGCTAAACCGGGATCAATTGTTGTTTTTCATGATTCTTATAAAGCAGAAAAAAATCTACGCACTATTTTACCACGATTACTCGAATATTTTACTTCATTAGATTATAAGTTTTGTAAATTATAATAAATATATTGTATATACGAATTATCTAAAAAACAACTCATTATGTACCGAACACATACATGCGGTGAATTGAATATGGGATACCTGGATGAACAGGTAACTTTGTCAGGGTGGATACAAAATTTGAGGAATCTGGGTGGAATGACATTTATAGATATAAGAGACAGGTACGGGATTACCCAGCTCGTTTTCAATAACGAGAAAGATGAAAAGTTATGCAACGAAGCACGTAAACTCGGGCGAGAATATGTTATTCAAATTTATGGCAGCGTGATGGAACGGAGCAGTAAAAATTTTGATATACCAACAGGTGAAATTGAAATAGATGTTGATACATTAAACGTCCTCTCTATATCACAAACCCCTCCATTTACTATATTGAATGAAACGGACGGTGGAGAAGAGCTTCGGATGAAATACCGCTATCTTGATATACGAAGAGAAGTGATGAAAAACAACCTTTTAACTCGTCATCAAATGGCCATGGAAGTTAGAACTTATCTTAGTAATCAGCATTTTATTGAAATAGAAACTCCTTTTCTTATTAAGTCTACCCCGGAAGGAGCAAGAGATTTTATTTTGCCTTCAAGATTACATCCCGGGGAGTTTTACGCTTTGCCCCAATCACCTCAAACATTTAAACAGTTACTGATGATAGGTGGATACGACCGTTATTTTCAAATTGTAAAGTGTTTCAGGGACGAAGATTTCAGGGCAGACCGCCAGCCTGAATTCACTCAAATCGATTGTGAAATGTCTTTTGTCCACCAGGATGATGTTTTGGATATGTTCGAGGGATTGGTTAAACATTTGTTTAAATCAATAAAAGGAAAACTATTTGAAAATAAATTTCCTGTACTCTCATATAATGATGCAATGGAAATATATGGGACAGACCGGCCTGATATACGGTTTGAATTAAAAATTAATGATTTGACTTCTCTTGTAAAAGGGAAAAATTTTAAAGTATTTGATCAGTCAGAATACATTGGTGGAATTTGTATACAGGGAGCAGCAGAATATTCACGCAAACAACTCGATAATTTAACCGATTTTGTATGCAAATCACAAATCGGGGCCAAAGGAATGGTATATGTAAAATATAATGCTGATGGTTCATTTAAATCTTCAGTAGATAAATTTTATACCCAGGATGATCTGAAGCAATGGGCCACGAAAGCAAAAGGAAAACCCGGGGACTTGTTACTTATTTTGGCAGGGAATAAAAATAAGACGCTGAATGCATTGAGTGAGCTTCGATTGGAAATGGGGAATCGTCTTGGCTTAAGGAATAAAGATTATTTTGAACCTTTATGGGTGGTTGATTTTCCTTTGTTTGAATGGGATGAAGAAAATCAACGCTATTTTGCCATGCACCATCCTTTTACATCGCCTAAAGATGATGATATTGAATATTTTGAATCAGATCCCGGAAAAATGCGGGCCAATGCATACGACTTGGTTGTGAATGGAGTAGAGCTCGGTGGCGGATCCATTCGTATTCATGATAAAAATATTCAGCAAAAAATGTTTAATGTATTAGGATTTAGTGAAAAAGAAGCATATGAACAATTTGGGTTTTTAATTGATGCGTTTCAATACGGCGCTCCTCCACATGGCGGAATAGCCTTTGGTTTTGATAGATGGGCCGCATTGTTTTCAGGAACAGATTCCATTAGAGATGTCATTGCATTCCCGAAAAATAATGCAGGCAGGGATATCATGATCAATACTCCTTATCCTGTTACAGATAAGCAGTTGAAAGAACTTTCTTTGAAAATTATTAAACAATAAAATATCGTATTTTCGTACTTTTGTGGCACCTAAAGTAAAAATGTTTTATACATTAACTAATAGGAATGATTTTTGTATTTTTTTTAAACCTTTATTTTTAACAATGGCCCCCCTGATATGAACATAAAAGAAATATCCAATAAATATCAACTCATCATTAGTAAATTAGAGAATAATCATATTATCAATGCACTTGAGCAATTAAATGATTTGATTATAGCTACACGGAATGGTTTGTTAATAGACCGCTTTGAATTACAGAAAGAAACATATAAAAATATTTTGAAGCACTCGTTTTCAGATGTCAAAGACCCTGAAAAAGAAAAAATATATAACCATTTGGTTGTTTCGCTGTTTGAACTTGCAGATATAGCAAAAGAAGCACTGTATACAACATCATTTGCAGTTGAATTTTATGGAAAGAAAAAGATTTTTGAAGAAAGACCGGATAAAAGGCAAGAAATACCTGATAACATAAACATACTGCTAAAAGGTGAAGACCTGAGCAGTATGTTTGAAAATCAGATGGCAAGCCACGTACCAGACATTAAACATGTTATTAATGAATATTTCTATCTTATTTGGTTGACAGATAGATTGAATGATGAAGAATTTGAGTTACTTCAAAGGTTTTTTGCCTCGGGAAGTGTAGCATGGTATGACAAATGTCTTATAGTGAGTGCAATAACTCTGAGTATTCAACGATGTTTTGATGTGAGAAAACTATTTTTCCTATTTGATCTTTATAAAGCATTTGAAAATCAGATATGGCAACGGGCATTGACAGGTATTGTATTGATTCTTTATCAATATGACAAGCGATTGCATGTATATCCTGAAATTTTTGAGAAAATATCGGAGTTAAGGAAGAATAAAGATATTGAAAAGCATATTGAAATGATTTTGACGCAGTTGATACGTTCTAAAGAAACTGAAAAAATCAACAAAAAATTAAAGGACGAGATTATTCCTGAAGTTGAGAAAATACGTCCAAAACTTAATGATAAGTTAGAACTTGATAATATACTTTCCGACAATCTGACAGAAGAAAAAAACCCGGACTGGGAAACCGTTTTTCAGGATACCCCAGACCTGTTAAAAAAACTCGAGGAAATATCCAGGATGCAGATAGAGGGTTCTGATGTATTTATGAGCGCATTTTCAATGTTAAAAAATTTCCCGTTTTTTAATGAAATAAGTAATTGGTTCGTGCCATTTTACAATGAAAATGAAACGGCAAAAAATGCATTAAAAACCGAAGAAGAATATGTAGATGTATCGAATTTTGTAAACAGCCTTGCCAATTCTGCATTCATGTGCAATTCCGATAAATATTCTTTTTGCTTTAACGTTCAGATGGTCCCTCAACAACAAAAATCCCAGATCACGGAGTTATTCAAGATGGAATTGCAGGGAATGGAAGAATTGTCTAAAGAGGATGAACTCATCAACCAACAAACAAAAGATAAGACCGTCATTACCCAGTATCTTCAGGATATGTATCGTTTCTATATGCTCTATAAGAATAAACGTTTTTTTTATAATATTTTTCATACTCCTGTAGATGTATACAACACGAGTTTTTTTCCCTTATTTGTAAAAGATAAGAACGTGAAGCGTAACCTCGGTGAATTTTATTTTGAAAAGGAATTTTATGAAGATGCAATCAAAAATTTTGAACAATTAAATAAAGGTGAAGATACAAGCACAGAGCTTTTTGAAAAAATAGCTTTTGCATATCAGCGAATGAAAGAATATCAAAAAGCCCTCGATGTTTACGAAAAACTTGAAATAGCAGACCAGGAAAAAGCCTGGACATTGAAGAATATAGCATTGTGTTATCGACGATTGAAAAATCCGGGAAAAGCAATTGAATATTATAAAAAAGCAGAACAATATGACCCGGGAAATTTATATATCCAAACATACCTTGGTCATTCATATCTTGATTTGAAAAATCATGAGGAAGCATTGAAGTATTATTTCAAGATAGAATACATGGCACCCTCAAATAATCGAATCATGAGGCCTATTGCATGGTGCAGCTTTGTATTAGGCAAGTTTGACACTGCCAGTAAATATTATAATAAATTATTAGATAAACCCGAGCGGAACAAATATGATTATATTAATAACGGACATGTTGAATGGTGTAAAGGCAACAACGGTCAAGCCATCGAAAACTATCTTCTGAGCATCGGACAAAAAAATAACACGTTCGAGGAATTTACCAAAGATTACCTGGGAGATAAACAATATTTATTAAAGCACGGAATCGAAGAATTGGATATTTACCTGATGTTGGATAATTTAAAATTGAAGAGTAACCAAACCAATATATGAACCGAGCCATGACAAATTCTTTGACACACTATTTATCCCGTATTTTAATGGGGACTGGGATGATTATTGATAACCTCATAGCAATGAATGTCAAAAACATAAACTCATGGCGAGCTCCATATGACCTTTAAAAATTAAAAAATAAACATAAGAAAAAAAAGTTAATTATTTTAGGAATTGAGCAACGGTATATTGTTTTTTATTTGAATATGGGTTTATTGAAAGATCAAACTGGATATGGATGCAGGAATACAATTCTATGGTATTAACCAACATATATATGAATTTATCTAAGGGCTGCTGATTTCACCAACAAATCAGGGTTAGTTATTTCGTTCAATGTCTCGTCAGGTGTGCTCTAATTCTCATTCTTGCCTGTCAAAAAAATGCTGCGAATCTCCCCATTGACCGAAACAAGGTATCATACCTATTTTATCCAGTGAATTGATCAATAATTGTTTAGGAATATGGTTTATAGGTTTATCACTGTAAAGGTTATAATCTTCGGTATATTTTATGGGGGTTAACAGGGGCATGATCACATTGGCGCCAGCCATGAGTCCGGCTTCTTTGCCACCTGAGTGCAGGGTTTCAAGCGCAGTGGTAGAGGCAATATTGATATTGGGCATCATGAGTCGGAGTACTGCAATCATGTTCAACCCCAGGTTGTATGCCTCGGTTTGATTGTATCCTTTTGTATCCAGGGGCGTGTTGTGGTGGGGAATGTAAGGCCCCATGCCAACCATGTCTATATCCATATGTTTCATAAAAAGCAAGTCACCGGCTAAATGGTCGAGGGTCTGAAAAGGCGCTCCAATGAGTACACCTGTCCCGGTTTGGAAGCCTGTTTTGCGTATCCACCCGAGACATTGTTTGCGATGATTAAAACACATCTCAGCCGGATGAATTTTTGCATAATATTCAGGATCTGACGATTCAATCCGCAACAAGTATCGGTGAGCTCCCGCTTCATAGAATCGTTTGTAGGTTTCTTTGCTTTGTTCGCCTACACATAAGGTAATGCCCAGGTGTGGGTAATGCTGTTTAATTGTTTGCACAATATTTACAACAAAATCAACAAAGGGGGTATCATGGCGTTCACCTGACTGTAATACAATGGAGCCATAGTCTTCCCGGTGACACATTTCAACCGCCTGCATGATCTCTTCTTTTGACATGGTGTAGCGTCCTGCTTCATGATTCGATTTGCGGATGCCACAATAAAGACAATCATTTTTACATACATTCGAAAACTCTATCAATCCCCTTAAATATACATGATTAGATAGCGCTTTGTCCCGCACGGTAAAAGCCATGGCATGGAGGTCTTTTTGTTTGTCTCCACGTGCGTTCAATAAATCAATTATATGTGTACGGGACAGTTTTTTCATTCAATAAATTATAAGTTTATAAACAAAAGTAACGTGTTAGATGTTTTTATTGGCTGTTTTATCAAAAATCTTTCCCAACAAAAGATATTTTTATTATCTACAGCCACTTTTTATAGGTACAGGTCACGTTCCCCGGCAATAATTTTTTGATACTGTTTTTTAAAGATGTCCAGTAGTTTATTTTCTTTGAAAAAGGGCATTTGTTGAATTTCTTTAATTTCTTGTTGAATCAATTGTTCACTAATTGTTTTGGTTTCTTCTGATGCATAATCGTCTAAATACTCGCGAAATGTTAACACGGCATTCAGTTTACAGAATTTTCCTTCCACGCAGCCTTTTAGCAGTCCCATAATTTTATCCCCGGTTCTGCCACACCGGTAACCAGCCGTGCAAAAAGAAGTGATCATATTTTTATATGCCAGTTCGCGCACCACTTCATCCATGTTCCGGGTGTCACCCAACATGAATTGTTGTTTTTCACTCACCTGTTCCAATGGTTTGCCCTGGTTCTGATCTGCCGGTTTCAATGCTTCTGTATATCCTCCAATGCCAATTTTAGTGGATGCATCAGTTTGGGTGCATCCCACGTCAATTACATCCATTCTGAGTTCCGGGCGTTCCCTGGCAGTAATGATCAAGCCGGTGTATGGGACAGCCAGACGGATGACGGTCACCAGTTTTTTAAAGTCTTCGTCCGATACTTTGTATTTTGAGTTGATGCTCACATCGGAGTTGTTTGCAGGGGTAAGCCGTGGGAATGAGATGGTGTGCGGGCCAATACCAAATTGACGTTCCAGGTCTATCGCATGATATAATAGTCCCATTACTTCGTATTTCCAGTCGTATAAACCAAATAAGGCTCCAATGCCCATGTCGTCTATGCCTGCTTCCATTGCACGGTGCATGGCATACAGACGCCATTGAAAATGGGCTTTCGGGCCTGCAGTATGAAGGTCTTTATACGTTGGCCTGTGATACGTTTCCTGGAATACCTGGTATGTGCCAATACCTGTTTCATGTAGCCTTTTAAGGTCTTCAACAGACATGGGCGGTGCATTCACATTGATCCGCCGGATATTTCCGGTGCCGGGTCCGTGAGGCGCTTTTTTTCGTGCACTGTAAATGGCTTCGAGCGAATGCACCATGTAATCTATATCTGAATACGGGTGTTCGCCATATACAGCAATCATGCGCTTGTGTCCTTCTGCAATCACGGCTTCTGTTTCCTGGACAATTTCATCGGGAGATAAAATTTTTCTGCATTCTACCTTGTTTGAGCTTCTGAAACCGCAATATCTGCAGTTATTCACGCAATAGTTACCACAATAGAGAGGAGCAAAAAATACAATCCGGTTGTCATATACCTTTTGCTTTACTTTCAGCCCGGTTTCATACATCTCCTGCCATAGCTCTTCGTCTTTTACATGTAATAGAGTGGCCGTTTCCGAAGGCGATAGCCGTTCTATTTGCAATGATTTTTGCAGAATTTCCCTAACATGTGATTTGTCTGGTTCCTGGTTTTGTTTCAAATTGGTTTGAATGGCTTGTTCATTAATAAAATCTTTGCCATTGATAAGGTACTTGTCAATTTGATCCTGTTTAATTACCTGATCAGTCCATTCTTTCATAGATGTATGTTCAGTTATTTTCATAACTCCTCCTTATTGTTATATTCTATAAAGATACCAAAGTTTTAAAAATTGCAAGGCGCCGTGAGCTACTCACCAGGCGCTTTGCTCTTTTTATTTTTTGTCCTTTGCTTTCAGTTTTTAGCTTTTAATACCTTGTTTACTTCCGGTATCAGTGTTTTGGCTGTGACTGGTTTTTTCAAAAAGCCTTCCACTTCAAAATAATGAGATATTCCGTTTTCGTCCATGTAGTCTACACCTTGTAATCCATTTGCAGTATTTCTGATCAATAATACATTCAACTCTTTTAATTGTGGGTCTTTTCTGAATTCCCTCGCCATATCCTGGATGCTTTCTTTTTGTCCGTCTGTTGTAGTTAACACATCAACAGATGTTTGAATAAGCTTGGGCACGTCTTTAAATTCAGGATCTTTGTTTAACTCTTGAGCTATCTCAAACCCTTCGTAGTGCGTGGTGAGCATTACATCCAAAATAAAAAGGTCGGGTTTAATGGTTTTAGCCTTTTGCACCCCTTCTTTTTTATTGTTTGCTGTCTCTACCCGGAAGTTTTCTTTTTCAAGCGCTGCTTGATATACATTGAGTACGTCCAGGTCGTCTTCGATAATAAGAATTTTTTTTGTTTCCATGATGATTTGATTTTTGGTTTATAAAATGAGTCCGCAATCTTTAATGATTGTTTTTAGATAGAGTGACAGTAAATTTACTTCCTTTATTTTTTTCACTTTCCACATGTATGTCTCCCTGATACATGTCTGTTATTTTTTTTGCAATGGATAATCCAAGTCCACTACCCGAAATATGTTTTGTGTTTTCATTCTTAATCCTCACGAATTCTTTAAATAACTTGTGCTTATCGTCTTCAGACATTCCGATCCCGGTATCTTCTACCACAATCTTAATACAATCTTTTTCTTCATTGATATAGCAATCAACCTTTCCATTTTCTTTGTTGTATTTCACTGCATTGGAGATTAGATTATTAAAAATCATTTCCATGTCTTCCGGGTTGGCAATGAATGAAAAATCTTTTTCAGCATGCAGTTTCAACTTTACGTCTTTTTGTATGGCAAGAGGCCTGACAGAATCTATAGCAAAGGATGCAATTTCATTTAGCAATACATTTTTTATTTCTTTTTCTTTGGTGCGTGTTTGAATTTTTGTCAGGTCGAGCAGGTCCATGATAAGTGCTTTCATGCCATTAGCACGGGCAATCGAGCGGTCAATCACATGATTATAATCTTCCAGTTGTTCTCCAAGCTGTTGGTCTTTCATCATATCAAGGTATCCGAGAATGGCATTTAATGGAGATTTAAGCTCATGCGACAGGACAGACATAAATTGAAAGCGGGTCTGCCGACCTTCCTTTTTTATTTGTTCAGTGATTCGGTTTAAGTACAGTTGTTTCGTGATGGTGCTGATAGAGGCACGAAGTTCCTGCGGTGTAAACGGCTTATGGATAAAATCTGCTGCGCCTTCGTCCGTGGCTTCCACGGCTATTTCAAGTGAAGGATACGCTGTAATCATGGCTACTTTGCAGTCATATTCTTTGCTTGAAATTTTGTCCAATACATCAATACCTTGTATACCAGGTAATTTATTATCCAGCAAAACAATATCAGGTAATTCCTGTTCCATAAGCGCTAACCCGTCTTCTCCTGTTTGCACTGTGTTTATGGAAAAGTTGATGTCCTCTTCCATAAAAGGAAATTGCAGAGTGTAGTTTTGTAATGTTCGCTTGATGCCATTGCATATCCCCTGTTCATCATCTATTACCAGTATTTTTATTGTCTTCATCTGTTTATTTCTAAGTTTCTAAGTTTCTAAGTTTCTAAGTTTTTAAGTTTCTAAGTTTTTAAGTTTCTAAGTTTCTAAGTTTTTAAGTTGATTAAGTTAATTGAGTTAATTGGGTTTATCTGGTTTTTTGCTTTATCCGGCAGCTCAGCGTAGAAGAACCTTTTATAATCATGTGCATCCCGATTAAAATACGGGATAAATAGTGTGTCAAAGAATTTGTCATGGCTCGGTTCATATGTCTGTTATTTTATTTTTATGTCATAAAAGCTCTAAAGCACGGATTCTTTGTGATTTCATCCCTGGCAGGGGAGGTTAGTCTTTACTCCCTCAGCCAACCCTCAGTTTTGAAAGATCCTCGGTATTCTGATTTCAAAGCGAGTACCTGTAGGCCCTTTCTCCGGATCAGCATTAGATGTTACATTGATCTTGCCTTTGTGCATTTTAATGATCCCGTAAATGGTTGGCAAACCCAACCCCGTTCCTTTGCCCGTGTCTTTGGTTGTGAAAAATGGCTCAAATATCTGGTTTACAAATTCTTCTTCAATTCCTTTTCCATTGTCTTTAATGATAAAGTACAAGTTGTTTACTTTTTCATAGATTTTGAGTTTAATCACTCCTCCTTCAGGCATGGCTTCAAATGCATTTTTTGTGAGATTGTTGAAAACCTGTGTTATTTGTTCTTCATCTACCATAATAATGGGATTGTCTAGTTCTGAATTCAACTCAATAGTTATATTTTTAGGTATTACTAATGAATGCATGCTTCGTTTCACCAGTTCAACAGCATTTACCGCCGTATAATTTACCTGGTCTTTCCGTGAAAAGCTTAGTAGGCCACTTACAATTTTCCGGCATCTGCTAGCCTGGTCTACAATTTGTTCGATGTCTTCTCTGAATTGAGAATCTTTGGGACAGTCTTCAAGTAGCAGGTTGCTATACATGATGATTACGCCAATCGGGTTGTTTAATTCATGAGCAATGCCGGCTGATAATTGTCCCATGCCTGCCAGTTTTTCCTTTTCTTTTAGGGTCTTTTGCATCGAAGCTAGCTTTTTATTCGATTTTTCCAGTTTTTCATTGTATTTGTGCAGGCGTTCAATTGAATAAGGGAGGCACATTTCATTTTCTGCAATCCCTTTATAAATGGCTATGGCATGATCCCAGCAGGTGCTATACCCACATGCACCGCAGTCGAGATAATCCTCAGGATTTGCCTTGCCCATTTTAGTTAGTATTTCTATGATTTTTTCGGGTTTAGGAGAATCCAGCCGCTGATCTTTGGTTTCATGATGCTCATTGAAATCCAGTTGTGCATAAGTTTGAACATGTTCTTCCCATACTTTTTCGTTAAAGTTTTTTAATTTTTCAATCACATAATTTCGAACAGCTTTTCTGCGGGAATAATTTTTTCCCTTTTTGGATGTGCCCGGCCCCATAATACATCCGCCACATGCAAGCAGTTCTAAATGTTGGTTGGCTACATCCCCGGATTCAAATTCTTTAAGAGCTTCCTGGAAGTTGGGTTTGTTTTCGGATACAATTACATTGCCGTCAAATAGATTGTCGGGCATTTCAATGGCCTGGAGCAACCCTCTGCTGATGGGGAATATGGCGCCACGTCCGGCGACAGGGGCATCAAAATCCGATGGCTTTACCTGTACAGGATCTATTTGACTGGCTTCAAACATATCTCTTAATTCCCTATAGGTAAGGACTTCATCTACTTCATCGGATTCAGCTTTTTTAGAGAAACAGGGGCCGATGAATACAACGCGGGTATTGTCTCCATATTTTTTTTTGATGACTCTTGTCATAGCTACCATAGGAGAAGCGATCCGGGCGACCTGTCCGATTAATTCGGGATGGTATTTCCCGATATAATTTACAATGGTAGGACAATCGCCTGTAATGATGGGTTTATGTTGTTTGTCAGCAAATATCTCTTTATACTTCCTGGCCACCAAATCTGCACCAAAAGCAACTTCAGTCACATAATCAAACCCTAATTCCCTTATCATCCCTACGAATGTTTTGTAATCGTTGAACTCTGAAAATTCGGCAGGGAAACTGGGCGCTATAGTGGCGGCTACTTTATCACCCGAACGAAGCATTTCGTTTACAGCGTCTACCGTGTTTAAAAACATCTTTGCTTCCTGGCTGCAAACATTCACACAATTCCCACATCCTATGCATCGCTCGGTCATCACTTCTGCCTGCCCATTCACAATCCGGATCGCTTTACACGGGCATTCCCTTACACAGGTATAGCATACCCTGCAACGGCCTTTCATCGTAAATACCAATTGTCGGTTTTTTATTTTATTGCCCATGTCCTTCAATTATTTATTATGTTTTATAGTTTTAGTAATGCTTTAATTTCCCTTTCCAATTGGTCGGGGCGTATGTCTTTGTCTAGGTAGCGGTCTGCTTTGATCCATTTTTTTTCCGCTTCGGATGTTAACCCGAAGTTTCTCCCGGTTTGTGATTTTACGGCTGTAGCCAGGATCACCGGAACATCCGGGTGTTTTTTTTTGATCCGGTAGCTTAAGATAAAACCGCTGTCTTCATTTTCCATCATTAGGTCAAAGATGGCCAGGTCGGGTTTAATGTTTTCAAGGAGCTTTTCAGCTTCTTTCTGGCTGCTTGCAGTAATAGTATTAAATCCCATGTTTTCTACCTTTAACTTGGTTTGATATAGAAAATCCTGGTCATCATCCGCTAATAATATGGTTATATTGATTGTATCCATAATTGTAAGTTTTATAGTATGATTAAATTAGTACCTCTTTGTGCCTTTTTCTGTAAGTAGTATGAAGCAATGTATGGCTTCTTTTTCCTAAAGGATTGCCAAGGTATTTTTCATAAAGTTCTTTGACCTCAGGATTGCTGTGAGATGTATTTAATGCTTCATTTTTATCAAGGTCATACAGGCACTTGGTCCTGGCTTTTAGTGTCTCTTTGTCAGTAGATAGAGGTTGTCCGCCGCCGTTTATGCATCCGCCCGGGCATGCCATCACCTCAATGAAGTGAATGTCCTTTCTGCCGGCTTTGATTTCTTTTAATAATTCCTCAGCATTTTTTAGTCCGCTCACTACGGCTACTCCCAGTTCAATACCATTGATATTGACGTTGGCTTCTTTTTTGCCTTTTAGCCCTCTTACATCTTTGAAAGCAAGGTCTTCTTTATCTTTTCCTGTTATGCTGTAATATGCAGTCCGCAAAGCAGCTTCCATTACACCGCCTGATGCGCCGAATATTTTACCGGCTGTACTTCTCATTCCCAGCGGCGAATCTGCTGCTTCGGGAGCAAGGTTTTGGATGTTTATGTTATAGAGTTTTATCAATGCGGCCAATTCACGTGTGGTCAGCACCGCATCTACATCAGCAATCCCTTTGCTAATCATTTCTTGCCTGCTGGCTTCAAACTTTTTGGCAGTACATGGCATGATTGACACATGGAACATTTTTTCCTTTGGAATTTCTGCTGCTTCAGTAAAATAATTTTTCACCACAGCTCCAAGCATTTGTTGGGGAGATTTACAGGAAGATATATGATCAATCATATCAGGATAAAATTCTTCTACATATTTAATCCATGCAGGACAACAGCTTGTAAATAAAGGCAATGTCCCACCATTATTAATTCTTTCAAGCAATTCATTGGCTTCTTCCATAATGGTTAGATCGGCAGAGAATGAAGTATCAAATACATGCTTGAATCCTATTCTTCGGAATGCTGCATGCATAATGCCGGCAACATCTTTTCCCGGTTTAATATTAAATTCTTCACCCAGGGTTACTGATACGGCCGGGGCATGTTGTACAACCACTGTGATTTCCGGGTCGTGTAATGCATCTTTGACCCGCTCAATATCACTTTTTGGGATGAGCGCACCAGTAGGGCACACCTGGATACACTGTCCGCAGTTTACACAGCTGGATACATTCATCCCCTTGTTATAAGCAGTGCCAATAAATGTATTGCTTCCCCTGTTGATGAAATCTATGGCCGATACGGCTTCGATCTCTTCACATACCCGTACACAACGTCCGCATAAGATACATTTTTCAGGGTCTCTTACAATACTGGTACTGGCCTGGTCAACATGAAAGTCATTTTTAGCCTGTGGCATAAGCCGCCGTTCGGTAATATTCAGTTGCTCTGCCAATCCTTGTAATTCACAGTTTCTGTTTCGTTCGCAGTAAAGGCAATCATCAGGGTGATTCGCCAGCAAGAGTTCTACAATGGTTTTCCGGGCTTCCACAACTTTATAAGAATGTGTGAAAACCTTCATCCCGTCACTTACCGGGTAAGAACAGGATGTCACCAGATTATTGAATCCTTCTACTTCCACAACGCATATTCTGCATGCTCCTGAAGGGATTAAACCGTCAATATGGCACAGTGTCGGAATGTTGATTCCCATTTTTCGTGCCACCTCAAGAATAGTTTCTCCTTTTTTGGCATTTACCCGGGTGTTATTTATTTCTAATTGTATTGCCATGATATATATATTTTATATTTTATTCAACAATAATTGCATCAAATTTACATACGTTAGCACAGGTGCCGCAAGCAATGCATTTTTCATCAACAATAAAGTGTGGTGCTTTTTTAGAGCCAATGATGGCATCTGTCGGGCATTTTCGTGCACATAGCCCACAGCCTGTACATTTATCCACATCTATTTTAAATGTCTTCATGTCCTGGCACACTTTTGCCGGGCATTCTCTGTCAAACACGTGTTGTTCATATTCATCCCTGAACCAGGTTAAGGTGCTTATAACCGGGTTGGGAGCTGTTTGTCCGAGGCCGCATAATGAGGTCTCCTGGATTACCGGGGCCAGTTTTTCAAGCATGATTACCCCTTTGAACCTGTCTAATGCTTCATTTTTGCCTCTTGGTTTGGACGTAAGGCTTTCAAGGATTTCGAGCATTTTGCGTGTTCCTTCCCTGCAAGGGATGCACTTTCCACAGCTTTCACGCTGGATGAAATCCATAAAGAATTTGGCTACATCCACCATGCATGTTTCTTCATCCATGACTACAAATCCTCCGGAACCCATCATGGCGCCAACTGATTTGAGCGATTCATAATCGACCGGGATGTTGAGGTTTTGTTCAACAATACATCCGCCGGAGGGGCCGCCGATTTGAACGGATTTGAATTTTTTCTTGTTTGGTATGCCGCCGCCAATGGTATATACAATGTCATGAACAGAAGTGCCCATGGGAACTTCTACCAAACCGGTATATTTTATTTTGCCGGATAAGGCAAATACTTTTGTCCCTTTTGAATATTCCGTGCCCACAGCGCTAAATGCATCTGCACCGTTTTTTATGATGTTGGGTACATTTGCCAGTGTTTCTACATTATTGATGACAGTGGGTTTTCCGAATAAGCCTTGCACAGCAGGGTAGGGGGGGCGTGGGCGTGGCATGCCCCGTTTGCCCTCGATACTATGAATGAGAGCTGTTTCTTCACCGCACACAAATGCACCGGCGCCTTTTTTGATGATAATATCGAGATTGAATCCGCTATGATGAATGTCCTCACCTAGTAAATGATACTCTTTGGCATCTTGTATGGCTTTTTTTAAACGTTCAATGGCATGAGGATACTCTGCCCTGATATATACATATGCTTTGGATGCGCCAATGGCATAAGCTGCAATGGCCATTCCTTCCACCAATTTATGCGGGTCGCCTTCAATCACGGCCCTGTCCATAAATGCACCGGGGTCACCTTCATCGGCATTGCATATCAAATATTTTTGTTCACTGTCTGCATCACGGGCAAACCGCCATTTTTTGCCGGCAGGGAATCCTCCGCCGCCTCTGCCGCGCAAGCCGCTTTCAGTAACCATATCTATAATTTCGGCAGGTGTTTTGTCTTCGAGCATGGTTAAATACGCTTTATATCCTCCACGGGCAATGTATTCGTTAATGCTCTTGGGATCCATCAGTCCGCAATTATTCAAAACCCAGCGAAATTGTTTTTTGAAAAACGGGTGGTTTTTAAATAAAGGCACCTGATCCCATGGTTCATTTTTATTATCGGCAAACTGGAACAGCACATGCTCTTTATTTATTGTGTCATTCCATATATCATCAAGTATGGCTGCAACAAGGTCATGTTTAACATTCCCAAATGAAACCCGTGCTTTACCCGGGAGCTGAATGTCAACAATAGGCTCCATGGCACAGAAACCAATACAACCGACTTCTACAACCTCTGCATCAATATTTTTGTCTTTGATATATTGATTGATCTCTTCCATGGTTTCATAAGCCCCGGCGCCTAGTCCGCATGTGCCCGAGCCAATATAGATCACCGGTTTATTCACTGTTTCGCGCCTGAGCAGAGCGGTTTTCTCCTGGTTTTCTTGTATCAGGAGATGATGTTCAGCTTTCATATTGTTGTTGTTTAAAGTTGTTGTTTCAGCCATTTTCTTGTTCCTCCTTACTTCGATAGTTATCTATAATGTCTTTTACATTATCCTTAGAGACCTTTGCATGAAATTTTTCATTGACAGCAATTACGGGTGCCAGACCACATGCCCCGATACAAGCTACTACTTCCAGGCTAAAGAGGCCATCTTTGGTTGTTTGGTCAGCATCTATTTTCAGTACTTTTTTCAGCTCTTCGAGCAATTCTGATGAACCGGATACATGACAGGCCGTGCCCCTGCATACCTGGATGTGATATTTGCCTTTGGGCTCAAAGCGGAACTGGTTGTAAAAGGTCGCCACTCCAAATATTTTACTTGTGGGCAGGTGGAGATATGTGGCCACTTCTGCAATCGATTCTTCTGACAAAAACCCATAAGCATCCTGTATATCTTGCAAGAGAGGGATTAGCTTATCTCTGCCCCGGCCCGGATAGTTGGCTAATATTTTTTTTGTTTTGTCCATATATAATATTTTTTTGTTAAACGAATAACACTGTGAAATGTTTCACAAAGATATATCAAAATTTAATATAATCATATTTTTTTGTGAAAAAAATCACAATTTTTTTGGGGTTATTTTGTAAGTGGTTTTCATTCAGAAGGTTGTTTTTCCCGTTGGTCAAAATGAGGGGCTCTCCCCATACTCTTTTAATAGCTGGTTATTCCGAACATAGTGAAGAATCTCATTTTAAATACCACCCCTCAATTTTTTAACTGCTGGTCATTCCGAGTTTTAAGATTTTTTATAAAAGCCCCAAAGTGCCTGCAAAGTATTGTCTTCTGCCCATGCATTTTGAACAATGACATCCCCGGTGCCTGCCGTGTATTTGTTTTTTTCTTGATCTTCACTTACAGTCGGCACCAATACCCGTATCAGGGTATCTGTCCAGTATTTGCCCGGGTTTGTTTGCCTGGAGAGTGAAGCGCCTACATTGTAGTCGTATTCTTCTAACTTAATCAGGTCTCCTGGAGCGTCGGCATTTTTAAATAAGACACTCCCTGTATCTCGTATATTCTCAAACCCTTCGCCTTTAATCACCAATACTTTTTGAGTGCCTGCTTCAATGGAGTCAATGGGAATGCCGGGGGCACCGGACACTTCAAATCCATTAACCACGGGCGTGGGTTTCATGTCCCATTGCGGTGGATTGGACATTGTGAAATCCGACACAGCAAAAATATCTTCGGTAGAACTGACCATTACATCAAATTCCATGAATTTGACCCCGGGATTCCCTGGTTTCATAAAGTTCCGTGGGTTTGTCATTTCAAAGATAAAATCCGCCGTGCCCTGTGCTCTCGATGAGCCTTTTTTTTTAAGCCATTCTTTTTGTCTTGCTATCCTGGCATATACTTCAGCCGGGATGCCGTCAATATACGCGTGCCTGGATTTTTTTTTGAAGGAGCCGTTGATTTGAACGAATTTTTGTTGCTCTTTTGTGTTTTTACTTCAATACCCGGCAATTGCTTAAGTTTGTGAATAAATTGTTTTTCAATATCTCCAAACCCTTTTAAGTGATAAAAAGCAATTTTATGCAATCTCAGGGGTATTTCGGCTGTAAAATTAACAGCCGGGGGCACGGGTTGTTTATTGATGTTGCATATATAAATATCACGTTGTCCGGCACAAACTGTAACAAATGTAGAGTCGGAGGAAGGCCCTGAACAATAGTCGGGTCCGGAGACTATTTCAACCGTCTTGAATGGCAGGCTGTCATGGCCTTTGTAAATTTTCGTGATCTGCACTTTTCTTCTTATATAACATTTAGGAAAACCTTTATTTCCTATTTGATGTATTTCATAACCAATGACCCTGCCTTCAAAAATAAATTGTGCTTTTTTGGCTTTTTCGAGGTATGCGTTGTGTTGGTCTTCAATGGTAAATGTAGGTGGTGTCCATGAACTCGCCATAAGACAAAATGCTGTTAGTAAAAAGAGTATTCGTGTTTTCATTGTTTGTTATTGAGTTAATAAGTTAATAAATTCTACTTTAACAAATTTAAAAAATATCTAAAAGCCTTTAAAAAAACTCGTTTTTTAGGGCTTAGAAAAAACTGTTTAACTTTGAAAAGGTTCCTATATTATCAGCCTGGGATATGGGCCAATTTATGATGGTTTTGTTCATGCACAAAATTCGTCCTGAGGATATCTTAACAATAATACTGGAAAGACATAAAAAGAGACAAAAAGACACTAATTGCTATTATTTAAGAGGTTACTTTTATTAAAGTAGAATTAAATAAAATATATAAAGGTATTATATTATCAGATATAGTTAGTATGAGCATATAATACCATTATTATCGCAGATAAGCAATTTGGATTGTTGTATAAATAACACTGTGAAATGTTTCACAAGTATATATTAAAATTCAATATAATCATATTTTTTTGTGAAAAAAATCACAATTTTTTTTTAATTATTTCGTAATTAGTTTGAATTCAGTCAAATTAATAAAAAGAAAAGGCTAAATTAAAAAACAAAAATTCTTCTTCT
>CAYFQI010000006.1:0-28177 GCA_964345135.1 uncultured Bacteroidales bacterium
ATTAGAAGTCCCCTAAAATACAGGATAAATAGTGTGTCAAAGAATTTGTTATGGCTCGGTTTATAACCTAAACTTTATTATTTTTGCATTTAGAACAAGTTGAACCAAATATTAAATAGTGAAAGAAAAAGTGCAATCAGAACAAGAACCAATATATTTTTTTATTGAAACTTATGGCTGTCAAATGAATGTAAATGACAGTGAGATTTTAGCAGCCTTGATGAGACAGGAACAATACCATGTCACAGATGATATTGATCAGGCTCAAATTGTGTTAATGAATACATGTGCGGTTAGAGAAAATGCAGAAAAGCGGGTATTGGGGAGGATTGATCATTACAAACAATTGCGGAAAAAAAGGCCTGATCTGATGATAGGTGTGATTGGGTGTATGGCTGAACGGATGCAAGAAACATTGTTTGAAAAAGGAGTTGATCTGGTAGCAGGACCGGATGCATATCGTGATGTCCATAAACTTCTTAAACAAATTCAATGCGGTCATTCTACTGCCATCAACACCGAATTATCCAAAGAAGAAACTTATGATGATGTGATCCCTGTCCGTTTAGGAAAAAATAATGTTTCTGCATTCATATCTATTATGAGGGGGTGCGATAATTTTTGTTCTTATTGTGTGGTGCCATATACAAGAGGACGGGAGCGTAGCAGGGATATTAACAGCATTATTAATGAAGTAGATCATTTGATTCAGCATGGGTATAAAGAAGTGACACTGCTTGGACAAAATGTAAATTCATATGCATGGAAAGATGATCAGGGGAAAATGATTAATTTCCCGGAGTTGATTGAAAAGGTAGCCCAGAGATCGAAAGAGTTGCGTGTACGGTTTGCAACGTCGCACCCCAAAGATATATCTGATGAGCTATTGCACGTGATTGGGGCATATCCAAACATTTGTAAGCACATTCATCTGCCTTGCCAATCAGGAAGCAGCCGTGTACTTAAACGCATGAACCGTAAATACACGCGTGTATGGTATCTCGACAGGATTGAAGCGATCAGGAATATAATCCCGGGATGTTCAATTACAACAGATATTATTTCAGGTTTTTGTGGAGAAACAGAACAAGACCACCAGGAAACCCTTTTACTTATACGGGAAGTAGGTTTTGATTCTGCATTTACATTCAGGTATTCAGTACGCCCGGGTACGCTTGCAGAAAATAAATATGCCGATGATGTACCGGAAGAATTTAAAATAAAGCGTTTGAACGAGATAATTGCCTTACAGCAGGATATATCTAAAAATAATAATCGGAAAATGTTGGGCAGGGAAGTCAGAGTATTGATAGAAGGGACTGCGAAACGGTCAAAAGATCAATACATGGGTAGGACATCGCAAAATAAACTTGTCGTGTTTCCCAAAACGTTTCAACAACCAGGGGAATATGTTACAGTAAAGATCAGGGGTTTTTCTTCTGCCACATTGATTGGAGAATTGCTATAGATCATTAAAGCTCTTGGCTCTATTCTGAATCTCGATTGATTTGAAAAAAACAACTATCTAAATCCCAAAATTTAAACGAAAAATAGATAGGCTGGAAGCGGCTTAGATAGAAAAAATTTACATAAGAGAGACGAACATTAAAATAATTTCCAAGTAAATTTTTTGTTATTGATAGGAAAAATTTTTTTCTATTAATGATTTATATTAAAAAAAAGTTTAAATTTGTTATATATTTAATACTAAAAAATTATTAATAATTTAAATTACAAAGGATTATGAAAAAAAATGTTTTATTTTTATTGTTTGCAGGAATGATGGTTTTCTTTTCCTGTAAAAAGGATGAAGGGCAACCAGAAGAAAAAGAATCAATCATTGAACAGGACAAGGAAAATCTTGAAAAAAATGGTATTAACATGGTGAGTCAAATGGAAGAACTTTCTTCTACGGAAGCAGTTGCTGCTAGTGCTAATTTTTATGATTTAGTGGAGCTTGACGATCCTATGGGATCTAATTTAAAAAGTTCCAATTCATCATCATCATTTTTTAATATTGTCAGGTCACTGGCAGTTTTTACTTCTGGCGAATCCAGTGCAGTTGATGTTTTTAAATCGCTTAAATCCACAGCCAGTACAAAAACAGAGGGCGAACAAGATTTTGATGATATCAAAGCGACTTATACATGGAACAGTACAGAGCAAAAGTGGGATTCAACAGGGAATGCCAATGCCTTAGTATTTGAATTTCCTGCAACAGAAAGCAGCAGTACAAACAATGCTGTTTTTTCATTTACTACTTATGAGGCCAAATATATCATGCCTTTGGAAGAGGAAGATACCGTTGAAGTACCAATTGATATATATTGGGATCTTAAGATAGATAACAATATTGTAATGTCTTATGACTTTGATCTAACACTGAATGATGATGATATTCCTAATTCTATTTCATCTGAATTGACTGTTTCCACCTTTGTTTATTTGGTTTCTTATACTGGTTCAACTAGTTTAGTGGATCTTACCTATACACTTAAAAACGGAGAGAAATTATTATTAGAACTTTATGGTGCTGCCACCGGTGACTGGTCTAAAAATAATATTGAAGACAATACATACACCATTGTTGATTCTAATGAATGGAATTATGATGAATATGATTCACTAGATGTAGGGAAAGTATTATATACATCCAATGCATCGTTTACCCTTATGGACATTAAAATAGAAGGAAGCATAAATTTTAAAGACCTTTGGAATGATATGCATGAAATCGGTCCTTATGAAGGAAAGAAAACAGAAGAAGAATATGCTGAATTGGTTAATGAATACATTAATCTTAAACTTAAATATGTATCCAATGATAAATTGATTGCCAACACCGAAGCATACGTAGAAGAAGAAACTTATATGGATTGGTCAGGAGAAGAGGTTACGGATTATTATGTTAACCTGCGTTTTGTTTTCAAGGATAATTCCAAAGCAGATATTGAATCATATTTTGAAAAAGGATTTGCTGATCTGGAAGCCGAAATCAATGATTTTATAGATGATTTAAATGAAGATTATGACTCTGAAATAGAATATGTATATTTTGAAGACTAAACAATCAGTGTAAATCATAAAAAAAGGCTGTTTTTTAAAACAGCCTTTTTTTATGGTTTGGTTATAAGATAATAATAAGTGGCCCCATATCCTCCCCATATACCTAATCCACCGTTTATATTAGAAGGAATCGGATTGGTTGAAGACACAGAAAAAGAGGTTGCATTTAGTATTTTTCCCTGATATGCATTCCAAAATTCAAAATGTTGCTTATCCAGTGAGCAAAATTTAATTATAAGAGTATCATTTTGTCGGAAATACTTATTGTTTTGATGTATTGAAGAAATTTCAGCAAACCCTTTATATAAACTAAATTCAATTGTTTCTCCATTAAAATATTGGTCATCATAAGTATTAAGATAAGTAGGGAAAAATTTATTGTCTGTATTCAATCGTTTATAAAAGGTACGGTAATAATTTTTTTGTCCGGCATTATCAGTAAACTTTATATGAATACTTCCAAGGGTATCTGATGTTTTTCGAGGCTTATACCAAATACTGTCAAAAACAGGAGGTTCAGGAATGGTTGTAGAAGCGGTTACTTTTTGATCTTTAAGGATTACTTTTAAGTTATATTGTTTTCCTACCCGCCCCTTTATTTTGGTTCCTTTATAATAATAAGGCGGAAACTTAGTGTTGTCTTTTGTGAGTGTAAGGACTTCTGAGGCTTCGTTTGTACTAATTGTTACTTTTGCTTTTGTGATTATAAGGTCAACAAAATCATTCGAATCTATCTCTTGTATAAATGATGTAGACCAGGTTAAAAATATTTTAGGGTATTTGTCTTGTTCAATCATTCCGTCCACTACAATTTTAGGCGGTGGATCTTCAAAGTTATTGATAATATTATCCTCACATGAAATACAACACATAAAAACAGAGAATAAAATGATAATTATAAATTGATTCATGCTCATTTGATTTTTAAAACATTTTTTAAAATTTAAAATTCCAGGTAAGAGAAGGCAAAACCGGGAATAGAGACACTTGTTCAATGTCAACATTCATAAAATCTTGTGAGACCTGGTAAAAAAGATAAAATGGATTTTTCCGGTTATATACATTGTATATAGAACATGTTAAGCTAGAGTTAAATTTGGCATTCTTTTTTAGTATATATGTAATGGAAATATCAAGCCGGTGATAGTTTTTCATTCTGTAAGCATTTCTTTTTGTGAATTCATTAATAATAAATCCGTCAATTAAATACCTGTAGGTAGGCAGGGTCACTGCCTCACCGGTACAAAAAATAAAATTACAAGAAAACGTCCATTTATTGTCTGGTTGATATTTAGCTACTATTGAAAAATCATGAATCCGGTCATGTTTTGCCGGAAATGGATTACCATTATTGATTTCTTTAAATTTTTTAATCGTGCGGGATAAGGTATAACTTACCCAACCTGTAATATGTCCTTTTGTCTTTTCAGTGTAAAATTCGGTTCCATAAGCATATCCCCGCCCTTTGGCTATATTTCCATAAAAATTTTGTTCAAAAGCACTATTTAACACCCCTTTTTTAAATTCAATCTGATGGTTCATTTGTTTATAATAGATTTGAATATACGATTCAAACATATTGTTATTGAAGTTTCTGAAATATCCTAATGAATACTGGTCTCCTGATTGGGGTTTAAGGTTATGAGAACTGGGTACCCAAACATCTGTTGGAAGTGAAACAGAAGGAAGGCTTCCAAGATGGATAAACTGAAAATTTTTCGTGTAAGATGCTTTAATGGATGCCATTGTATTTAATTGGTACCTGATAGTAATTCGTGGTTCTATATGGTCATACCTTGAGATGCTTTCAAAATCTTTAAAATAATTTGTGTCTTGCGGAATGCCTTGTTCATCTTTAATAATTTCTTTATAAGGACCTATATGTTCATAAAAAGTATATCGTATGCCGGTATTTGTTTTTATCTTATCAGACCACTGAATATCATCACCGGCATAAATAAATGCTTCATAAGAATAGATGTTGGTTTTTTGGTCAAAATTAAGAGATAAATCAAATATTTCTGAATTAATCCGTGTAGGCGAAAAGTTATGAAACGATATCCCTGCTCCGGTTTTAATTTTATGGTCAGGAATTTGTATAATATTAAGATTCGCCTGATAACAAAAATCTTCTGCTCCTGAATTAAATGATAAAAAATAATTTTGTTGAGACGTTAAAAAATTAAACCTGTAATTACTCCATGAAACATTATGATCGTATGCGTTTTTATTATTCCATATATGTTTCCATTGCATTGAAGCAATGGAATTTCCCCATGATATGCTTGTATTATTTGAAGACAGGCTGTTAACATACCGGTCATTTCCATTATATACAGTCAAATACATATAATCTTTAGGAGATAAAATTACTGATAGCTTTCCTGAAAGATCATAAAAAAAATAATCAGTTGCTATTGAGATAAGTGAAGAATGATCGATCAGGTCTTCTGCAATAGGCTTTAATAAATCCAAATATGTTCTACGTCCAGAGATGCAAAATGAAGCTTTGTTTTGTATAACAGGGCCGTCAATTGTTAGTTTTGATGAAATAAATCCAATACCCCCATTGACATTATGATGAGAAAAATCACCTGTTTTGCTTTTAATTTCGAGAATTGAAGATAAACGCCCTCCATACTCCGCCGGAATTCCTGATTTAATCAAGTTGATATGCTCTATAGCATCTCCGTTGAATACAGAGAAAAAACCCATCAGATGATAAGGATTAAATATATTTGCATTATCCAGTAATATCATATTTTGGCCGGGAGAACCGCCACGTATGTTAAGCCCTCCCCCCATACTTGTTCCTGCTGACTGTATGCCGGGAAGTAATTGAATTGTCTTTAACGGGTCAATTTCTCCCATGAATACAGGAAGATTTTTGATTTTTTTGGTTGTTAATTTTTTTTCACCGGTTTTTGTGCTGGTTATATTAGTATTTCCCTTATTAGCTTTTATTTCAATTTCTTTGGTTGTATAGGATAAAGAGGATAAAGAAATAGTTATATATTGATCCGAATTTAATAAAATTGTTTTATTGTAATTTTTATATCCTAAATGTGATGCAGTTATTGTGTATGTTTTGTTTTTGGGAAGACTAAATGCAAAATACCCGGAGCTGTTAGTGGCAATGCCTTTATGAAGTTCATGGATGTATATATTGACATCTTTTAACGCATTTTTTGTTATACTGTCATACACATTCCCTTCGAAGGTATACTGTGTTTGAGCCTGTATAGTAATATGCAGTAATAAAACTTTAATTAAGTATAAATAAATGTTTTTCAATTAAAAGGTATTTGAATGAAAAAACAAATAAAATATAACATAATTATAGTAAAAAACAAAATTTTTTGATTTTTATTCCCATATTAGTCATATAATGATTTCCTGTACTCATCAATTGGTTCGCATGTGCATACAAGGTGTCTGTCTCCGTATGCATCATCAACCCTGGCTACGGATGGCCAAAATTTTCTTTCTTTGAGCCATTTGAGTGGATATGCTGCTTTTTTTCTTGAATAGGCATGATCCCAATTGTTGGAGGTGACTTCTTCTATTGTGTGCGGTGCATTTTTGAGTACATTGTCTTGTTTGTCTGCCTGTTGTTGTTCAATTTCTTTGATTTCATCATGAATAGAGATCATGGCTTCGATAAACCTGTCAAGTTCCTGTAATGATTCACTTTCCGTGGGTTCAATCATCAGTGTGCCCGGTACGGGGAATGACAGGGTAGGGGCGTGAAATCCATAATCTATGAGTCGTTTGGCTATATCCGTTTCAGTGATTCCGGTTGTTTCTCTAAATGGCCTGCAATCAACAATCATTTCATGGCCTACCATGCCTTCATCATTTGTATATAAAATATTGAAATAATTGTTAAGTTTTTTGGATATATAATTGGCATTTAGTATTGCGGTTTCCGCAGTTTTTTGGATGCCATCTTTTCCCAGCATTTTAATGTAGCCGTATGAAATGGGTAAAATGCCTGGACTTCCCCAGGGCGAGCCGGTTACAGCGTGAATGCCGTTTTTGCCACCGGTCTGCATTAGCGGATGCGTGGGCAAAAATTCCACGAGATTTTCTGCCACCACGATAGGCCCCATCCCGGGACCGCCACCGCCATGAGGTATGGCAAAGGTTTTGTGAAGGTTGAGATGACAAACATCTGCTCCTATTTTGGCCAGGTTGGTTAACCCGTTTTGAGCATTCAGATTGGCGCCATCCATATACACGAGCCCCCCGTTTTCATGGATGGTATTCACCATTTCAATGATGTTTTTTTCAAATATACCGTGTGTTGAAGGATAGGTGACCATAAATCCTGCAAGGCGGTTTTTATTATCTTCTGCCAATTGTTTAAGTTCTTTACTATCAACATTTCCCTTATTATCACAGGGTACAATTTTGACTTCCATTCCGGCCATAACGGCGCTGGCTGGATTTGTCCCGTGAGCAGATGAAGGGATGAGAACAATGTTTTTATCCGGATGTGAATGATGGATATGATATTGACGCATGACCATCAATCCGGCGTATTCACCCATAGCACCGGAATTGGGTTGAAATGAAATAGCTGCCATACCGGTGATCTTTAACAGGTCTTTCCCCAAATCACTCATGATCTCCTGGTATCCTTCTGACTGGTCAAGCGGAACAAAGGGATGTATGTTGCATAAGTTATCCCAGCTTAACGGCATCATTTCTACTGCTGCATTGAGCTTCATCGTGCATGAGCCAAGCGGGATCATGGAGTGGACCAGTGAAAAATCTTTTTGTTCTAATCGTTTAATGTACCGCATCATTTCTGTTTCAGACCGGTATTCGTTGAACACGCTTTGTTGCATGAAGTTGGATTTTCTGACGAAACGATCGTCCACATTATGTTTTGCAGGGTGTTCAATGGATTTATATTTTTCTTTTGCTGCAATTGAAAAAATTTGGTTAATCCAGTTTATATCATCAATGGTTGTAGTCTCATCCAGGCTTATTCCAATTGTTTGATGGTCAATATAACGGAAGTTTACACCCCTGTCGAGCGCAATATCTTTTATTTGAATGGGACTGATTTCCTTTGGTATTTGTATTTTTAATGTATCAAAATGGTTTTCATTTAATTGTCTGAATCCCAATTTTTTCAGTTTTTCTGACAATGCAACTGCCAATTGGTGGATATTCATGGAAATTGCTTTCAGGCCATCGGCACCATGATAAACGCCGTACATTCCGGATATCGTAGCCAGCAGCGCCTGTGCTGTACAAATGTTTGAGGTGGCTTTTTCACGTTTTATATGTTGTTCTCTTGTCTGAATTGCCATTCTCAATGCCGGGTATCCTTGTTTATCCATGGATACTCCTATGATCCTGCCGGGTATTTTTCGTTTATATTTTTCTTTTGTTGCAAAATATGCAGCATGCGGCCCTCCATAACCTAAAGGTGTTCCGAATCGTTGTGCCGAACCAAGCACGATATCAGCACCCCATTCTCCTGGTGGGGTAAGTAATGCAAGGCTTAATAAGTCTGATGATACAGCTACTAATGCATCGTGTTGGTGCATGAGATCAATAAATTTCGAATAATCATTGATGTTTCCAAAGGCATCGGGGTATTGAATTAGGGCTCCGAAAAGGCCGTGGCCAAACTCACACTGCTCAGCATTGTCTATGATCAGTTCAATATTGAGTGCTTCGGCCCTTGTTTTAAGAACATCAATTGTTTGTGGGAATACATTTTTATCAACAAAAAAAGCATTGACTCCTTTTTTCTGTGCATCGCGCGATCGGAGTTGGTACATCATAAACATGGCTTCGCCAGCAGCTGAGGCTTCATCAAGCATTGAAGCATTGGCAATTTCCATATTGGTGAGTTCTGTTACCATTGTCTGAAAATTTAACAAGGCTTCGAGTCTGCCCTGTGATATTTCAGCCTGGTACGGGGTATATGGAGTATACCAGGCAGGATTTTCAAGAATGTTACGTTTAATCACGGCCGGCATAATGGTGTTATAATATCCAATTCCAATATATGTTTTATATAATTTATTTTTATTTGCAACACGTTTTATCCGGTTCAGAAATTGGTGTTCACTCATTCCTTTGCTAATCCTAAGAGGTTCATTAATAATGATTTCCGAAGGTATTACTTTTCGGGTAAGTTCATTCATGTTGTTTACATTAATCGCCTTAAGCATCTTATCTATTTCGTGTTGACGAGGCCCAATATGTCTGGATGTAAATTCATTATAATTCATTCGAAAATATTTTTTAGTATGCTAAAGTGAGATTGTTGAATACAATTTTTAATTGATTCATGTTTGCTTTATAAAAGTAATGAAATTGATTGGATCAAATACAATGCAAAATTAATAAAAGTAAGTTATCAATTACCCGGTAAACGGGTTCAAGTTTTTTTCCTCTTTTACAGTTGTCTCATCACCATGGCCTGAATACACGATTGTCTCATCAGGCAAGGAAAATATTTTATTTTTAATGCTATGGATAAGTGTTGCCTGATTTCCGCCGGGCAGATCAGACCGGCCAATACTTCTATGAAAGAGCAGGTCGCCACAAAAAAGTATATTTTGGTCTTTTATATATAGTGCAATATTGCCGGGGGAATGTCCTGGCACATGGATAATGTTTATGGAGCTATCACCCAATTTAAGGGTGTCTTTTTCAGAGATTGGTGCGGTTTTTTCAGGAGGCTCGGCATTTAAACTAAACATTGCAGCAAATGCCTGTACATCATTTATTAAAAATTGATCATCAGGATGGATAAGTAATGGTTTATTGTATGTTTGATTTAAAAACCTGGCTCCAAAAATATGATCAACGTGTCCGTGAGTGGCGATTATTTTATCCGGAGTAATTTGATGATCATTCATAAATGACATGAATAGTTTTTTTTCTGTATCATCATAAAATGCAGGATCAATAATGATTCCATTTAAATGATTATCATAAAGTATATAAGTATTGACCTGGAATGGGCTGAATATAAATTTTTTAATTTTTAACATTCGATTAATGAGATTTATAAATAGTTTGATTCGTGTTTGTCCATAATGCCTTCAAGACGTTATTTTATATGTCAAAAAATTGCTCATTTACATCATAAAACCGTGCATTATTTGGTTTTTGTAAGACTTGTTATCGAACATTATGATTCAAATTAACAAACTTTATAGACAAACACTAATTTGTTCCTTTTTTCATTGGCACAAAGGTATATAAACCATGTTCTGTTTTTTCATAATTATCCTCATTTTTTTTATCTAAAACAGTCATGATTTGAGTACCAGCATTATCAAGAGGGATCACCATTTTTCCTTCTGTTTTCAATTGTTGAAACAGCTTCTTGGGTATTTCCGGTGCAGCTGCTGTAATAAGAATTTTATCAAAAGGCCCGTAAGATGGTTTGCCTTCATGCCCGTCACCGTAAAAGAAATGTGGTTTGTAGCCGATTTTGGGCAGTAAGGATTGTGCTCTTAGATAAAGCTCTTTATGGCGTTCAATGGTATACACTTTGGCACCAAGTTCTAATAACACTGCTGCCTGGTATCCAGAACCTGTACCAATTTCAAGTATTTTATCATTTTTTTCTACTTCTAATAATTCGGTTTGCCTTGCAACCGTGTATGGCTGTGATATGGTTTGGCCCGCACCAATAGGGAATGCCTGGTCTTTGTATGCAAAATTAATAAAACTGCTGTCCATAAAAAGATGACGCGGAACCTTGTTGATCGCATCCAGTACTCTTTTATCCTGTATGCCCTTATGAATAAGTTGTTCAACAAGTTTTTGGCGTAATCCTTTATGTCTGAATGTATCTTCCATATATTTTCCTGTTTGGATGCAAAAATAAATCATAAATTTAATTAATTAACAGCAACAGGTTAATAAATAATTCACAAAAATTTAACCAAATATTAAAAATACATTTATGTTTGTTAATTGGTGTTTGTTCATAATGTCCGCTTAACTTCGTTATGCTTGCTCCAAAATTGCTCATTCACGTCGGGAAACCCTGCGTTTTGGGGTTTTGCGATCCTTGTATCGAACATTCTGATCCAAACACTTGCATTTATAGACGGGACACTATTTAATTAATAAAAATTATGATAAAAATTGGTATAATAGGAGAAATATCTAAGTGTATTGATGATATTCATCTAATTAATGCGTTGAGCAGTTACGAGTTAGCAGGCCTTTATGATCCAGCCTGTATGTTGCTAAATGAAAATACCGATAATTTTTTAGATGTTAAAGTTGTTGACACTGCGGATGAACTTTTCCAGGTCGTTGATGCTGTTGTTTTTAAACTGAACGTGAATCATTTTTATTTGATCGAGAAAGCACTGCGTTATTCTAAACATGTATTGATTGATCACTTGATTACCAATTTTACAATCGAAGAATTGGATTATTTAATTAAAATGAAAAATGAAGCCAATGTTCGTGTTAAAATATATAATAAATATTTATACAATCCCGCATACCTGGCTGCCAAAGAATTTTTAAAACCACCTTTATATATACAAACACGAAATAGAATTCATTATTCCGGAGCTCATTGCACTGGTTTAACAGTTCTTGACAGGTTAATGCATGATATGTTTTTAGTCTGTTCAATGATTCAATCCGGGGTATCTAAGATTTATACACACGGGATTTCTGTCAATGAAACTGCGGTGGATATTGCAAATGTGTTCATGGAATTTGACAATGGAGATATAGCTGATTTTATACTGAATAAAACTTCATATAAGAATATGTATGAGGTTTCTTTTTATCAAAAAAGATCACATGTAAACGTTGATTTGTTAAACAAAACAGGATGGGTTAAAACATTTTATGACAGAGATGATTCATTACAAAAATATCATGATATTATGTATTTAAAAACAAACAATAAAATTAATAATCCCAGGATACAGGAATTTAAACAATTTTTGTATGCTATACATGCATCCAATCCATTGTTTGATTTGGAACGGAACAGGCTTGTTTTGGAAAAGTCTTTTGCAATTGATAATAAGTTAAATAGATTGATTTTAGTATAAAATGTTTTGATTGTTTGAACCATGCAAGGTATAAATACGTTATGTTAAATTAAATTAAAATTAAAATGAATATTAAACAATATTTATTGTTTTTTGGCGATATAATATAATAATAAAAAGGAATTCATGGATAGGGAAGCACAGGTTACCAAGTATGTACTGGCAGATATTATTTCAGCTTCATTGAGTTGGGCGGTTTTTTTTATATTTCGCAAGTATTACGTGGTATCAGAATCAATAAGTCATCGTATCGAAATATGGTCTGACCCTAATTTTATTTTAGGGATTGTCTTTGTTGCCATGTATTGGGTGTTATTGTATTATGCTTCAGGATATTATGTGAATGTTTTCAGGAAATCGCGCCTGAATGAACTGGGACAAACATTAGGCACAACATTTTTGGGAGTGATTATCTTGTTTTTTGCGTTACTATTAGATGATATTATTCACTCTTATCATAGTTATTACGTGTTTTTCTTAACGTTATTTGGGATACATTTTACATTTACTTATATTCCAAGAGCCTATATTACATCACGAACATCCCGAAAAGTTAAAAAGGGTGATATAGCATTCAATACTTTATTAATTGGCAGTAACAAAAAAGCATTGGATACTTACCTGGATATAAACAAGCAATTTAAAACCACAGGGAATAAATTTATTGGTTTCGTGAGTGTGAATGCAGGGTCTGATTTTAGCTTAAAACAATATCTTCCTTATTTAGGAAAAATAAACCAATTGACTGAGCTGATTGATAAATATGAAATTGAGGATGTAATCATAGCAATAGAGTCTTCTGAGCACGAGAAGATCAATCAAATTGTTAATAACCTGAGTATTCATAATGTGAATATTCGTGTGATCCCTGATATGTATGATATTATAACAGGGAGCGTTAAATTGAGTTCTATTGTAGGTGTTCCATTGGTTGAGCTGTCAAATAATTTAATGTCAAACTGGGAAAAAAGCGTTAAACATTTTATGGATATAACGTTTTCTTTGCTAGCTTTAATTATCCTCTCGCCATTATGTATAGGGTTAATGATAGCGATTAAACTGACTTCAAAGGGGCCTGTATTTTATAGTCATTACCGGATAGGTAAACATGGTAAGCCCTTTAAAATCTATAAGTTCCGCTCGATGTATTGCAATGCTGAATCTGAAGGCCCAAAACTATCATGCAAAGGTGATCAGCGAATTACACCTTTAGGTAATATCATGCGAAAAGCCAGGCTTGACGAGATTCCTAATTTTATAAATGTTTTGAAAGGGGATATGTCGCTTGTCGGGCCCCGGCCAGAAAGAAAATTTTTTATTGACCAGATCGTTCAGCGAGCACCGCATTATGTTCATTTACATAAGATAAAACCAGGCATTACATCACTTGGACAGGTTAAATATGGTTATGCAGAAAATGTAGACCAAATGATCAAACGATTGCGATACGATTTGATTTATATGGAAAACATGTCTGTTTTTTTGGATTTTAAAATTCTTATTTATACCTTATCTACTATTATCAAACGGAATGGGGTATAGTTTTATCTTTTTTAATTCTTTATACAGAGGGTTTTTATTTTTTAAGATGCTTTCAAAAATAATGAATTCTTCTATTTTGAATTCATTGATCTTGTATTGATCGTATTTTGCAAGTAATGTCCTCAATACCGAGGTATTAGTTATCTTTTTTATCCTGGCAAATGTCAGATGAGGATTAAACGATTTGTTTTCTTTTGGATATCCTATTTTCAAAAGTTCATTTTCAATATTCTCATTTAATTTTTTTAATACTTCATTCATTTCAATCCCCATCCATAATATACGGGGTTTGCTTATGTTTTTAAAGAGTCCTGTATTACTAAGAAGTAAAGTAAAAGCAGGAGTTATTTTTCCAATTTGTTCCATGCAATCTACAATTGTAAAAATCTCATTTTCATTAATATTGCCCAAAAATTTTAATGTAAGGTGATAGTTGCCCGGATCAACCCATTTTATATGTTCATTTTTCAAATGAACTATGAATTCGTCCCGGATTCTTTTCATTGAAATGGTTTCTTTCAATTTAATTCCTATGAATATTCGTGGCATTTTAATGAAATGGTTAGACTAAAAAAAAGCATGATGTAAAATTATAATTGCCCGGCTTCCACTCGTTTAACGATTTCTTCAATTAAGTGATCTTCTCCACCCGGGTCGTATTCGGCTTTCAGGTCTGAACCGAATATTTTTGCAATTGTTTGCCAGAAAATAGCTGAGATCGAGCCTTTCATTTCTTTTATGAGTTCATAAGATGTATCACCTGTTTCACGGTCTATTAATTTCATTAATAAAAACCCCTGCTTCATGGTTAAATTTCTTAATTCATCTTCAAGTTCTTCTTTTAACCGGTCTTCTACTTTTTTAATGTATTGTTTTTTTTCTTTTTCTTTTTCAAGGGTGACAAATTTTTTATTCATTTCTTTTAATATTTCCTTTGCCAATTTTGCATAGGGCAGCACTTTTTTAATATCCCTGACTAATTTTCTGTATTTACGGTAATCACGTTTACTGTCAAATGTGTATTCGGAAAAAACAATAATTTGATCAATATTATCAACCAAAATGGTATCTCCATCTTCAACTCTTGCTTCAAGTACCTGGTGATTATTGAAATAATATCCGGTATCTATGACAGGTTGTCCATTCACAGGTATGAAAAGGATAATCATTAAAAAAGATATTATATTTAATTTAATGCTCATTTGATGGACAGATATAGTTTTTTGTATTTAAAATTTGTTACGTTATATTTACGTTTCTGTTAATTTAACGAATTTTATATTTTTTATCATATATTTTTAAAGAAAATTAACCTGAATTATTAAATTCTTATAATATAAACTATTGATGAAGAAGTTGGAGAATAGTGAATTAAGGCGTAAGTCTGTTTCAGAATTTAAATCTACTGATAAAACACCTTTAATAATGGTTCTGGATAATATAAGGAGTGCGAATAATGTAGGTTCTGTTTTCAGGAGTTCAGATGCTTTTTTAGTGGAGCATATTTATTTATGTGGAATCACAGCTGTCCCACCCAATAAAGAAATATTGAAGACAGCTTTAGGTTCAACAGAAACGGTGTCATGGGATTATTTTAATGATACAAACGAAGCGGTTCAAAAATTAAAAGCGGAAGGATATTCAGTTTACTGCATTGAGCAGGTAGATAAAAGTATTTTTTTAGATTGTTTTAAACCTGAAAATAAAAAGTATGCATTTGTTTTTGGAAATGAGGTAAAAGGTGTCAGTCAACATATCGTAGATATTTGTGATGGTGCTATTGAAATTCCACAATTTGGCACAAAGCATTCGTTTAATATTGCTGTAAGTGCCGGCATTGTTTTATGGGATTTTTATATGAAGCGGGCAAGTATGAAATAGAATCCCTATAAATCATAAAACTGCTAATAATAGCATATAAAATAAAAAAGGCGGTCAAAATAGACCGCCTCTTTTATTTTAAAATTTCTCGTATTTATTCAACTATTGATTTGAAAGTTTCGTCATTTGAATATTTTTTAGCGAAAACAATGTCGTGGGCAGCACGTTTTTTAAGTTCTTCACTTTTTGCAGCGGCGCTTCTTAAGTTTTCATAGAACATGTTGTCATTATTTGTTTTAGCACCGATGATTGCTTTCATGTAATATACCACTGCGTCAGGCTCTTCAATACATTCAAGGTTTTTGACTGCTTCTTCAGTATTTCCCTGTAAGATTTTAGCCAAGCCTGCATTTGCTTTGCAAACATTTCCAAAGTAATTTACAGCTTCATCATATTTTGCATTTATGATGTTTACAATTCCGAGGTTGTAATTCACAGCGTCTCCTGCACCCATTGCAGATGTGAATAATTCTTCGGCTTTTTGCAGATCATTGTTTTTAAGAGCAATGGCACCCAGATTATTATTTACTGCATCTGTGTCTTTGATACCTTTTGCAGTGTCGAATAAAGCTTTAGCCTGGTTCATATTACCCTGCATAAAATGTAATGCACCTAAATTATTGTAAGCCCTGTAAGAATCAGGATATTTTTTTGTTGCAGCTTCCAGGATGCTTTGTTTCATAGCCATATCTTCCGTGAGAGTAGTGGCATAAAGCATTTCTTCAATGGCTAAAGTATCCGGGTTATTTTTAGATAATTCGGATATTTCTTCATCACTGTATCCAATTTTTTCAAAATTCACGAATATTTCGGAACGTCTGAGTTTAGGAAGAATATCATCAGCCAATACTTTCCAGGTAGCTGCCATATTTTCAAGTTCTTTTTCCCTGACTTCAGGATCTGAATGCATTGATAATACTCTTAATATAAGTTCTTTGTCTTCAATATCAGAGTTTTGTACCAGATCTTTAAAGTTTTCCCAGTCTTCGGTTGTTGTTTTGTACTCATAATCTGTTTGTTTTTCAGCTTCAATGTTAGAAGCTCTTACCTTTTTATTGAGATAATTTGAAGCGCTTGATTTTCTTCCTTGTGATAGCCTTTCATTTAAGTCAATTGGCCCGTCAGGAGAGGCATAAGAAGATATTTTAGCTTGTTTAAATTTCATTTTTTTACTTTTGCTGATTTCTTTCAGCATGTTTTCAAGTGTTTTAATATCTTCTTGTGTTAACTCGTTGTACCTCAGATTTGATCTTTCAATTAAATAGTGAAGGTCAGCCTTTAATGATTCTTCTGTGATTCGTTGGAATTGGTCGGGTTCCATGATTACTTCCGGTGTATTTTGCACTAAATCAGAAGTAGCAACAATCCCTTCGGCAATCTTTAAAGAGTCAAACGGAGCTTTAGCATCTTCTTTTCCCTGAAGATAGCCAACACCTGTTACCATAAGGTCTGATCTGAACATGTCATCAACATAATCAATGGTATCAGAATAGCTAAAGTTTCCGCCACCATCAAAAGAGATTACTTTATTGTTTGCTTCTACATTTGCACCTTGTAATGTAACACTTTCCAGTGTAGTTTCGCCATTATTATACCTTAATACTGGTGTTAATTCCAAAATAGCTTTTTTGTGGAAAAATTTTTCAGGGAAGTTTCCTTTAATGTCTACAGCAACTTTTCCTGCGTGTAATTCAAGAGGGGAAGGAGTTACATTGTACTTTACCTCTCCATACTGTTTTTTCATTTTATTAATACCGCCACAACTGCTTAGCATGATTGCGGAAGCGATTAATATTACTAAATTTAGTCTTGATTTTTCCATGGTTCTCAAATTATTTGGTTTACAATTTTTTAATTTAAGTGCAATAATGTATGTTTTTACAAACATAGTAATTTTAAACAAAAAGAAAAAAAATATATGTTAAAATTTTAAAATTCTTTTATAAAAAAATTTTTTATTTGGTTTATTGGTCTTGTTTTTCCGGTTTAGGTAATAGCACTTTCCTTGACAGAGTGAGTTTTCCCGATGCTTCATCTATTTCAAGCAATTTTACTTCTACTTCATCACCTTCTTTTAAAATATCTTCAACTGAAGGTATTCTTTTCCATGCTATTTCAGAAATATGTAATAAACCTGTTTTTCCGGGAAAGATTTCAACAAAAGCTCCATAAGGAACGATTGTTTTAACAATTCCTTTATATATTTCTCCTTTTTCAGGAACTCTTACAATTTCTTCAATTCTTTTCAGAGCTGCTTCTATGGATTCTTTGCCTTCACCGGAAATTTGTACGAAAGCTTCTGATTCTTCACCGCTCATTTCATCAATGGCTAAAGTGGCTCCTGTTTTTTTCTGGATATCCTGGATGATTTGTCCGCCCGGGCCAATGATTGCACCTATCATATCCCGTAGGATTTTTTTATGTATAATTCTAGGGGCATGGGGTTTAAGTTCTATGCGCGGAGCATTTATGGTTTCGTCTAATTTGCTTAGAATATACAGACGGCCTTCTTTTGCTTGTTGTAAAGCCTGCATTAAAACGTCATTAGATAGACCATTAACTTTTATATCCATTTGACATGCAGTGATACCGTCTTTGGTTCCGGTAACTTTAAAGTCCATGTCTCCCAGATGGTCTTCATCGCCTAATATATCAGATAGAATGGCAAATTTACCATTTTTAAAATCGCCTTTTAAAGCAACTTCGTCTGTAATTAATCCCATGGCAATCCCGGAAACACTTTTTTTAATTGGTACTCCTGCATCCATAAGTGCCATAGAAGTAGCACAAACGGTTGCCATTGATGAAGATCCGTTGGATTCTAATATGTCAGATACAGCTCTGATTGTATAGGGGTTTTCAGAATCATCCGGCATAATGTTTTTAATGGCTCTGTGCGCAAGGTTTCCATGGCCTACTTCTCTTCTGCTCAAAAACCTGGCAGGCCTTGCATCTCCTGTTGCAAAGGGTGGAAAGTTATAATGTAACACAAATTTTTCACTTCCCTGGATGAGTACTTGGTCTATGGTTTGTTCGTCTAATTTACTTCCCAGTGTTACTGTTGTTAGCGATTGTGTTTCGCCTCGTGTAAATATAGATGAACCATGGGTGCCTGGCAATGGATCTATTTCACACCAAATATCTCTGATTTCATTTGTTTTTCTTCCATCTAATCGTACTTTGTCATTCAGGATCATATTTCTGATCACTGTTTTTTCAGCATCTCCAAAATATTTGGATACAAGGTTTTTGTTTATTTCTTCATTTTCCTCATAAGAATTAAGACATTCTTTTCCAAGATCATGGAGTGCATCATTTCGTTCTTTTTTTGTTTTTTTGTTTTTTGCAATGTCATAAATTTTATCAGAATAGTTTTTTGCAATTTCTTTTTTTAGGTTTTCATCATGTTCTTCATGTTGGTAGGCCCGTTTTTCTATGCCTATTTCTTTGGTAAGTTCTTTTTGAATTTTACAGTGTTTTTTTATTTCTTCATGTGCTGAGTTTATAGCATCAATCATCTCTTGTTCGGAAACTTCTTTCATTTCGCCTTCCACCATTAGGATATTTTCTTCGGTTGCAGCAACCATTAATTCAATATCCATTTGTTCTAATTCACTGAAGGTCGGATTTATTTTAAATTCTCCATTGATTCTGGCAACCCGTACTTCGGAAATAGGTCCGTTAAACGGTACATCTGATACACTAAGGGCAGCGGATGCTGCAAGTCCTGCCAATGCATCCGGCATAATATTTTTATCGGCTGACATTAAAGTGATGCTCACAAATGTTTCAGCATGATAGTCATCGGGGAACAATGGCCTTAAAGCCCTATCTACTAAACGTGAAATGAGTATTTCGTAATCTGATGGCCTGGATTCTCTTTTTAAGAATCCCCCGGGGAAACGGCCCGTGGATGCAAATTTTTCCCTGTAATCAACGGATAATGGCATAAAATCAACATTTTCCCTGGCTTCTTTTGCAGATACAACAGTGGCTAATAGTATTGTTTTACCCATTTTAACCAATGCAGAGCCATCTGCTTGTTTTGCTAATTTTCCTGTTTCAATAGTAATGGTTCTTCCATCACTTAGTTCAATGTTTTTTTCAATAATGTTCATATGTTTATTTTTAATTTTTCTAAAGGTCATTTATCCCAATGTAGCCGGGAATAGTGTAACAAAATTTTGTCATGGCTCAGTTGATATATTTGACTTTTTTGATAGAAAATAAAAACTGTAAAATATCCGGATGGAATATTTTACAGTTTATTTCCTGATTTTTAAATCTTTGATAAGCTCTCTGTATTTATTTATTTCCTTGTTTTTCAGGTAATTAAGTAGTTGTTTCCGTTTGCCGACTAGTTTTAATAACGAACGTTGTGTGTCGAAATCTTTTTTATGGGTTTTTAAGTGATTTGTAAGATACACTATTCTTTTTGTGAACCATGCTATTTGAGATTCAGTTGATCCGGTATCAGCTTCATTATTACCATATTTTTTGAAGAGCTTTGTTTTTTCTTCTTGTGTAATTTGCATAATGTTTTATTTTTTTAATTTATTTGTTTTTTCTAAAAAGAATACAAAAATATTTATTTTTTTCCAATAATCAATTTTTATACCATAAATTTATTGTTTTGTCTATTTTTTAATATGATACATTTCAGTTTTTCGAAAACTGAAAGAGTAAATATGAAGTGATCTGATGTGATTATAGAATAAAGCGGAAATGTCTTCAAAAAGCCAATTTATCCTTTTAATGCTTCTGCTCCGTTAACAATGTCAAGGATTTCAGCTGTAATAGATGCTTGACGGGCTTTATTATATTGCAGTCTGAGTTCTTCAAGCATTTCAGTGGCATTGTCAGTAGCCTGTTGCATAGCTGTCATCCTCGCCCCGTGTTCAGCAGCATTTGAATCTAATAGTGTTCTGAAAAAATGTAATTTAAGTGATTTAGGAATAAGTTCGTTGAGAATATAGACTTTTGATGGTTCAATAATATAATCACTAAAGACTTCTTGTGATTCTGTAATTTCTTGATTTTCTTTTTCGTCTTCTTCAACAGTTATAGGCAAAAATGGTTCAACGGTTAATAGTTGAGTTGCTGCATTTTTAAATTTATTGTAAATTAATTCTATTCTGTCGTATTTTTTTTTCGCAAAATTTTTCATAAGTTCTTCAGCAATAGGAAGAACATTATCAAATGTTAAATGGTCATATATATCATTGTTTTCATCAACAATGCGATATTTTCTGGTTTTTAGGTAGTTATAAGCTGTTTTTCCAAGTATTAAAAGTTCTACATTATTATTATCATGCTGTTCTTTGTATTTATTTTCAATTACATTGATTGTTGAGTTAATCACTGCCTGATTAAATCCGCCGCACAATCCCCTGTTGGATGTAATTACAACAATAAGTATTTTTTGCGGATCACGTATTTCAGTGAAAGTATTGTCATCAATAGTAGCACTTTTATTCAGATTATGGAGTATCTCATTTAGTTTATCTGCATATGGACGAAGATTTGTAATTCTGTCCTGTGCTTTTTTGAATTTGGCAGCAGACACCATTTTCATTGTATTGGTGATTTGCCGCGTAGAGGTGATGGAATTGATCCTGTTCCTTATGTCTTTTAAACTTTCCATACAGTTTGTTATCTGTTATTGTTCTTGTTGTTTTTCTTGTTCTTTTTGTTCATAATCTGCTGCAATTTCATTTGCTGCCTGTGTGATTTTTTCGCCAATTTTTTCATCAATAATTCCTTCTTTGAGTTGATCTAGCACATCCTGGTGTTGTGTTCTGATGTATTGTAAAAAATGATGTTCAAATTCTTTTATTTTGTCTATGGGAACTTTTTTCAGTAAACTTTTTGTGCCACAGAACAGAATGGCTATTTGTTCTTCCACAGATACTGGTGAGTATTGGTTTTGTTTGAGTATTTCTACATTTTTTCTTCCTTTGTCAATGGTGTTTTTAGTGGATTCGTCGAGGTCTGATCCGAATTTTGCAAAGGATTCAAGTTCACGGAATTGTGCCTGGTCGAGTTTGAGCGTTCCGGCTACTTTTTTCATGGATTTGATCTGGGCATTTCCACCAACACGTGATACAGATATACCTACATTGATGGCAGGCCTGATTCCCGCATTGAATAATTCTGTTTCGAGGTATATTTGGCCGTCTGTAATGGATATTACATTGGTTGGGATATAGGCAGAAACATCACCTTCTTTGGTTTCGATAATAGGAAGTGCGGTTAATGAACCACCTCCTTTGACCATGGTCCGGATAGATTCAGGCAGGTTGTTCATTTTTTGTGCCAGTTCATCGGATTCGATGATTTTGGCTGCTCTTTCAAGAAGCCTTGAATGCAGATAAAAGACATCTCCGGGATACGCTTCCCTTCCCGGTGGCCTTCTTAAGAGCAGAGAAACTTCACGGTAAGAGACGGCTTGTTTTGAAAGGTCGTCATAAATAACCAATGCATCTCTTCCCGTGTCTCTGAAAAATTCACCAATAGCAGCCCCGGCATATGGCGCATTGTATTGGAGCGCAGCAGGTTCGGATGCCGGGGCAGAAATGATCGTGGTGTATTGCATTGCATCGTGTTTTTCAAGTACTTTGGCTACGTTTGCGATGGTAGATTCTTTTTGTCCTATCGCAACATAAATGCAATAAACAGGTTTGCCTTTGTCGAATTCTTTCTTTTGATTGATGATGGCATCAATTACAATGGCCGTTTTGCCTGTTTGCCGGTCGCCTATAATCAATTCCCGTTGGCCTTTCCCGATTGGAATCATTGAGTCTATTGCTTTGATCCCGGTTTGCAAAGGTTGATTTACAGGTTGCCTGTAAATTACCTGGGGAGCTTTTCGTTCAAAAGGCATTTCATACATCTCTCCTCCAATGGGGCCTTTCCCGTCAACAGGTTCACCAATGGTGTTGATGATCCGGCCAAGCAAGCCTTCGCCTACTTTAATTGTAGAAACCAGTTTTGTTCGTTTTACTTTATCGCCTTCTTTAATTTTTTCTGAAGGGCCGAGTAATACGATTCCAACACTGTCTTCTTCGAGGTTTAATGCAATGCCTTTAATACCGCAATCAAACTCTACAATTTCTTTAGCCTGTACATTTGTCAGCCCGTGAACGATTGCAATGCCGTCTCCAACACGGAGCACTGTTCCAACTTCTTCAAGTTGGGTTTCTATATTATATCCTTCTAATTGTTGTTTTAATATAGATGAAACTTCCGATGCTTTGATCTCGTTAGCCATAATGTCTCACTTTATTATGTTTAATGTATGTATTATATTTTTTTATCCAGCAGGTTTTGCCTTATTTGATTTAAATTTGTTGATACGCTTGCATCATATAATTGATCATTAATTTGAAGTGTAAACCCGCCAATGAGTTTGTTGTTAATCGTGTGACTCATTTCTACTTCATAATTATATTGTTTTTTTATTATATTAATGATTTGCTTCTTAAGTTCCTCGTTTATTTCAATTGCTGTTGTGAGGATAGCAGATTTTATATTTTGCTGGCTTTTATAATATTCTAAAAAAGTCCGTAAGATATCAAGTATGTAAAATTCTCTTTTTTTTCTTATGATGAAGAGTAAAAAATTGAGTGTTGGTTCTTTGATTCTGTTTTTAAAGATGTCACCCGTAATTTTGATTTTTTGTGCATAGGTGATTTGAGGATTGTTTACAAAGAGGGTGAAGTCTTTTACGTGTGAAAGAGTATTATATAGATTTCCAACGTCTTCATAAAGAAGCGGGAGATTGTTTTGTTCTTCACCCAATAAATAAAGTGCTTTGGCATATCTTACTGTAATTTTACTTCTGTTCATATTATAATGGGAGCTTAATTCAATTTAATCTCTTTGAACAATGTATTGATATAATCTTTTTGAAATTTGTCGTCTTCAAGTTTTTTTCTCAAAATTTTTTCAGCTATATCAATTGATAAATTCGTGATTTGTGTTTTCATGTCATTGACAGCAGCAGCTTTTTCATTTTTAATGGTTTCTTTTGCTTTCTGAATTATATGATCGGCTTCTTTTTTTGCTTCAATTTTGGCATCGGCAACAATTTTGTCTTTTATTTTTTCACCTTCATTGATCATTTTGCTTCGTTCTTCTTTGGCTTCTGCAATAATTTTTGCATTGTCAGACTGTATGTTTTCCATTTCTTTTTTGGCTATTTCGGCTGCCTGTAATGAATCATTAATGGTTTTTTCCCGTTCACGAATCGAAGTAAGGAGAGGATGCCATGCATATTTCCTCATGATAAACAAAAGGATGCCAAAACATAATACCATCCAAAATAGCAGTCCTATTCCAGGGGTTATTAGTTCCATAGACTATTTTTTTAGTTTATATTTTATATGCTGTGAAGTGAAATTCACTCCACAGCGTATTAGTTGAAGCTATTTATGACCGGGTCAATATAGCTAATTATTTTCTTTATTGTACTTGCAATGCTTAACTTACTGTATTAAACAAATAATACAAGCAGGCAAACAACTGCAGCAAAGAAAGCTACACCTTCAATTAGTGCAGCAGAAATAATCATACTTGCCCTGATGTCTCCGGCAGCTTCGGGTTGACGTGCAATACTTTCCATAGCACTTCCACCAATTTTTCCAATACCAAATGCTGCAGCAATGGCTGCAATACCAGCTCCGATGCTGGCACCTATCAAAGCAAGTGATGAAACTTCTAATAATACAAATAATGATAGCATAATTTATAATTTAAAGGTTAAACATTTATATAATATATTTAATGATGTGGTTCTTCAGTTGCTTCGCCAATATACAAGGCAGTTAAAATAGTAAAAATGTACGCCTGTATTACAGCTATTAAAAAGTCTAATACCATCATAAATAATATAAAAACGATGGACAAAGGAGAAATAACATATCCGAGTGTTGCCTGAATTTGTCCGAATAAAAAGATTAAGCTCAAAAATCCAAGTTTAATAATATGTCCTGCACTAATATTTGCAAAAAGCCGGATTGTTAATGAAAATGGCTTTGTGATCATACCGACTACTTCAATAACAGGAACAAGAGGGATCGGTAATTTAAGCCATGTGGGCACGTCCGGATTGATTTTTTCCTTCCAGTAATGTTTATTCCCGCTTATGTTTGTAACGATGAATGTAAATAGAGCAAGCGCCAGTGTACCTGCAATGTTACCTGTTACAGCACCTTCACCCAGTAAAGGGAAAAGAGCGAGTATATTATTTAACAAGATGAAGAAGAATATGGTTAAAAGGAAAGGCATGAATTTTGTTGATTTTTTTTCGCCAATAATGGGGACGGCAACGTTATCCCTGATGAAAATGATTAACGGTTCTACAAATGATTGCAATCCGGAAGGTGCTTTACAAGGGTTTTTTTTGTATTTTTTCGCTACAGGGATGAAGATAAAAATAAGCAGTAATGAGCTGATGAATATCCCTGACCCGATTCTGGTTATAGACAGATCGAGTGGAGTGTATAGGCTTCCATCTGCTAACTCTTCCACAATATCTCCTTTATGAGGCTCTTCCTGTGCGATCCGGAATCCTTTGTATGACGCTGTGCCATGATGAAATTTGCTGGACATGAACACATGCCATCCTGAGTGCTTGCTTCGAAGGATGATGGGCAATGGAATAGTAATATGATGGTGGTTGAAATGGATGATGTGCCATTCGTATGAATCATATATATTGCTGAGTATAAAATCTTTGGGGTTGAATTTTTTCTCTTCTTTATGATGAGATGTAGTGGTGTCATTCTCGTGGGAAGAACTAAAACCATTGAATGAATATATTGTTATGAAAATAAAGGTTAAAAGTAAAAATTTCCAGTTTTTCTTACAAAAAGGAGAAATATTCATTTACATTTTTTTTAAATTTTCAAAATTGTTCAAATATATAAAAATTGCTCGAATATTGTATGTTGTATACAAAAAATAACAAAAAATAAATGTGCTGACAAATGGAAGTGGTTGATTTTTATCGGATAGCAGAAGGTATGATGTTAAGATCAATAAATACACCAACAATTTCAGTCCAAGTATTAATAAAAAACGTGAGTTGAATTTTTTTGGTTTTTCGTGTATCGTGCTCACGAGACATGTATGGACTAAAATAGAAATGATCATGAAAGCCAGGATAAGAAAAGGAAACAGGTTAAAATAAAATTCGGACAGCAGGGTATTGAATAATAGATAACCCGTACCCGCTAAAATGACAGATAGTATAAAAATGTGCAAAATATATTTTTTTATTGCATATCTCATGATGTTGTATCTTGTTTAATATTCGTGTTGTCAAAATTTGATGAATTCTTTGATGCTATGGTATATGCTTAAAAATACACCAATTATGGTAAGTGCAACAGTAAAAACAGGAAACTGCCATTGGACCCATTTATCCAGTTTTATACCACCGATTACACCCAGTAAAATGGTTGCAATCATTTGAAATGCAATGGATGTATATTTGATGTAATTATAATATTTTGGCTCGTGGCTGTTCTTTTGATTCTGTTTGGGGTTTTGATTCTTTTCCTTGTTTGTCATAAGTGGTTTGTTCGGAGTCCATTTGACAATTCCCGATAAAGACACATCCTGGTTCAATGGCTAAGCGGTTTACAATCATGTCACCTTGTATTTTAGAAGATGCTTTGAGTGATAATAATTCAGTTGTTGTGATTTTGCCTTCAATCTTACCTGAAATATCCCCATTTTTGCAATGAATTTCTCCTTTGACTTTTCCGCTTTCACCAATCACTAATTTTCCTGAAGTGTCTACATTTCCTGTTAAATTACCGTCAATTCGTATATCAGAGCTTGAATTTATATCTCCTTTTATATTTGTTCCATTTCCGATGATATTGATGCAATTGTTGTTTTCTGGTTCTTTGTGATTTTTTCCCATAATAAAAAGCAATTTTATGAATAAAAAATGTTAAGAGACAAATATATAATAAATCAGTAAATAAAAAACCAAAATTAATATTGTTGAATGGAAATGCAAAGTTTGGATATAAAAAAATGGGTTGATTTTATGATTGTAATTATTTTTATTAAAACGGGGAGTTTGGATAGTTTTTTTATTTATTAGAAAATAGAGGTATAGGATTTTATGTATGGTTTTAGAAAAAGATTACACGATTAAAATTTTGAAAAATAACAGGACAATATATTCGGAATTGAATGTTTTAAAATTATCGGTTTTATTAGAAGTCGATTTATCAGGGAGTTTTATATGATGTTTAAATAAGCGACAGTTTGGATTTGAGCAAGAGGAAAAAACAGTTTGGATGAGTTGCTTTCTCTTGCTCACTACTTTTGCTCCAAACTGTTTTGTCGGGATGGCCAGATTTGAACTGGCGGCCCCACGCCCCCCAGACGTGTACTCTAACCAAGCTGAGCTACATCCCGGAAATTGGTGTGAGTGTGATCGTTCGTGTTTGTGTAATGAGGGTTCGTTATAAAACGATCGTGTAAAATTAATTATATATTAGAAAACAAAAAAATAATCTTGATTATTATTATTTTTGTCAAAATTAATAATCATTTAAAGCAAGAAATATGGCATTATTTGAGCAATTGAATGTAGGCGATGAAAACAATAAAAAGGAACAATTAAATGAAACAGAAAAAATAAAATGCCTTATCATAGGTTCCGGCCCGGCAGGATATACAGCTGCAATTTATGCTGCCCGTGCGAATTTAAATCCTGTATTATACCAGGGATTGGAACCCGGTGGGCAGTTAACGACTACTACTGATGTTGAAAATTTCCCGGGATATCCTGATGGTATTACCGGGCCGAATATGATGAAAGATATTCAGAAACAAGCAGAGCGCTTTGGTACAGACATAAGAATGGGACTTGTTACATCTGTTGATTTTACATGTGAACCACGTAAAATTATTATTGATGAATCTAAAGAAATTATTTCTGAAACAGTTATAATAGCAACAGGAGCAAGAGCAAAATATTTGGGACTGGAATCAGAAGCAACGTTCAGAGGCATGGGGGTCTCTGCATGTGCTACATGCGATGGTTTTTTTTACAGAAATAAAAATGTGGCAGTGGTAGGAGGTGGCGATTCTGCAGCCGAAGAAGCCCTCTACTTATCAGGCCTTTGCAAAAAAGTATATCTCATCATCAGGAAAAATTACATGCGTGCATCTAAGATTATGCAAGACAGGGTTTTTCAATCTCCGAATATAGAAATTTTATTTGAACATACTACAAAAGAAATCGTGGGAAACCAGGGTGTTGAAGGTGCGGTTTTATATAATAAACGAACCAACCAGGAAGTACGCATCAATATTGAGGGATTCTTTTTAGCAATTGGCCACGAACCCAATACAGATGTTTTTAAAGGTTTTCTTGAGACAGATGAAAACGGGTACCTGAAAGTTATCCAGGAAACCACTAAAACCAACATCCCAGGCGTATTTGCATGTGGAGATGTGATAGACACCGTGTACAAGCAAGCTATCACTGCTGCCGCTTCCGGGTGTAAAGCAGCGATAGAAGCAGAAAGGTATTTACAAACTAAATAGTGTTTGTCTATAAAGTCCAACTTCTTCGTTGTTGCTCAAAATTT
>CAYFQI010000007.1:0-28094 GCA_964345135.1 uncultured Bacteroidales bacterium
GCACCTTATTCATTATATTTATTTTTTGAAAAAAAATAATTAATAGAAGTCCCCTAAAGTTAATAACATAGTAATAGGTTTGAAAAATAGATTTTTAATCAGTACTTGTCAATAACGTCAGAAAAAAACATGAGTCATACTATATATAGTTCATCTACTGTCAATATTGGTGGAATCCCAATGGGCGGGGTTCATCCGGTGAGGGTGCAGTCTATGGCCAATGCCAACACGGCTGATACCTCTGCCGTGGTTGAACAGATCATTCGTATCCATGAGGCAGGAGCCGAGTATGTCCGAATGACTGTCAGGAACATTAAAGAGGCAGAAAACCTGGAAGAAATAAAAAACAGGGTACAAAGCCTGGGATATACAATCCCGTTGATAGCAGACGTGCATTTCAATCCGGAAATAGCATATAAAGCTGCTGAAATTGTAGATAAGGTGCGTATCAATCCCGGGAATTTTGCCGAAACAAAGAATTCATCCACCTCTTCCGGTGATCAACCCGTGCATATCAGGAAACTGTTTTTGCCATTGCTTACCATTTGCAAAATGCATGGCACGGCGTTGCGCCTGGGGACTAATCACGGGTCATTATCTCCCCGGATCATTGATAAGTTTGGAAACACCCCCCGGGGCATGGTACGGTCCGTGATGGAATACTTGCAAATATGCATGGAAGAGAATTTTTATGATGTTGTAGTTTCGTTGAAATCAAGTAATACACGTGCTATGCTACAGGCGAACCGGTTGATGGTAAAAACAATGATGGATAGTTGCATGTATTTTCCTGTGCACTTGGGAGTTACCGAGGCCGGGACGGGACTGGAGGGGCGTGTTCGATCTGCCATTGGAACCGGTACGTTATTAAGCGAGGGAATAGGCGATACCATTAGGGTGTCGCTAACAGAACCACCGGAAAACGAGATACCCTTTGCCAAAACCCTTACATCAATTTGTGCCCAACCATCCAAACGAATCAATACACCATTGCAACAAAACGCATTGTTTGATCCGTTCAGCTTTCAAAAACGGGAGACCACAGCCGTGCTTATGATTGGCGGGAACAATTTTCCTGTCGTGGTGGCCGGGATGAACATGTCTTCGCATCAAATTCGTCAACTGCAAGCCTCTGATTTGATGCCGGAATTTGTTTATTATCAACAGGCCGAAAACATACAGGGAGATGCCTCCCCATCCTGTATCATTCCATTGGAAGAATGGGAGCGGGCCGGGGCACAATTGCCATCCGGCACGTATCCTTTGATTGATGCACGGGACGATGCGTTGAAACGGTTTAAACATAACACCCCATATTTTATTGAACTGGATGAAAAAAGCCTGAATGATGAACAGGCCATGAACACCCTGCAACCGGTCGGTGATTATGCCTGGGTTGTACACGTTCGTGAACAAAATATATCCTGTATTAAACAGGCCATGGATTGGTATTTTGCAAATAACATGCACCCCGTGATTTTCAGACTGGGCTTTATGAATGAATTACTGGATGAATTCCTGGCCAGGGCTTCGTCTGTTTTTGGCAGTGTTTTACTCGACGGGATAGGCGACGGGATATGGATTGACAGCCTGGAAGGGACAGACCCGGAATGGATTATGAATGTTACATTCAATATTTTACAATCATCCAGGGTGAGGATGACCCGGCCTGATTATATCTCGTGCCCCTCGTGTGGCAGGACATTGTTTGACATTCAGTCATCCGTGGAAAAAATAAAAAAAAGGACGGCTCATTTAAAAGGCATTAAAATTGCAGTAATGGGATGTATTGTAAACGGGCCCGGGGAAATGGCTGATGCAGATTATGGATACATTGGGGCATCAACCGGGAAAATTACTTTATTCAAAGGCAAAAAACCTGTCAAAAAAAACATACCACAGGAACAAGCCATTGATGAACTGATCCACCTGATCAATGCATCGGGTGACTGGATTGAACCAGGGACGTGAAAAACATAATAAATTTATAAAACAAACAATATGAATCAGACAGCAGCTTATTGGATCGGGGAATTAGGCCTTCAGCCGCATCGTGAAGGAGGATATTTCACGGAAAATTATCGTGCTAAAGAACTGATCCCCAAAGAATCCCTTCCTGAACGATACGATGGTGACAGGCACTTTGCAAGTAGTATATATTTTTTATTACAGGAATATGATTTTTCAGCATTTCATAAATTAAAATCCGATGAAATATGGCATTTTTATGCTGGGGCGCCATTGAATATTTATCTTTTTAACAGCCAGGGCGAGCTGCAAACCATTACACTGGGTAATAATATTGCAAAAGGCGAAATAGCACAGGTGCTTATCCCGTACAACCATTGGTTTGCTGCTGAACTTACACGCAAAGACAGTTATTGCCTGGCCGGGTGTACAGCATCGCCTGCTTTTGAATATGTTGACTTCGAGTTGGGAGATAAGAAACAACTGACCAAGCTGTACCCCGGCTATGCCCGGTTTATTGAAAAACTCACCAGGGAATAAAGCAGGCTTTGGCAGGTATTTATATACATATCCCGTATTGTAAACAGGTCTGCTATTACTGCGATTTTCATTTTTCTACTTCATTAAAGGACAAGAGCCGAATGGCCAGGGCCATCCTGAAAGAAGCCGGGATGCAAAAAAATTACTTACGCGGGCAGTCTGTTAACACCATTTATTTTGGTGGCGGCACACCTTCTGTGCTTGATCCTGACGAGGTACAATCACTACTTGATGCCGTGGTGAAATATTACACGGTAATAGCAACCCCGGAGATCACGTTTGAAGCCAATCCTGATGATCTGAATGCGAAATATTTGAGCGATCTTAAATCCATGGGCATCAATCGTCTGAGCATCGGTATCCAGTCGTTCCACGATAAAATCCTGCAATGGCTGAACCGTCGGCACGAGGCCAAACAGTCGTACCAATGCATTGATTTGGCACGAAAAGCAGGGTTTGATAACATCAACATTGACCTGATCTATGGCATTCCCGGCATGACATCTAAAGAATGGGATCACCAGCTCGATGAAGTATTTGCAATGAATATCCAACACCTGTCTGCTTACATGCTGGGTATTGAACCCAAAACCGTGCTTGATTATTACCTGCGAAAGCAACGATTCCAGCCTGTTGATGACGTCACCTGCATTGAACAACACCAGGTACTGCTAGACAAAACCCGTCAGCACGGGTTCATTCCTTATGAAATATCGAATTTTGCACCCGGGGGGGCGTTCTCGCTACACAACACCGGGTATTGGAGAGGAGCCATTTACTTAGGGCTAGGGCCATCGGCACATTCTTATAACCGTGCCACGAGGCAATGGAACATTGCTTTCAATAAAAAATACATGGAAGCCATAGAACAGAATAGGATTCCCTGTACCGTGGAAACAATAGACACCAAGACAGCATACAATGATTATGTCTTAACCAATATCCGAACCATTTGGGGGCTTGACCCTGCTTATGTATGCGACATGTTTGGCGCACCATACTATGCATATATGCTGGATGCCCTTGCCGGTTACATGAAGACAGGAAACGTGGTATGCAAAAACGGCACCTACATCCTTTCAGACCAGGGCCGGTGTATTGTCAATACAGTAGCAGGGGATTTGTTCGTGGGGTGAGATCAGTTGCTGTTTTACGCTCCCCTGGCTATTTTTCAGATTTAGCATGAGGGGTTTAAACGTTTTAAACGTTTTAAACGTTTTAAACGTATGTGGTTTTGTTATGAACCCAAATTTAGGTTAATGCTTACCATTATCTTTGCACATCTGCTTCGTTGCTAAGCCCTTTGAAATAGAATACTATGTCTGCGGGCTTAGGCGCCTTGTATCTGCACAAAGCTAATAGCATGAATTTTCCGGGTTAAATCAGTAAAAAAAATGAGACTAAAATAAGTAAGGGAGATATTATCGTTGATTCAAATCCAAATTTTCCATTGCCTAATGGAAACTATAAGATTAAAGGAAAATACAAGTAGAGGACAATGTAATACAATAAATATAATTCCGGCTGAATTTCAAAAACATGAAAACGTTAGCCTGACGGCTATGAAGGCCTGCACTACGGCTGCTTCATTCTGTCTTCCGTGCCCTTATCATTTCCCTTTTACCAGGCGGGCCGGGCAGTTTTTCTACATGAAAACCGGTGGCTTGCAGCCTTCGTTTAACAATGCCTTTCGTGCTGTATGTTACCAGGATACCTTCTGTATTTAGGTGTCTATATAAACGGTCAAAAACAGGTTGTTCCCATAGGTCCGGTTGAACACCCGGGGCAAATGCATCAAAATAAATGATATCAATTCCCGTGTCAATGGTGCAGTCTTTCATGTCTCCCTGTATTTTTTTGAACACAAAATGATTGCCTAAAGATACCTGTTTATTCCACCCGGCCCGATGCATGTGTTCAAATTCTTCCTTTCCTGAGTTTAACAAGGCAGGATAATTCAGTTGTTGAATAACATGAAATGCCACGGGATATTTTTCAATGGTTTCGTAATGAATGGATTGTCTTGTCTTTTGAGATTCAAGGAAGGTTAACAACATATTCAGCCCGGTTCCAAACCCGGTTTCCAGTATTTTTATCACGGGTTTTTTAAATGGCTGCAACCCGTTTTTTATAAAGATATGTAAGGATTCTGCAATGGCCCCGTGGACAGAATGATAATGCTCATTGAGCCCGGGGACATACAAGCTGTGTGAACCATCCCTTGTTAGAATGATTTCATTTCTATCTTGTTTTTTACTGTTCATAAAAATGTTTATATTTATGCATCAAATATATTATATTTAATTTTATGATGATCAACAATCTTAATAATTTGAAGAAAAAAATACTTGCATTATGTCATATTCATGCATGTTTTCCTGTAGTATGTTTTTTCTTTTTTTTCCAGATTTCATTATGTCCGTTGACTGCTCAGGAATCAGCCAATGACAAAACACCAGGAGACAGCATACTTACTTCCCGGGTTGAACAAATAAAGATTTACCTTGATTCTGCTAAATATTATGATACAAGACTGTCGGATAAAGCCATTGAATATGCCGAAAAAGCACTGCATTCAAGCCTGTTGGCAGGTATTCCCGAGTACCAGGCAGATGCTTATTTTTACAAGGGATTTGCCTGGTATCAAAAAAATGATTACAATGCTGCACTTGATTTTTTCAATCATGCATTGCAGCTTCGCAAACAATTGAATGACACGTTAGGAGTAGCTTCTGCATTAAACAGGATTGGCAATGCATATCAATTGGATGGAAATTATAAGAAGGCACTTCAGTCATATCAAAATGCATTGTATTTCATTAAAGAGACCCGGCATCATCGTGAGATAGCACGTGCGTACACGAATCTCGGGAGCGTGTATCAGCTTTTTGGAGATTATAAAAAAGCCATTCATTATCATTTGAAATCTCTTAATATTTATGACAAAAAATCCGATGAAGAAGGGAAAGCCTGGTCATACCTTAACATTGGGAGGCTGTTTAAAAAAATGGGTGAATATGAAAAAGCACTTGAATATGTTAACCGGTCCCTTAGCATTTATGAGACCATTGCCAGGGAAAAAGGGATCAAAACAGGCATTACATTATGTCTGAAAGAAAAAGGAAGCATTTTTTATAACTTGGGTGATTTTGATAAAGCATTGAATTATAGCTTTCAAACATTGGAGATAAATAAAAATACCGGCAATTTGTATGGGGTTGCGAATGCTTACGCCAACATGGGAACGATTTTTTACGGGATGAAAAAATACGACCGATCCCTCGAATATTTTGAAAATGCTTTGAAGATCAAAAAGGACTTGGATGATAACACGGGAATGCCTTCTGTTTTAAGGTATATAGGAAAATTGTATCAACAAAAAAATCAACTGCAGACAGCCCTCGGGTATTTGAAAAAGAGCTTGCAACTCGCCAGGGAGCAAAACTTGCAGGATGAGATACGGAACAATTATAAAGTGCTGTCCGAGATCACGGAATTATTGGGGCAGTACCATACCTCTCTTGATTATTATAAACAATACTCTGAACTGAAAGACAGCCTGAATGTCAAAGAGATCACCCAGCTCGAAATGCAATACGAGTTTGACAAATCACAACGCCAGTTAGAATTTGAAAAAGAGCAGGAAGAAGCAAAGCTGGGCAGGCAAAAAATCATTTCCAATGCGTTCGTGGCCGGGTTTATATTAATGCTTCTGTTGGCATACCTGATATACCGGAACTATAAAAGAAAACAGGAGACCAATCGCCAGCTTGCAGAACAAAATGAAAAGATAAAACAGAAGAACAAAGAGATACAGGAACAACGAAACCTGGCAACCGAGCAGCGGGACCAGATCAGCAAACAAAAAGAATTCATCACGGAAAGCATTCATTATGCAAGTAAAATTCAGAACGCAGTGTTGCCCCAGGAAAAATACATTCAGGATGTATTGCCCGGCCATTTTATCTTATTTAAACCCCGTGATATCGTGAGTGGTGATTTTTACTGGATATCTAAAAATGATACCAAAGTGGTTTTTGCAGTGGCTGATTGTACAGGCCATGGTGTGCCTGGTGCATTTATGAGTATGCTGGGAGTTTCATTTTTAAATGAGATTGTAAATAAAAACAACATTGATAAAGCCAATGAAATACTTTCTCTCCTCCGCAAAAATATAGTCGGGGCTTTGCACATGGATGAACATGACACCAGGCCTAAAGACGGGATGGATATAGCATTGTGCATTCTTGATACCACGACAAGACAATTGCAATTCAGCGGGGCCCACAATCCTCTTTATATCGTGAGAAATGGCGAACTTATTGAAACAAAAGGAGACAGGATGCCCATAGGAATCCATCTTAAGATCAACAACAGGCCTTTTACTAATCATTCCTTAACAGTAAAACCGGGAGACCGCTTGTATTTATGTACAGATGGCTTTACAGATCAAAAAGGAGGAGAGGCAAATGAAAAATATAAAAAAAGCAGACTGAAACAAAAATTGATTGACATAAAACATTTGCCTATAACCGGGCAATACCATGAACTACTTAGCGAATTTGAAAAATGGAAAGGTGAACAGCGTCAAATTGATGACATGCTGATGATGGGAGTAGAAATTGATATTTGATATAATGAAGTAATTTTCTATTATTTACAATGTTTTATCATCCAAAGCAACAAATTAATAAAATGTGCTACGAAAAATTAAGTCTGTTTAAAAAAAAATATATATCTTTGTATTATTAAAAAGGATTTCAATATAATAGATCAATTGGAATTCTTTTTTTTTTGTATAAATTCAAAATTCTTTAATATGGGTTATATTACAAAAGAGGGTCTTGCTAAATTGAAAAAAGAGCTTGATCATTTAACCAAAATAGAACGGCCGTCAATCTCTAAACAAATTGCTGAGGCAAGGGATAAGGGCGATTTATCAGAAAATGCTGAATATGATTCTGCTAAAGAGGCCCAGGGAATGCTCGAGATGAGAATATCCAGGTTGCAAGATGCCATTGCCAACAGTAAAATCATTGACGAGTCAAAAATAGACACGTCAAAAGTGCAGATATTGACAAAGGTGAAGATTAAGAATACCAAAACCAATAAAGTATTTAATTATACCATTGTTCCTGAAAAAGAATCGAACCTGAAAGAAGGGAAGATAGCTATTGACACGCCCATTGCAAAAGCAATATTAGGCAAAAAGCCAGGCGAGAATGTCGAAGCAAATGTACCGTCGGGTACGATTTCATTTGAGATTTTAGAAATATCAATTTAAAAACAAGCTTATGGGATCTATATTTACAAAAATCATTAACGGTGAGATCCCGTCCTATAAAGTTGCAGAAGATGATAACTATTTTGCTTTCTTAGATATTAATCCGTTGGAAAAAGGCCATACACTTGTTATTCCCAAAAAGGAAATAGATTATATTTTTGATTTAGATGATGATCTGTTAGCAGGCATGCATGTTTTTGCAAAAAAAGTGGCACGGTCTATTGATCAAGTGATTGAATGCAAGCGCGTGGGGGTGGCCATTTTAGGACTCGAAGTGCCCCATGCACATATTCATCTTATCCCGATTAATAACCTCGGGGATATTAATTTTGACAATCCCAGGGTTCAACTTACTGAAGATGAATTTAAAGACATTGCGAAAAAGATTCATGAAAATGTTGAGCTATAGCTAAAATCTCTAATTCCCTTCCTGGTTGTCCATTTACCTACCCGGCAATTCGCCCGGGATTTTTATTAATAAAAGCTTTCCAGCTATTATATGAACCGGATGATTTCCCGGTATTGCTTTTTTTTTGGTAAAAGTGGCATAAGGCTACAGCAAGTCCGTCCGTGGCATCAAGATTTACAGGAAGCTCCTGTAACCCGATAACGTGTTGAAGCATTTTAGCTACTTGTTCTTTTGAAGCATTTCCCTGCCCGGTAATCGCCATTTTTATTTTACGCGGAGCATATTCAAAAATAGGGATGGTACGGGATAAAGCTGCAGATATAGCTACCCCTTGGGCACGTCCGAGTTTTAACATCGACTGCACGTTTTTTCCGTAAAATGGTGCCTCGATGGCCAATTCATCAGGGCAGTACTGGTCTATTAAGTGAATCGTCCGATCGAAAATGTATTTTAATTTCAGGTATTGGTCTTTGTATTTATACAACGCCAACTCTCCAAGATGAATAATTGCAGGTTTGTTTTTATTTACCCGGAGGAGTCCGTATCCCATGATGGTCGTGCCGGGGTCTATGCCTAATATGATGCGTTCGTTTTTCACGGGCTATTGTTTAATGTCTGATTGAAAGCCTTTGATCAAGACTTTTTCAATTTCAGGTTTCAGGATTGTATGTTTTTGGCTGGTATAAGACTTTTTCAATGAGAATGTTCCGTTGCGGATGTAATACAATGCTTCGTTCAAACAACGTTCAGCCGTATCCCCGAGTGGATGTTCGAGGTCATCTGCTACGTATGCGTCGGCCTGAAGCCCGTCAAAATACCCTCCATAATTATTTGCATTTTTGGTGGAAAAGGTTACAGGAAAATATGCATAATTCCCATAGCTGAATCCTTCCATTCCAACAGGCTTGCCATGCGTGTCGTCACCAATTAAAATAATGTCCATGTAAGGCTCCAGCCCGTTTATTATTAATTCACTGGCAGAAGCGGTCGAATTAGTGGTAATGGTGATTAACCGGTCTATTCCTAATGAATAATTAGTACTTTCAAAGTTTACAATGGTATCCTCATCTGTGTGCTTGTCATTATGAACATATTTTATGAATGTTTTATTAAGCAGACTATTGTTCATCGAACTGGCAAGGTAGCGTGCCACGGAAACCATGCCGCCTGAATTATACCGCAGGTCCAGTACAAATTCATCAATCCCGCCTGAATCGGAAAAACTCTGAAATGCTTCATTTAATTGTTGTTCCGTGGGATCAACAAATGATAATAATACCAGATATCCTACTTTGATATTATCTATCGTGATCACGTTGTTGTAAAAAACAGATTTTTCTTCCACGATTTCCGGCTTTGATTGTATTGTTACAATGCTGTCCTGTAGGTTTTTAAAGGTAAATGTACTGGTCACGGTACTGCTCAAAAGAGTGTTGTAATTTTCTGACGTAATGGCTGTGTTATTAACTTCCATCAGTATCCAACCTCTTTTTACACCTGCAGCTTCCATGGGAGAGTCATCAAGCACGAGAAGCACAACAAAATTATTATTGGTCGTGAGGGATAGTTGAATCCCATGTATTACCGATTCTGTTTCAATGAAATATTGTTGATATTCATCGGTTGTAATTACAAAACTCCATTTGTCAATAGAATCATATTTCAGGTCGCTCATGAGTAACTGCGGGGATGGATAAATGAGTGGATTTAACCCGGGAACATGTTGATACCAGTAATAGCGGTCGTGCATAACATCGTATAATATGCTGTTTGCAGTATTTTTATCGTGGCTTTCTACAAGGGGTTTGGGAAAGGGTTCGTCGTCTCTTTCGCATTGTATGAATAATGCTCCATTGATAATGCCCAACAGAAAAATCCATTTAACCAAATGATGAGAGAATGATTTTATCATGGCCGGTTTTTGTTTTTTTGATTTGAAATTTATCGCTTAAAAAATATATATCTGACTTCCACGGATATATAAAGTGTTTTGTATACCCGGGAGATACAGATAATCTCTTATTCAAAATTATAAAAAATAATGATATGTAATAATATAAACGTTCTGTTTTTTTGTTTTTGTATGTCTGTAAAAACAATTAAATTACAAGACAGGCACTATGATATAACAGAAAATCCGGTATAAGGTTTCAGTACGGCGGGGATATTAATCCCGTCTTTGGTTTGATTGTTTTCGAGTAAAGCTGCTACAATCCTGGGAAGAGCCAGGGCACTTCCGTTTAAAGTATGAACAAGCCTGTTTTGTTTTTTTCCTTGTTCTTTAAAACGTATTTTCAGACGGTTTGACTGGAATGTTTCAAAATTCGATACTGAACTCACTTCTAACCATTTTTGCTGTCCTGCTGCAAATACTTCAAGGTCATACGTGAGCGCCGATGCGAAGCCTAAGTCGCCGCCACAGAGGCGAAGCACACGATAAGGCAATTCAAGTTTTTTGACAAGGCTTAACGCATACTGCATCATGATGTTTAATGTATCGTACGACTCATCCGGGTGTTGTATTTGTACTATTTCCACTTTATCAAATTGATGAAGTCTGTTCAGGCCCCGCACTTCTTTTCCCCATGAACCGGCTTCTCTTCTAAAACAAGGAGTGTATCCGGTGACTTTGATAGGCAGGTCTGCTTCTTCCAGTATGACATCCCTGTAAATATTTGTCAGTGGCACTTCAGCTGTTGGGAGCAGGTATAAATTATCCTCAGTCACATGATACATTTGTCCTTCTTTGTCAGGCAATTGCCCGGTGCCAAATCCCGAATCTTCATTGACGAGAAGGGGCGGGCACATTTCCTTGTATCCTTCTTTTTGTGCTTCATCCAGGAAAAAACTAATGAGGGTGCGCTGTAGCTTAGCTCCTTTCCCTTTGTATACAGGAAATCCGGCCCCAGTGATTTTATTCCCGAGTCCGAAATCAATGATATCATATTTTGCAGCCAGATCCCAGTGTGGCATTTTCGATTCTTTTAATTCTGGTATTTTTCCACCGGCATCAACCTCTTCATTATCCTGGTCTGTTGTTCCGGAAGGTACGGATTCATGAGGGATATTTGGAAGCAAGATAAGCTGCTTATTCAGCTCATCGCTTACCTCGTTGATCTGCTGGTTGAGGTTTTTTATTTTTTCTTTTAATTGAAGGGTGTTCTTTTTTGCTTCTTCGGCCTTTTCTTTTTCTCCTTTACTGAAAAATTGCCCAATTTGCCTGGAAAGTGTATTCATCTCTGCCTGTCCCTCGTTTATCGAACTGGTGAGGCTGCGTTTTTGGGCATCCAGTTCAATGATTTTATTGACAGTGTCTGTTGCATTAATATTTCGTTTTTTCAGGCGTTTTATGACCAAATCTTTATGTTCGGTGATCAATTTCGTGGTTAACATGTTTCAGGCTTTAGATGTTTTTGAAAATAAAAAATCTCTTACCGTTTAATCATAAAATAAAAAGTAAGAGATTGTTATATGCATTTGCTATTGATATAATTGGCACATCACGTGCCCTTTTATATGCATTTTATTCAAAATGAATAATACTAAATCGTTGAATTTATTATTATCCATTTTAAATGGCTAATTCTGGATTGGCTCTACATTCACGTAAGATTTGTTGTTTTTTTTCTTTTGGAATTTTAATTTTCCGTCTGTTAAAGCAAACAGGGTATGGTCCCTGCCCATTCCAACATTGTCTCCTGCGTGGTGTCTGGTGCCTCGTTGGCGAACGATTATGTTTCCGGCTTTCACTTCCTGGCCGCCATAAAGTTTCACGCCCAATCGTTTGCTTTCCGAGTCTCGTCCGTTTCGGCTACTTCCTTGTCCCTTCTTATGTGCCATGGTTTATATTTTATAAATTGATAAAAAATTATTTTTTATCAGCATCATCTGAAGATTTGCTTGTTGACTTTTTATCAGATGAACTACTGGTTTTATTTTCGGTTTTGTCTGTTGTACTTTTTGAAGCGGTTTTTTTGGGAGCTGCTTGCTTGGATTCTGTTTTGTTGTCGTCAGCCTGGTTCGTGGTTGCTTTTTTTGCCCCGGTTTTTTTAGTTGTTCCGGAAGCACTCGTGTTTTTTGTTCCCGTAGTTTTGGCAGCTGTTTTGGGTTCTTCTTTTGCAGATGTTTTAGGTTCTTTTTTGGCTGTTTCCTGTTTTGCAGTGCCTGTTGTTTTCTTTTGTGTAGTTTGGGTTTTGGCCTGAGCCTTTTCCTGTGGCTTGGATGCTTCGGATTTAGCTTCTGTTTTCTTTTGTGTGGCTGCTTTGTCTGTACTTGTTTGTTCTTTTTCTGCTTTTTGGGCTGCAGGTGTTTCTTTATCTTGCTTTTCTGCTGAGCTTTTTGTTTCAGTCTTTTTGGCTTTGCCGCCGCCTGATTCTAAAATGTTTTCAATTTGCAGTTCTGTCAGCATTTGACGGTGCCCGTTAAACACTTTATATCCTTTTCTTCTTTTGCGTTTGAAGATGTTGACTTTTTTGCCTTTTGTCTGCTGTAATATCTTAGCTGATACACTGGCTCCTTTTACAACAGGATCCCCGATTTTTACATTCCCGTTATTCTCAATAAATAATACTTTATCAATATCAATTTGTTCACCTTCTTTACCTTCAATATGGTTCACAACAATCGTTTGATCTTTTTGTACTTTTAATTGCTCTCCGGAAATATCAATTATTGCATACATGACTTTTACTTTTCAGATAATTTGTATTTTAAAAACGGATGCAAATATAAAAAAAATCTATTTATCATCAAATCTTTGACGTAAGTTATTGAAGAAATTATATTTTTTTTATTTTATTATGTATTACGTTTCGTTTGTTAAACATGGGGCCCGGCTTCTTCGTTATGCTCGGTCTGGAATTTTATATAGCATAGATTGACGTATTGGAACGTCTTTAATGAATGTTTATTTTGTTTACTTCCATTCCATCAAATAATGAGGCGGTAAACGGGTGGCACGTGAAAAGCAGTACCTGGCGTTTTTGGGCAAACCGGTAAAGGACTTTGGCTGTTTTCAATGCTCTTTCGCGGTCAAAATTTACCAGGATTTCATCAAGAGCCAGTGGCAAAGGCTCTGTTTCTTTTTCATATTCTTCGATGAATCCAAGACGTAGGCTGATTAAAAGTTGTTCTTTAGTGCCCCGGCTTAGTTCCCGGATGCGCTTAACAGCGTTCGACGTGTCGAATATCGAGACTTCTTTATTTTCAAGTGAAATCAATATCTTGTTGTAATGACCACCGGTAATACGGTTGAAATAATTGCCAGAGTTCTGGATAACAGCCGGTTGTTTTTCTTGTTCATACTGTTGTTTTACGTCTTCCAGGATTTGCAATGCGATATTGCCTGCTATCCAGTTTTTTGCAGCCTGGTTCAGTTTACTGCGTTCCGTTTCATATTCTGTCATGACCCCCGAAAGTTCTGATTCGTTCATTAAACCGTTGCGTTCGGTGTGTAATGCACTGATCTCTTTATTGTATTCTACTGATGCCTGTTCCAGTTCACCGGATAAATGTGCAGCTTCTTCACGGGCATCATCAAGCTCCGGTTTTGTACGTGAAGCAAAATAGGAGAGGGGCTCGTGTTCATTGTCTACTCCCACGATGGTTTGAATGGTCTGGAGCAATTGACTGCGTTCAGCGGAAAGATGTTTACCCCGTTCGTTATCCCTGTATTTTTTATAAAAATCATTAATGTTTTTTACATCGGTAGAAGTTAAGAGCTGTTGAATCTGGTTTTCAATATCTTTAAGCATTTTTTCCGATTGCAACGTATCCTTTTTTTTCTGAACCAGTGTCTTTTCGTTCTCCACGAGTTTATTAAACGCATCCAAAGCGTTTTCAAATTCATTGATGATAGTTATGATCAGGCTTTCGCTATCATTGAAGGTAGGTCTTCCCGAGAGGGTGGCTGATACCGTTTGCAATTGTTTCTCAAATTTGCTGATGAACTGATTGCGTTGTTTCATCTTGTTTTGAAGACGTTCACGCTCGTTGATCAGCTGTAATAGCCGGTCGGTCTCACGGAAGGTTTCCAAAACAGCATCTGGTGATAAATCAGTATCCAGGTTCAATTGATTTTGAATGTATGCCTGGTATTCGTTCGTGACTTTTTTATGTTCATTCGTGATCGTGTCCAGCTCTTCCTGCATCAAATGCCCCGGCCGGGCCCCGGTGAAGATATGCTTTCGTCCGAAAAACAATCCTATGGAAATCAATAACAATGCTCCGCCCCAGGGATACGACTCATGGATAAAAAAAGCGATTGACGTGACAAGGCAGATACCTGTCAACAGCATGATTAAAGCAGGCCAATGTATATGCTTGGCCCTGGGCATGGCATATTGTAACTGGTCTTCTATTCGATGTTGTTTGTTTTGCAATTCCTCAAACCGGACTTTATATTTATGAATCACGTCTTTATGTATGATAACATTGGAAAGCTCCCGGATATTCGATTCATCCCAGTTTTGATTGATAAGCCGGATGCCTTGACTGATCTTTTTATTTAATTCCCCGGTGGTTTCCGAGTCTTCTTTTTGTTCTTTCACATCACTTTGATATTTTGTTGTATTTCTCTGGATTTCGTTTATTTCTTCGTCCTTTGAAAGAATGTTTTCATTGTATGTGATATTGTCTGTTTTTTCTTTTAATTCCCTGATGTGCCGGCTTGTCTCTTTGAGTACAGATTTTAGCTTTTCTTTTTCTTCTTCCAGCCTTTCCATCTTTTCCTTCCCTTTTTCGGGATACTCCCGGGTACCGGGAAGTGCTTCAAGCTCATGGTCAATTTGGTTTATCCGCACATAGCTTTCGTAACATTTTTGATATTGCTCGAGTTTTTTTAACGTATTTCGCCAATCTTTCAGTTTGACGTTTATTTCTTTCAGTTCTTCATTTTTCTGGTTGATCTGGTGTGTTAAATCATCATATTTAGGTAATAATTCCTGGAGCGCATGTATTTGTTTTCTTTTTTCATTAATGTTATTTAAATATTTTGGAATAAGTTGTATTTTGCCCTGTTTTTTATAGATGTTTTCAGTATATCCTGAAATGGATTTTTCAATATCACCCAATGACGTGTTTTTCAGGCCCAACCCGACACTAAAAATACGGTCTTCCATGCCTGACTGGGTAAGTGTATCCAGGCCGACAAGCTCGTTAAGTGAGATTCCATATATATTTTTGTATAGATCCAGCGTGGCATTTCCAAGCAAATAAAACCATTCATTGATGCCGTGTGAAGTTTTCCCGGCATAATGCAATTGTATGTTTCCGGGAAAACCGGCTGTACGTTCAAAAATAGCTTCTTTCCCGTTGGATAGCGTGGTTTTGATCCTGCCGCCGTGATTTCCACCGCAAACCGGCTGCATCCGTTCGTCAACAGAACGAGGATACCCGAACAGGGTAAACCGGATGAATTGAAGTAACGTGGATTTACCGGCTTCATTATTACCTGTTATAATGTTGATGCCGGGTTTGAATTGATTAATAATCTTTTTATAAAAAATCCCGAATCCTTCTATGTTGATTTCGTTTATCTGCATTTATTCTTCTTTGAATAATTGGTCAATGAGAAATTGTTTTGCCTGGCCAATGATTTCATCCATGTCCTGTTGCGTGAATTCATCAAGTTCTTTATTTATCGCATATGAAGATAATTCTGATTTTTTCTTTTGGACGAGTTCCTGTAGCTGGCCGGGACGATTTTGATATTTGCTGCATTTTCTGAGTATCTCTGCAGGAAAGTCATTCCCTTTTTCAAGTTGTTCAAAATCCAGGGGAGGTGTTGTTTTGATATCTATTTTATCAATCCATAAGAAGGGATGGCTGTTTATGTATCGTTCATTTATTTGTTCAGCCAGTTCTTCTGCAACCCCAGGTTTATGTATTGCTTTATGCAAAGGGGGGTGGCCATGCAATTGAACCCGTGCAACAGAGTTGACTTCCCCGCTATTTTGTTTATCATTTAGAAGGGGGTGTTCAATGACTTGAGGGAGCTGGTCAAGAGCTGTTACCCGTGTGATATCAATGGTATGTTTTTCAAAGCGGATGGTATGAACGGGAATGAATTGCAATTCTGTTTTTTTTCCCTGGCTCATTTCCACGAGGTAACATCCTTTCATGCCTGTTTCTCCGAAATCCCTTCCCTGGGGATTTCCCGGGTATACAATGTACGGTTCGGAAGATATTACCCCGGGCTTGTGAATGTGCCCGAGCGCCCAATAATCATATCCTTTGTTTTCAATGTCACGGGGCCGAAACGGGGCATAATTTTCATGAGGGCCGGGTAGGCCGGTGGTCCCATGCATTAGTGCGATAGAAAAAGGAATATTTTGTCGTGCAGGGGGAAACAATGCTGCAAGGTTTTTAGTGGTTTTTTGTTCTTTAAAACTGATCCCGCTTATTTCAGCCACGGGAGTTCCTGATCCCGGATATATTACGGATTCTGGTTTATCAGCAGAAAAACGGTGGAGGTTTGTTGGCAGTTTTAGTTCATTCAGCCAGGAGTTCATGGGATCATGATTGCCGCAGACCATGTAAGCAGGAATGTTGTGCTCATTCAACCGGTTGATTTCTGTAATGAATTGTAATTGTGCAGATAAACTGCGTTGATGGCTTTCAAATATATCACCAGCGATGAGCAAAAAATCGGTTTTTTCCCTTATACACAGGTCAATAATGTTTTTAAATGCTTGTAATATTGACTTCCTGAGTTTTGCTGCCAGTTCATTGTTGAGGTTTGATAATCCTTTGAAAGGTGTATCGAGATGAATATCAGCGGTATGTACAAATTTAATCTTGTTCATTGGGTGAGATACAATTTTTTTTGAATCGTGATTTGTCTTTTGTTATTTAATAAATATCAATGTGGCTCCAAAACCATATTCCTGAAATGATGCATCCTGGTAGCCGGCCCTGGGGTATTTTTTGTCAATAGCATTTCTGATGTCATGTTTAAGCCGGCCATTGCCTATCCCGTGAATGAAAATTATTCTTTTTTCATGATTCTGAATGGCTTCGTTCATTTTTTTCCTGAAATGGAGCATCTGTAATTCCAGCTTGTCAGTATCTGTCAACCCGCTTTCATCATCAACCAATTCATGTATATGTAGGTCAATTTCCCGGGGTTTCTCTTTCTCACGCCGCCTTCCCGTTGGTTTGATATCAGTGATTTTTATTTTTTTTGGCTTTGATTTTTCCTGTAATATTTTCTTGATTTCTTCGGGTGGAATTTTGTCCACTTCTTCTTTCAAATCAATGATTTCAACAGGTAAGACATACGCCTTTTCATCAAAAAAATCATTTTCTTTGTATGCATGATCATGATATAATTTAATGGGTTGAACGTTTATCTGATTAACAACCGGCTCATGAAATGAAAACATGCTTTTTTTGAAAAAGATGCATTGAAATAAAAAGCCCGGTTTCCTGTTTAAATCTTCTCTTTTGAATTCCTGTATGTAGGTTTTCGTGTTGGCTTCTATGAATCCGGAATGAATTGTTGTCAATTCATTGTTTTTGTCAGGTTCTTTAGTCGAGATGTTATACAGGATTTTATAATTGCTGTCATTGATTAAGTAAAGTTCCAGCGTTCCTTCTGTTAATGTTTCCTGGTTTGTTGGAATAAAGGCAAGGGAAAGCTGAACGGTTTCATCGTTTTTGATGGTTTCAGGGTCTTCTCCGGGGGATTCGTATTGATGCTCTGATAATATTTCTTCTAATGTATCAAAATCTTCATTTTGGTTCCGGGACTCCCTGTCCTCCTTCTCTTCAAAAAAAATATCTGCAGGCTGTCCTGATCCCGGAACGTCAAGAGGCAGAACATCATTGATATTGACCGGGAGTTCAAATCCTTCATCAATTAATACATGAAGTGTATTTTTATCAATAATGTTTGTCACGATGCCGCCCCCGGTATCATTCAAAAATTTTACTTTATCTCCTTTTTTATATCTCATTGGCATCTTTTTCTTTTTGTTGGTACAAAATTAATTATTTTTGATCCGTTTGAATTGAATCATTCAATTATTTTATCAATCTGTATAACAGGCCAACGTAAAATTAAAAAAATGAAAGTAAACCCTTCACATATACAATTTGATACGTTTATGTATGATTTAAAGGATGAACAAATTGCCAAATATCCTTTAAAAGACCGTGACCAGTCTAATTTATTGATATGGACTCCAGATATGTTGAAGCATGATGTGTTTAACCATATTGACAGGTATTTGAATGCTGATGATTTGATGGTGTTTAATGATACAAAGGTGATCCGGGCTCGCATTTTATTCAACAAGGCCACCGGAGCCGCTATCGAGATATTTTGTCTTGAGCCATATAAGCCTGCTGAATATACCCAAAGCTTTATGCAAACCCGAGCATGTGAATGGAAATGTATGGTGGGGAATATGAAGAAATGGAAATCCGGAACACTCGAAAAAGAAATAAAGATCGGTGATGAGACCATTTTTTTGGTTGCTCAAAAAGTAAAAGATATGGAGGGCAAACATATTATCAGGTTTACATGGGAAGGTGATAACACGTTTGCACGTGTCATTGAACAAGCGGGTGTAATACCGATTCCCCCGTATTTAAAAAGGCCAACAGAGCGCATAGACCATGCACGCTACCAGACGATCTATTCACGACATAAAGGATCCGTTGCAGCCCCCACGGCAGGGCTTCATTTTACAAATCATGTAATGCATGCTTTGCAACAACAAGGTATCCGTTTTGAAAATATTACATTACACGTGGGGGCAGGCACTTTTGCTCCTGTAAAATCGAATGATATCAGCCACCACCAGATGCATACCGAACATTATAGTGTGACAAGATCAGCTATTGAAAACCTGGTGTCAAATGGCTGCGATATCATTGCAGTGGGAACCACCACACTTCGTACACTTGAGTCTTTGTATTGGTCAGGTATGAAGCTATTGAATAAGCATGAACAGCCTCACTATGTTAACCAGTGGGAACCTTCTTATCATGAAAATGAGGTAGATGTAGCCGCTTCTTTAGAGGCTGTACTCAATTACATGGAAAAAGAACGCTGCGATGTATTTTATGGTTCTACCCGGCTGATGATTGTTCCGGGGTATTCGTTTTCCATGGCAAAAGGACTTGTTACCAACTTTCACCAGCCGCGCAGCACCTTACTACTGTTAGTGGCTGCATTTACAGGAAACGATGAATGGGAAAAGATATACGATTATGCCATGAACCATAATTTCAGGTTTTTGAGTTACGGGGATAGTTCATTGTTGTTGCCCGGCAGGTAATGGAGATTTATTTGTCCATATTGTATTGATATACACTTAAAGCTCCATGCTCATCATTATAAATAAGATATGCTTTGATTTCCGGGATTTTGGCCAGTATTTGTTTGCTTTTTTCAAATCCGCTCACCATGCATGCCGTGGCTAGTGCATCGCAGGTTGTACAGGATTCTCCGATGATAGTAGCGCTAAGCAGGCGATGTTTTGAAGGATATCCTGTTTCAGGGTCAATGGAATGTGAATATTTAATACCGTCTTTCATGTAAAATTTTCTGTAGTTCCCAGATGTAGCTATGGCACCGTCGTTTAATTCAATGATGTCCTGGAGTGTATTACCAGGAATCATATTGCTGTCAATGGGTTTGTCTATGCCGATTTGCCAAGCATTGCCACGTGGATTTTGACCCTTTGCCCTGAGTTCCCCGCCAACTTCAATCAAATAATTTTTAATGCCTTGAGATTCAAAATACCCGGAAATCGTATCAACTGTGTATCCCTTTGCAATCGCATTCAGGTCTATCCTGATGCGTTTATCCTGTTTTAACAGGATTGATTCAGTGTATGATAACAAATCCATGCCGACAAATGTTTTAATGCTGTCAATCACCGATGAATCGATGATTTGTTTTTTGCCGGGTCCAAATCCCCAGGCATTCACCAACGGGCCGACAGTAATGTCAAAAGCACTTCCGGTTAATTCATGTATTTCAAATGATTTGGAAATGACTTTTTTCATGTGATCATCCATGATAACCATAGAATCTGCGTGATTGAAGCGTGATACTATTGAACGTGGATTGTGCACTGACATTGAAGAATCGATCTCGCTCAATATACTTTGTATGGCTCCCGTGGGATTGATCCTGCATGGATTATAAAATGTAATATGATAGGATGTCCCTTGTGTCAATCCATTGATACGGGAATAATGCGATTGATTTTTGCATGCCTGCTGGAAAACGATTGTTAAAAGGATGAAAAAAATGAATATTTGTTTTATCATTTCAGGTGAAGTTTAAAAAAAGTTATCCAAAATCATCAAATGCGATCATCTCACCCGGAACCCCCAGGTTGTCGAGCATTTCTTGTACAGCATCATTCATCACCGGTGGGCCACAGAGATAATATTCAATTTCTTCGGGTTCTTCCAATTGACTCAAATATTTGTCGTACAATACCTGGTGAATGTAACCGGTGTCTCCCTTCCACTGGTCTTCCTCTTTGGCTTCTGAAAGCGCTACATGAAAAGAGAAGTTCGGGAAATCCTGTTCAAGCTTTCTGAATTCATCATTATAAAATAATTCTTTTTTAGAACGTGCCCCATACCAATAGGAGACTTTTCGCTTTGTTTTTCGTGTATGAAACAGGTGAAACAGGTGCGACCGTAAAGGGGCCATTCCGGCGCCTCCACCGATATATACCATTTCACGGTTGGAGTCTTGAATGACAAAGTTGCCATACGGGCCTGAGAACGTGACTTTATCACCCTTTTTAAGGGAGAATATATATGACGAACAAATGCCGGGATTCACTTTTTTGAATTTATTCTTATGCCTGTCCCAGGGTGGTGTTTGAATACGTACATTGAGCATGACCAGGTTTCCTTCTGCCGGATGATTGGCCATCGAGTATGCCCTGAAAGCAGGTTCGGGGTTTTTCATTTTCAATGACCATAGATTATACCTGTTCCATTCATCCCGGAATGCCTGGTCTACTTCAATGTCTTTTGTGAAATCCACTTCTGTTTTTGGTACATTCATCTGGATGTATCCCCCGGGACTAAACTGAAGTGGTTCTCCCGGCGGAAGCTCTATGATTAGTTCCTTGATAAAACTGGCTACATTTTTATTGGAGACAACAGTACCTTCCCATTTTTTAATGTCCAAAATTTCTTCAGGTACTTCAATTTTCATGTCCTGGCGTATCTTTACCTGGCATCCCAGCCTCCAGTATTCCTGCTGTTCTTTTCTTGTGAAAAAAATTGTTTCTGTTGGCAATATGCTTCCTCCGCCTTCCAATACCCGGCATTTACACATCCCGCATGTGCCTGCACCGGCACATGCAGAAGGAAGATAAATCCCTGCGTTGTAAAGTGAATACAACAGCGTGTTGCCTGGTTCAACATTGAATTTTTTACCATTGACATCCAGTGTGACATCGCCCTGGGGAATCAACCGTTTTTTAGCATATAGCAATAGCAATATCAGTATGAGCAGCACGAAAGCAAACACGAGGATGCTCAAGACGACAATTTCGAGTGAGGTATTGTTTAATATGGTATGTATTATTGAACTGTACATTGATTATGATTAGTAATTTGTGACTGTTCTTTGACCCTGGTATAAATAAGGGATGTCAAAATAAAATATATGATAGATGTGTTCATAGATATAAAACATAAAGTTCCTATTACAATTCAATTCCACTGAAAGCCATAAAAGCAATTCCCATGAGTCCTGTTATGATGAATGAAATACCCAGGCCTCTCAATGGGGCAGGGATGTCTGAATACCTGATTTTTTCCCTTACTGCAGCAATACCTGTTATGGCCAGCAACCAGCCAATACCAGCTCCCAGGCCAAAGACCGTTACTTCAGTGATTGTATTGTAATTCCGTTCCTGCATGAATAAAGTTCCTCCTAAAATAGCACAATTCACGGCGATTAGTGGAAGAAAAATTCCCAGGGATGAGTATAGCACAGGGAAAAACCGTTCAATGACCATTTCAACGAGTTGTACCATGCTGGCAATGACAGCGATGAAGATAATGAAACTTAAGAAACTCAGGTCTATGTTGGACAGGCCGGGATGGATCCATTCCAATGCCCCTGGTTTTAATAAATAATTTTCAATGAGGTAATTCATCGGGACTGTAATGCCTAATACAAAAATAACAGCTAACCCGAGGCCAATGGATGTCTTCACGGTTTTAGAGATAGCCAGGTAAGAGCACATGCCAAGGAAATAGGCAAAAATCATGTTTTCGACAAATACGGCACGGATAAATATGTCTATTAGTTTTTCCATTTTTCATGTGTTTTTATTCAGATTCTATCAATTTCCTGTTATAATAGCGTTGAACCCAAATGATCACACCTACTGTAATCAAAGCCATAGGAGGGAGGATCATTAATTTATTATCTGCATAGCCTGTATTGTAAATGCCCAGTTTTTCAAATAGCGGGTAACCATATATTGCACCGGCGCCGAATAATTCCCTTACAAATCCCACGATGATGAGGATAAGCCCGTATCCTGCAGCATTTCCTATGCCGTCTAAGAACGAAGGCCATGGTTTGTTGGAGGATGCAAATGATTCGAGCCGTCCCATGATAATGCAATTGGTAATGATCAGGCCGACAAATATGGATAATTGTTCGCTTACATCATAGGCATAGGCTTTTAATGTCTCATCCACAATGATCACCAGGGATGAGATAATCGTCAGCATCACGATGATTCGGATCCTTGATGGAATAATGTCCCGTAACAGGGATATCAAAACATTGGCAACGCCCATCACAACCATCACGGATAAGGTCATGACAACAGAGGGTTCCAATTTTACCGTGATGGCCAGTGCTGAACAAATGCCCAACGTCTGTACAGTAATTGGATTCTGCTCATTCAGAGGGGTGGTGAGCAATTTTATGTTTCGTGTAGAAAATAAAGGTTCTCCTGTCTTCATTATCTTCTTTTTTTAATGAATTGTAAATATAGTGACAAGCAGTCTTCAATCATATCTTCAACGCCATCGCATGTTTTGGTAGCGCCAGATATGGCATTGACTTTATTTGTTTCATCAGGTTGTACATCTTGCTGAACAATTTGCACGGGCTTAAAGGTACTGTTAGAAAATATCTTTTTGCCAATAAATTGTGACTGAAATGCTTCTTCGCTTATTTGAGATCCCAGCCCAGGGGTTTCCTCTTCATGTCCAAAATTGATTCCGTAAATGGTTGTCATGTCGCTTTCGAGGGCAATATACCCGTGTAGATCACCCCAAAGACCTTTTCCATACAGGGGGAATACATAAATATTTGTTTTGTCTTTTGTACGTCCGGTGAATACAGGGAGTTGTTTTGGTTTAGAGTCTCCTGTCAATGTTTTTTTTAAGTTGATATCAAATGCGTCAACTCCTGGTAAAATTTCTCCTCGTGTATTCACAACAATGCTTCCTGTGATATATCGGTTGAATTGTTTGTCGGCATCTTCAGTGGTGGTATGGATATTCATGGATGACAATATATCCCGTTTCTTCCTGTTCTCAATGTTTTTAACCTGTAAAGGGTTGAGTTGAATTGAGATGATTGATAGCAATGATGCTATAATCAACACCATGATCGCAGTAAATGAAAATATATATGTATTGCTGAATCGCTTCATTTAAATGTTTTTGGGTTTATACATGGTGCGCTTCATTCGTTTTCGGATATTGGACTGTATGATGTAATGGTCAATCAATGGAGCAAATGTATTCATGAATAAGATGGAGAGCATGACTCCCTCGGGGTATGCCGGGTTAAGAACCCTGATCAGGATCGCCAGGAATCCCACCAGGAAACCATATATCCATTTTCCTTTATTGGTTTGCGAAGCAGAAACCGGATCGGTCGCCATATACACGGCACCAAAAGCAAAACCGCCGAGCACCAAGTGATAATGAGCAGGCAAAGCCATGAAGGGATTGACAGCTATAGCATTTAGAATAATCCCCATGGCCCATCCGCCGGCAAATACTGAAACGATGATCCTCCAGCTTGCAATTCCCGTGTATAACAGGACGACAGCTCCGGCCAGGATCGCTATCGTGGATGTTTCTCCAATGGAACCGGGAATGATTCCGAAAAACATGTCAGAAAATGAATATTCCTGACCCAACCCGTTCACGATTCGTGTGCTCCCGTCAGCTACCTGGCTAAGAGCTGTTTCGCCGCTGAATCCATCAATATGGTTTCCTTTCATCATGCCTGGTATCCAGACTTTATTACCAGACATAAATGAAGGGTAGGCGAAAAAAAGGAATGCTCTTGCCAGTAGCGTGGGATTCCAGATGTTCATCCCGGTTCCGCCAAATATCTCTTTCCCGAAAATGACAGCAAACGCAGTTGATATAGCCACCATCCATAAAGGGACATTCACCGGCATGACCAGGGGAATGAGCATGCCACTGACAAAAAAGCCTTCATGTACGACATGTCCTCGTATCTCTGCAAATAAAAATTCAATGAATAACCCGGTAGCATAACTTACCACAATAATAGGTAATACCTTTTGTATTCCAAAAAGAAATGCATCAATAAAGTCAAATCCTCCTCCATATGTTCGACCCGTGGAAAGAGCATACTGGTAGCCGGTGTTCCAGAAACCGAACAATAAAGCAGGGATCAATGCGATGATGACAATAATCATGGTGCGTTTCATGTCAATGGGGTCCCTGATGTGTGAACCCTTTCGTGTTACCTTATCCTGAACGAACAATAATGTTTCAAAGGCTTCAAATGACTTGTTGAACCGTTCATATTTTCCTCCTTCCCGGAATAAAGGCTTTATCTTTTCACTATATTTTTTAAGTGCATTGATCATTTATGCATTTTCTTTAATCATTAAGTTAATGCCGTCGCGCAATATCTCTTGTACTTCTGTTTTTGATGTACAGATATATTCACATAATGCGAGGTCTTCTTCGACCACTTCGTGTATGCCAAGTTGATCCATCAAGTCAATGTCTTTGATCAGGATAGCTTTTAATAAATGAACAGGGTAAATATCCATGGGCAATACCTTTTCGTATTCACCGCTGACAACAAATGCCCGTCGTCCACCTGATATATTGGTGTCCATCCTGTATGTCTGTTTCCTGAAAATCCTTGATAAAAAAGTGCCTGAAGCACTGAATTTCTTTGTTCCGGGTGCGATCCACCCGAGAAATTTTTTGTACCTTCCCTCGGGGATGACTGTGAATTGAGTGTCAAAAAATCCCAGGTGACCTTTTTTGAATATTTTTTCACCTGTTAACACGTTTCCTGATATGAAGCGAACATCTCCCGGTATAATATTATCTTTGATAAGCGGTTCAATGGAAGTGCCGCTAATGATCTTGTAATAACCAGGGGTTTTGACTTCCGAGCCTGTTAAAGCTATTGTTTTGGATGCATCAAAAATCCCGTGCAGGAATAAACGCCCGATCATCATCACGTGTTGCGGATGGAGTGTCCATACAATCTCGCCTTTTATTAAAGGAGTGATATGATGCATTTGAATTCCTACATTTCCTGAAGGATGAGGCCCTTTGAAATAGTGCAACCTGACATGTGGAGCCTGTTCAAAAATTTCAGAATGCGGTGATTCAGCGTTCAGTGATACATGAATATCGCCTTGAGTTAACTGGTTAAGTGCCTGTATACCCGTGTTAAATGATTCTTTGTCATCAATCAACAGATTCATGTCAGGAGCCAGGGGCGAGGTGTCAAAACCTGATATGAAAATAGCCGTGGGGCGTATGCCTGGATCCGCTACTACATTAAAAGGCCGTTGCCTGATGGCAATCCATAAACCACTTTTTATGAGGTTTTCTTTTATTTTTTCTTCCCCTAGTTTAACAGGGTCTCCTTTTTGAAAAGGTTCATAATTCTGCTTTTGATCCGGGATGATTATCACTTTTTCGATAACCCTGCGTTCGCCTCGCTGAATGGAGTCTATGATACCACTCACGGGAGAAGTGAAAAGGATTTCAGGATTGTTCTTATCAAACAATAAAGCAGTACCGGCTTTTACCTTGTCCCCTTTTTTAACAAGGGGTTTTGGCCTGGTACTATGAAAATTTGAAGGTTTAACAGCATATGTCGGAGCATAGTCTGAGCGTTTAACAGGAGGTTGTGGCACTCCTTGTAATGGTATATTTAAACCTTTTCGAATTTTTATAACTTTGCTCATGTATTGTTTTAGCTCCTTTAAAAAAAGGACAAAATTAGCTAATTTCAATCATTTTAAAAAGTACTTTTGGTATATCTTATGCAGGAACATTTTAAATAAACGTGTAAATAATAAATCAAATGATTCTGAAAAACACACTGTTGAACATCTTTATTGTCTTTTACATGCTGATGAAAAAAAGAAGAAAATTATATTTTATTTGTTTGATGATCATAATTTCCCGGTCGGTTCAGGTCTATTCACAGCAAGTATATAAAGATACTGTCATGAATGAAAATATTAAAACTGCCAGGATTTACAGGGATGGAAATGCATTATCATACCCGGTAATGACATTGTTTTCTCCCGATCATTTACTTTTTACTTTTGACGAATTGGGCAATGATCCTAAAGATTATTATTACACGATTCAGCATTGTAATATTGACTGGACTACTTCGGATATTTTTTATAATAATTATATCGAAGGGTTTGAGGAGAATTTCATTACAGAATTCGAATATTCTGATAATACGACCCATTCCTATATCCATTATTCACTCCAACTGCCGAATGAAGATATTGTATTTAAGAAGTCCGGGAATTATGCTGTTATTATATACCTTGATACTCCTGATGATCCTGTATTGGTCCGTCGTTTTTTTGTCCAGGAAAATGTTTCAGATGTCAAGGCGATCGTGAAAAGGCCAGTGATTGCTACTTACATGGATACAAGTCAGGAAGTGGATGTTGAGATTTCTGGAATACCGGATGAGATAACAAATCCGTTTAATGATATTAAAGTGGTGATCACTAAAAATAATATCTGGAGGTTAGCTGTAAGTGAATTAAAACCGAAATACATACGAGAGAATAAAATTATTTATGATTATCAAAAGCAAAATTTGTTTTTGGGCGGGAATGAATATCGTTATTTTAATTGCAAAGATATTTATCATGCTTCTGAAAATATTGAGAAAATTGAATATGATGGAGAGCATCACCATTTCTATCTGAAATCTGACATTGATCTTACATATAAATCATATACCGATATGGAAGACATTAACGGGAATTATGTGATTCAATATGAAAATGAAGAAGAAAGCGAGGTGTTGTCTGATTACGTGTTTGTGCATTTCACCCTGGCTTATGATGCACCGGTAATAAAAGGAGATTTGTACATTGACGGGGAGCTGGCTTCGTGGAATTTTAATAATGATAATAAAATGATATATAATTATGAAAATAAACAATATGAAGCTACGATGCTCCTGAAGCAGGGGTTTTATAATTATCAATATGTTTTGCATGATGATTCATTAACAAACACCACGTTTATTAGTGGCAGTCATTGGCAAACAGAAAATGATTACGTTATATTTGTGTATGAAAGCCAGGTTGCTTTACGCTATGATAAATTGTTAAAAGTAAACATTGTGAATTCACACGATTTTTTTTGACATTTCATACCCTTAAATCGCTGTGTGTATCTTTTAGAGAATAAGAGATTGCATTTTTTCTTTAAAAATAGATGAACAAATACCGGAAAAACTAAGATTTATAGGTTTTCCGGGTTATTTGTATTTTTCCAACTCTCCTGCAAATAATAGTGAGTTCGTGTTACTTGAAAGCAAAAAAAGGATCAATGAAAGATTAGGGTGGATAGAAAAATATTCTATATTTTGCGCCACGA
>CAYFQI010000008.1:0-25273 GCA_964345135.1 uncultured Bacteroidales bacterium
CCTTGCACCTTATTCATTATATTTATTTTTTGAAAAAAAATAATTAATAGAAGTCTCCTTAAATTTTGCCCGGTGCTTATAAAATCGCTTTACTCGTTTCAAAATTATAAATATCATTTGGTATTTTATAATTCGATATAAAGTTTATGATTATTCGTTTTTATGCTTAAAGCAAAATTATTGTAGAAATATAATTTTTCGGGTTTGTTCAGATTTTTGTTTTCCTGAGTTAATTTTTATTTTACACAAATATGTTCCTTTTGTTAAATGATAATCCAATAGATTAAATGTTTTTTCAATCATGCCGGGTTTAGATTGATTGAAATTTCCGAGGGTTGCAATTTCCTGACCATTTATGTTGAATAATGAAATAGAGAATTTAGCCGGAATAGTTGCAATAATTTGGACATTAAATTCTCCTTTGGTAGGATTTGGGAAAACATGGAATTGTTTAATTATATTACCATGTTCTAAACTTTTCACCAATGTTGAACCCGTATCTTTAGGATAATCATTAGTACTTCCATATACTAAATCAGAAGGGATTGACACCAAGTGAATTCCACCAAGAAATCCTTGATTCCCCCTGTATTCTTTATCATCTCCGTTATTCCAATGTTCATGTACGCCCAGGCTTTTTAAAGGGGTGCCGTCTCGTTCGGGGTCATATGTGATGTTGTCCGGCCAATTGGATGTATCTGCTGCCTGGTGAATGTAATCCTGTGTAGCTTCGTATAAAGGATATGCTTCGCTTGATCCACCATGATCGGATGAATAATTCAAATATTCTTCAAATAAAAAGTCGAAAGCAACAGATTCAATGGCTACAGGGTCTTGAGATAAGAATAATGAAGACATATAATCATCATTAAAAGGCTGCATTTTCCATTTATAAATTATTCCATCCCAATCATGGCCTGTCCATAGGGCATCTACAATATAAAGGACTGTATTGCCTCCCATATATTTATGCCCCATATAATCTACTAAATGTCTGTAATGTCTCATACCCTGGTACCCATCACTGGTTGGAAAACAATAATGAAGATCTTTTCCCATCTGTTGATCTGAAGGAGTTTGCTCATTTCCTAATACAGAACCCTGATGATTTTTTGCTGCAATGGTAATTCCAGCAGAAGAGTGGGATTTAAGAGATGGAATATTAATAAAATAATCTGCTTCTACATATGCTTTGGGTATTTTTGAAGAAAAAATGCTGTCACTCGTATAAAATTCAACACTATCTGACATTTCAGTTAAAATGCGTCCGTACCAACCTTTTCGATCTATATAATTAACATTTGGAAATTCTGAATGGCATTTACTCCATTGAATATCAAAAAAGTTTCTAAATGGGTCTCCTATTGTTATGTTTTCTTGAGCAACTCCTAATTCATTAATAAGTTGTTTCAAAAGAGCAAGAATCAATTGAGGTGATGCATCTAATTTTGGGTCTTTTCTATCATATTCTGTCCATTTCAATCCATGCACCAAATTTATTTTGATGCAAATTTTTTCTCCACTTGTATACCCGGTATTACCTCGTCCTTTCTTATTGTTATGATATTTAAATAAAGCATTCCAGGCATTAGAAACTGTATTTTCTCCTGCGATTTTTTTTATTCCATTAGCTAACATAGCATCTACTACACTTTGATCAGTATTAGTATCTGTAAACCAATAATCCGGATCAGTATTTGTACAATGTTCATTTGTTGCATCAGCATCATACACCCAAACAACACGGCCATTATAAATTCCATATCCTTCTCCCATGGGGTCATTTCTGCTATCTGTCAGCTCAGAGACCATCGTTACATCTGCAGCAATACCTGCAAAACCATATTTGGAATTTTGTAAAACTAAGAATGAACCACTCACAAAAGCAACCACAAAAAATACTACTGCAAATGTGTATTTGGATTGACCCCATTTTGCTTTAGCTTTCTGAAAAGAAAAAACCGTTACTGCAACATTAAATACCCATAATAAAAAGGCAGACATAATAGGAGCAGTAGCTTGCATACAAGGGTATGTTATCCTGCTGGGTTTTTGGATGATCCTGCTTAAAAACCATATAGTTGATAAACTACCAATGATAAAAAAATAAATTTTGGCAGTGTATTGTTTTTTTTTGAAAAATGAAATTGATTTTTGAATAATTTGTTGTAGATAATTTTTAATATGCATAATACTTAAATTTAGTTTGAGAGCATATAAAAAATATTGACTTATAATTTTCCCCTCAAATTTTTATAAAATAACAATCAAATATACGATTTTTTCTTCAGATAAAATTAAAATTACTTTTATCGTTTTATGCCTGCGCATTGTTTTTTATCCAGGGCATCATATATTATTTTTTGGATTTTGGTCCTGACATCCATTGTAATTAATTTTCTGTTATATTGATCAGGATGTATTCTGTTTGATAAAAAAATATAAATTATATTATACTCAGGGTCTGCCCAGGCAATGGTTCCTGTGAAACCGGTATGTCCGAAACTGTCAAAATATATCCCTTTACACGTGGGACCGGGTTTATCTTCTTCTGTTACCGGTTTATCAAATCCCAATGCTCTTCTGTTATCATTTTCTTTAAAAGGAGATGAAGTAAATGTATCTATTGTTTCTTTATTAAAAAAGTTTTTTCCTCCATAATGCCCTTCATTGAGGTACATTTGCATGATCTTAGCCAAATCAATGGCATTTGAAAAAACGCCGGCATGTCCTCCAACTCCTCCTAACATGGCTGCACCGGGATCATGAACATATCCTCTTAATAATTGTTTTCTGAATATCTGGTCATTTTCTGTTGGGACAATCTGTTCAGGAGGGTATTTTCTCAGGGGTAAATAGAGCGTGTAATTTGCTCCGATCGGCTTATAAAGGTTTTCATGAATATATTGCTCCATCTGCCTACCTGTTATTTTTTCAATTAATTTATAGAAATAATAAAAACCTAAATCACTATAACAATAAGATTTTTTTTCAAATAATTTGGATTTATTGATCCTTTCGTATATGGTGTCAATATAAGATCCATTCATATATAAGTGGTCTGCTGCTTTTACATGATATTTTTCTGAATAGTCATAACTGAATACACCTTTTTTAAACCGGTAATTTTTATTTAAAAATTTATGATGATCCAGCATGAAAGGATAATCTATTGATAGTTCTGTGTTAAACAAATCTTCATTATAATCAAGCCCTTCAATTGTATAAAGATAAAAGGGAAGCCATGGGAACAACCCTGCCTGATGTGATAATACTTCGCTTAAAAGGATGTCTTTTTTGTTTGTTGTAGCAAGAGAGGGAAGATATGCGGATAGTTTTTTATTTACATGTATTTTCTCTTCTTCGTATAGCTTCATTAATGAAGGAACTGTTGCAATAATTTTGGTAATAGAAGCCACATCATACAGGTCAAAATGTTTTACCGGTGTCTCTTTTAAATACGTGTGATGGCCGAATGTTTTGTTATAAAATATTATTTCATCTTTTGCAATAAGCACCTGACAACCAGGTATGGCCTTTTTTTTTATTGCATCTAAAATAATGTTGTCAATATAATGCAATGTATCGTTATTTATGTTCACCTCTTCAGGGACTGAATATTTCAGTCGTATTTTATTGGTTTTTAATCCTGTTCCTGCAGGAAATTCGGGAGTTGCTGTAACAGGGAGTATTCCATCGGCTCCAATTCCTCCAAATATTAACTGTGCAGATAACTCATGAACTAGGGGTTCGTCTTCATAGGATATAATGATGCCTTCGAATACATCTGTATTTGAAAAATAAGCCAATCCATAAGGGTTTGCAAATAAATCAAGTATTACATGAACCTGTTCAGCAAGCTTGGTAGCAAAGTCAATCGCATGTTTTGTTAAACCATACCCTTTAGACGGGTATAAACTTGTTTTATGAAATCCGATAATTACTAAATCATATTTATTTAATGATTCACGTAAACGGTTAAATTCAGATAGAGGTGCATATTTTGATATATTATAATGTGTTACATCAGTATAAAAATCCATTCGTTTCTGAAACTGGTTGGTTGAACCATCTCCTATTGTTACTGAAGCAATCGTAAGCGTGTCTAAAGATTTTAGAGGGATTATATCATGTTTGTTTTGTATTACTGTTAAAGATGCCTCATAAAGTTTATTTATAAGAAACTTATATTCAGGCATATGAATGTCTGAGTAAATGTTGCGGGAATAAATAGTGTCTTTTTGGTTCAATCCAAGCCAATGTTTTGCATAAAGAATTTTTCGACATTTTGCATTGATGTCTTTTTTACTTATACTTCCTTTTTTTACTGCTTTTAGGATGGTTGAAACTGTTTTTTCTACATCTTCCGGCATCAGCAACAGATCATTCCCGGCTTTTATTGATCGGACTGCAATGTCATCTGTATCATAATAATTGCTAACACCTTTCATGTTCAATGCATCGGTTACTGTAATCCCTTTAAAACCCATTTCATTTTGAAGTATTCCCCTGATAACCGGTTTTGAAAGAGAAGTAGGTAAATACTTTGTGCTGTCTAATGACGGAACACTAAGATGGGCTGTCATTACACCGGCGGCACCTTTTTTTATTAAAAATTGAAAAGGATATAATTCTATTTCTTCAAGTCGTTTTTTACTATGTTTAATGACGGGCAATGTTTTATGTGAGTCAAAACGAGTGTCGCCATGCCCCGGAAAATGCTTCGCTGTAGCCAATATACAATTATCCTGTAATCCCTGGATATAAGCAAGTGATTTCTCGCTCACCCGGATTTTATCTTCACCAAACGAACGGTAATTAATAACAGGATTATCAGGGTTAACATTGACATCTGCAACCGGTGCAAAATTCATATGTATTCCTAAGCGGTTTAATTGTTCGGCGATATCCTCACCCATTTGATAAATTAAATGATTGTTTTGAATAGCCCCTAAAGTCATTTGATAAGGATAACGAATCGTGCTGTCAAGCCGCATTGCTAACCCCCATTCTGCATCCATTGCAATCAGTAAAGGTATTTTTGTGATTTTCTGATAATTATTTAGTTGCTTGGTTTGTCGTAATGGCCCTCCCTGGAAAAAAATAATGCCGCCAACATTATATTTTTTTATCAGTTTTTCAACATGGTTTACATGCTTTTCTCCTTGATTAGAATATCCCGGAACCATTATTAACTGGCCGATTTTTTCTTCAAGAGACAACGTATTTAAAACTGAATCTGCCCATGCAATTTGACCTTGATGAAAAGGCGGGAGTTCATCTTTGGTCAAATAATCAGCAGAAGCAAATTGTAAAAAAACAAAAAAGAAAAATGTGAATACTATATTTTTACACATAAAAAATATTTGATTTTATTAAAATATTAAAAATATATTTTTATACAACTTTATGGATTTTGCTCACGTATAAAGTGTTTATTAATGGTCTAAAGATAAAAAAAATAACGTCAAAATTAATTGAAAAATATGTTCTTATTTGCTTTTTTTCACTACTTTTGACAATGTCTCAAAAACAAACGTGTATGATAATGAATAGTAAACCCTCTGTTTTATTTGTTTTATTTTTATTATTTGCTGGGATTCAGTCATTTTCAAATAATATTGATAGATTATTTCGATTTCCGGACATTCACGAGGAAAAAATTGTATTTTCATATGCCGGTGACTTATACGTGGCGAACAGTAATGGCGGAACAGCCCGTAAAATTACTTCACACGTGGGTTATGAAATGTTTCCGCGTTTTTCACCGGATGGCAGACATATTGCGTTTACAGCTCAATACGATGGCAATACCGAAGTTTATATCATGCCTTCTGAAGGAGGAGAGCCCGTGAGGTTAACATATACAGCAAATATAAAGAGAGATATTATATCTGACCGCATGGGGCCGAATAATATTGTAATGGAATGGTCTCCTGATAGCGAATGGATCGTTTACAGGAGTAGGCAACACTCGTTCAATTCCTTTAAAGGTCAATTATTTCGTGTTCATAAAAACGGGGGTCTTCCCGAGCAAATCCCTCTTTCTGAAAGCGGTTTTTGTTCCTATTCTCCTGATGGAAATAAGCTTGCCTTTAATAAAATATTCAGGGAATTTCGAACGTGGAAGCATTACAGGGGCGGAATGGCTGGAGAATTATGGATATATGATTTTCAATCTCAAAAGGTTAAAAAAATAACTAAAAATACAGTTCAGGATATTATTCCAATGTGGCTTGGGGATCATTTATTTTTTCTTTCTGACAAAGATTACACGATGAACCTGTATTCCTATAATCTTTCTAATGACTCTATCAAACAATTAACGTTTTATTCCGAATATGATATTAAATTTCCCTCTGCAGGGATTGAACATATTATATTTGAAAATGGTGGTTATTTATATAAATATAACATTAAAGACAAACAAGCAGAAAAAATCAATGTTCAAATTTCAAATGATCAAATATATGCAAGAAATGAGCTTAAGAAAGTTGATGATGATATAAAAAGCTATTCATTGTCTCCCAATGGGAAAAGAATTGTTTTCAGTGCCCGGGGAGACATTTATTCAGTCCCGGCCAAAGATGGTATTACTTACAATATAACAAATTCGCCCGGCGCACATGATCAAAATGCCGTGTGGTCGCCTGACGGAAAATATATAGCATACCTGTCAGATAAAACCGGGGAATATGAACTATTCATACAGCCACACGACTTGTCACGGGAACCTATTCAGGTAACTAATAATGCCGAAACGTATAAATTTAGTATTAAATGGTCGCCAGACAGTAAAAAAATATTATGGAATGACAGAAAATTCCGTCTTAGGTATGTCGATATTGAGACAAAAAAAACTACGCTGGTTAAAAAAGCGAAGCATGATGTAATCCGTGAATTCAACTGGTCTCCAGACAGTCGATGGATCGTGTATAGTGAAGAAGGGGATAATACCATGTATAAAATTTTTATTTATCAAATTGATGATCAAACAAATCATTATGTTTCTGGTGAATGGTATCATTCCAATAATCCGTCTTTTAGTAATGACGGGAAATATTTGTTCTTTACTTCAGCCCGTAATTATTCGCCAACCTTTAGTCATGTAGAATGGAATTATGCTTATTATGATATGTGTAAAATATATTTCATTCCTCTTTCCAAAAATACCCCTTCTCCCGTTGCACCTAAAAATATACAGGCAGACATCATCCAGGATAATGAAAGCGAAACATCAAAAGAAAACGAAGACAACAAAACAGTGGACATTGATTTTGACAATATTCAATCCCGCATTATTGAACTTCCCGTGAAAGCTTCAAATTATTCGAAAATTAGTGCAATAGGAAATCATGTTTATTATTATGAAAAGTCAACACATAATGGAGCATTGCATCTTAAAATGTATGATATGGAAAAGGAAAAAGAAACTGAATTAGGTAAAGGAATGCACTATTCTATCTCCCCGAAATACAATAAGATGCTTGTGAAAAACAATGGAAACTATGCTGTTATTGACATCCCAACAAGCAGTATCAGTATTTCAGACCCGGTTGACCTTTCACAAATGAAAGTTTTTGTTAATTATGACAAAGAATGGGAACAAATCTTTGAAGAAAGCTGGCGACAAATGAGGGATTTCTTTTATGTTGAAAACATGCATGGTGTGGATTGGAATAAAATGAAAGAAAAATACAAAAAACTGGTACCTTATGCCAATCACCGGGATGATTTAACATATATTATTGGTGAAATGATAGGGGAATTAAATGTAGGCCACGCATATGTTCAAAGCGGGGAAAAGCCCGAACCCAAAAAAATCAATACCGGCCTATTGGGTGCAGTTGTTGAAAAACATTCTTCTGGTTATTTTCAAATAAAAACTATCCTGGAGGGTGCTTCGTGGAATAAAAAACTTTATTCACCGCTTCAGGAAATTGGACTAAATGTGAAAGAAGGGGATTTTATACTTGCCATAAACGGCAGCGGTACAAATGAAACAAACAATATCTATCGCTTATTGATTGGTAAAGCCGGCGAAGAAGTTGAATTAACAATTAATAATAAGCCTTCATTGAAAGGAAGCTACAAAATTGTGGTCAGGCCTGTTGACGATGAATCACCATTGTACTACCACCAATGGGTTCAGAATAATATTGAAAAAGTTAACCAAGCCACCAATGGTGATGTGGGATATGTGCATATACCGGATATGCTTTCTGAAGGCCTTAACGAATTTGTGGAATATTATTATCCGCAGATACGCAAGAAAGCCCTTATTATTGATATCAGGGGTAATGGTGGAGGTTATGTATCTCCTATGATTATTGAGCGCCTCAGGCGGGAAAATATCAGGGCTAAAATGACAAGAAACGTTGAAGAAGGACAACCCCATCCCACAATGACCCTGCAAGGCCCAATGGTAACGCTCATAGATAATTATACTGCTTCTGACGGAGATTTAATGGCATATGCTTTTAGAGAACATAAATTGGGAAAACTCATTGGGACACGTACCTGGGGAGGCGTTGTTGGAATAACAGGAAGCCTGCCGTTTATTGACGGGGGAACTTTAAGAAAACCCGAATATGCAAGCTATTCTGCAAAAGAAAGCAAATGGATTATTGAAGGAAAAGGGGTAGAACCGGATATCTATGTTGAAAATGACCCTCATCAGGAATACCTGGGGAATGATGCACAACTTAAAAAGGCTATTGACATCATCACTCGAAAAGTTAAAAAAGAATATAAACCTGTTCCTCCCATCCCGGAACCACCTGTTAAGAATCAATGGCAATAAGAATAATCCACGTTATTTTTGATTTGCTGAAGGCCAGGTGGAGCGCACGGGACAAAAATATTTTTTGTTTTTATATGCTCGGTTCTACACGTAAAATTGTTTAAAATTTTTCTGCTGTAAATCAATTTATATTCAGTGGGATAGAAGATATTAAAAACAGAACAAAATATTAATGTTTTTTTTGCATTATTTTTGCAATTTTGTAAACATCATAGTTTGAAAAAATATAGATTATGAATAATTCAATTGGAAAAAAGCGGGCCATTATCAAGCATGTACGCCCTGAAATTGATTGTGGATTATACCCTGTAAAGAGGAGTAGCGGGGAAAAAATAAATGTCGAAGCAGATATTTTTTCAGATGGCCATGATGAAATCAAAGCAGAACTGCTTTATAGAAAATCGGGTACTAAAAAATGGAATAAAATATCAATGAAATTTATCATCAATGATCATTGGTTTAGCTCTTTCTCTCCTGAAAAAGAAGGATTATATGAATATACCATACAAGGATGGGTTGATGTATTTCATACATGGCAAAGAGATATAAAAAAGAAATTTAATGCCGGGCAGGATATCCGGGTTGAATTACAAATGGGGATCCAAATGATCGAAGAAGCAATACAAAATGCTCTCAAAACAAAAGAAAATGAACTTCAACACTATTTAAAAGGAATAAATAACGCAAAAGGTCAGGCTACTGCATTGGAAATAGCAGAAAGCAATCAATTGAGGGAGTTGATGAATGATTTTGTAAAAAAAGAAACCATTTCCATATATCCCAAAATTTTAACTGTTGACGTTGAAAGGAAAAAAGCCGGTTTTAGTGCATGGTATGAGTTATTTCCCCGTTCAGCATCTCAGACACCAGGGAAACCTGGTACATTTAATGATGTGATAAAACTGTTGCCGGAAATTGCTACAATGGGGTTTGATGTTTTGTATTTACCCCCTATACATCCCATTGGTGAAAGTTTTCGAAAAGGAAAAGACAATGCACCGGAATGCAAATCAGGAGACCCCGGTTCACCATGGGCTATAGGCTCTAAAGAAGGGGGGCACAAAGCCATACATCCTCAATTGGGGTCATTAAATGATTTTAAAAACCTGGTACTTCAAGCTAAAAGCCATGATATAGAAGTTGCCATTGATATTGCTTTTCAATGTTCTCCTGATCACCCGTATGTAAAGGAACACCCTAACTGGTTCATTTGGCGCCCGGATGGAACGGTACAATATGCTGAAAATCCGCCTAAAAAATACCAGGATGTGTTGCCGTTAAATTTTGGTACAGATGACTGGAGAAATTTATGGGCTGAGCTAAAAAGTATTTTTGATTATTGGATAGATAAGGGAGTTAAAATATTCAGGGTTGATAATCCGCATACCAAACCATTTCATTTTTGGGAATGGGTGATCAAAGAAATCAGAAAAGACCACCCTGAAGTTATTTTTCTTGCTGAAGCATTCACCCGCCCGCGTATTATGGAGCATCTTGCAAAAATCGGATTTACCCAGTCATATACGTATTTCACGTGGCGGCATACACGGGACGAAATGATTCAATATGTTAATGAACTCACCAAAACACCTGTTCGTGAGTTTTATCGTCCAAATTTCTGGCCCAATACTCCTGATATTCTACCTGAATCATTACAATACAAAGAAGAAGGAGCGTTCATCACCAGAGTTGTCATGGCATCTACCCTTTCTTCCAACTATGGAATATACGGACCTTCTTTTGAATTCGGCTTGAATGAGCCCCATCCTGACAGGGAAGAATATATTAACAATGAAAAATACGAGATCAAACAATGGGATTGGCATAAACAAACCAAGATCAAACAAATTATTAGCATTATCAACAAAACTCGTAAAGAAAATCCTGCATTGCAAACAACATGGAATATATATATTGCTGAAACAGAGAATACACAATTATTATGCTATGGAAAGACAGATGATGCCTGGAACAATAAAATTATAATAGCAGTCAATATGGATCCCGTATATAAACAGGGAGCATGGGTTAAATTTCCATTATATCAAATGAAAATTGACCAGGATAAACCCTTTAAGGTGAATGATGTACTTTCCGGGAAATCTTTTGAATGGCAGGGGGAATGGAATTACGTGGAATTAGATCCTAAAGATATTCCGGCACATATATTTATTGTTGAAGAATTATAATACCTTTAATCATAACACATTATGGTACAAGAACAATATATGGATAAAGCAGATTGGTATAAAGATGCTATCATATACGAACTACACATTAAGGCTTTTAAAGATACAAATGGAGATGGGACTGGTGATTTTAAGGGATTGATTGAAAAATTGGATTATCTCGAAGACCTTGGAATTACGGCTATCTGGCTTCTGCCATTTTACCCTTCTCCGTTCAGGGATGATGGATACGATATAGCAGATTACTATAAAATACATCCTGATTATGGGAACATCAGGGATTTTAATAAATTTTTATTTGAAGCGCACAAACGCAATATAAAAGTAATTATTGAGCTGGTGTTAAATCATACATCCGACCAGCACAAGTGGTTTCAACGGGCACGTAATGCCAAAAAAGATTCTGCTTTCCGCAATTATTATGTGTGGAGCGACGACCCTACCATATATAGTGAAACCCGGATCATATTCAATGATTTTGAAGTATCAAACTGGCAGTGGGATCCGGTGGCTGGCCAATATTACTGGCACCGCTTTTATTCACATCAACCTGATTTGAATTTTGATAACACCAGGGTACAAAATGAAATATTCAAAATTATTGATTATTGGTTAAATATGGGGGTTGACGGGTTTAGACTGGATGCCGTGCCTTATTTGTTTGAACGCAGGGGCACTAATTGTGAGAATCTGCCTGAAACACATGATTTTCTCAAAAAACTCCGTGCACATGTAGATAAAAACCATTCAAACAAGTTATTACTGGCTGAAGCCAACATGTGGCCTGAAGACGCTTCCGCATATTTTGGTAATGACGATGAATGTCACATGAATTATCATTTTCCCCTGATGCCGCGAATGTTTATGTCTTTAAAAATGGAAGACCGATACCCGATCATGGATATTTTTGACCAAACGCCTGAAATACCGAAAAACTGCCAGTGGGCAATGTTTTTGCGAAATCATGACGAGCTTACCCTCGAGATGGTGACAGATGAAGAACGGGATTACATGTATAAAGTTTATACCAATGAACCCAAAGCACGCATAAACATGGGAATCCGGCAGCGTTTAGCTCCACTTCTCAACAATAACCGGAAAAGCATTGAACTGCTCAACATTCTTTTGTTTTCGCTCCCGGGCACTCCTGTTCTATATTATGGTGATGAAATAGGAATGGGGGATAATTATTACCTGGGTGACAGGAATGGTGTCCGTACTCCAATGCAATGGACCCCCGGCAGAAATGCAGGATTTTCAGCTGCAAATCCTAACAAATTATATCTCCCTGTAAACCTTGATCCGGAATATCAATACGAAGCAGTCAACGTGGAGACCCAACAACGAAATGTTTCATCTCTTTATTGGTGGATGAAACGAATGATCAACCTCCGGAAACAATATCCTGCTTTCGGGAGGGGCAGTATCTCGTTCTTATCTCCCGAAAATTCCAAAATATTATGTTTCTTACGGTTTTATGAAAACGATGTCATATTGATAATAGCCAATTTATCCCGGTATCCACAGGCGGCTGAAATTGAATTGGAAGAATTTAAAGATTATACACCCATAGAAATATTCAGTCAAAATGAATTCCCAATGATCAAAGAAGAACCCTATTTATTCACCATGACTCCATATGGGTATTATTGGTTTGAATTGAAAAAAAAGGTCACTAATGTCCAGGAAAAAATGATTGAAACCCCACTTATTTCGCTTAAATCACCAGAAGAATTAAATAATGTTAAAAATTCAACGATCATGGAAGCCAAAATTCTGCCTGTATACCTTCCTAAATGTCGGTGGTTTGGCGGAAAATCAAAGAAAATAAGTGACATCAATATTATGGATTGTATTGAATTACCACTTGCCGACGAAAAAGCCTTTTGGCTTATTTTTGAAGTTGATTACCAACATGGCCTGCCCGAAATTTATCAATTGCCCGTATGCTTTGGGGATAAGGAAATTAAAAATGAATTACAGGAAAAATCAACCCAAGCCATTATTGCATCAGTTACATTAATGAAAAAGAAAATGTGGTTGTATGATGCTGTCTTCAATGAAAAATTCAGGAATGCACTTTTTGAATCAGCTGTAAAAATAAGACGTGGAAAAGATAAAGGCAAACATTTATATTTTCATATTGATAAACAAGCAAAAAAAAGATTTTTTACAGGAAAAGACACCGTATTCTCCAATGTATTGAGTGTTGAGCAAAGCAATACATCTATTATCTATGGTGATGAGCTTTTTGTTAAATTATACAGAAAACTTGATATTGGCATCAATCCTGACATGGAAATAACACAATTTATTACTCAAAAAACACCGTTTAAAAACATCCCTCAATTTGCAGGCTCCATTGAATATAAGAAAGAAAATAAAAATGTTTATTCCCTCGGGATGATGCAGGAACTTGTTCCGAATGAAGGGGATGCATGGAAATATTTTGAGGATGTACTTTCTTTATATTATGAGAATGTGTTGGCTTCTCCCTTGTTAAAAGAAGATTTTAATTTAAAAGGCGAACTGAGTAATCCGCTGTCATTTAATGAAATACCTGAAGAATTACAGGATTTAATTGGAGCTGCAAATGCCGAAATGATCAGTCTGCTTGGCGAGCGAACAGGCGAAATGCATATGGCATTAGCTTCAAATAAAGAGATGAATGATTTTAAACCCGAACCCTTTTCAATTTATTACCAAAGGGCCTTATACTCGTCGATCCAATCGCTAGTGAGATCTGCAACCCGGAACCTTTCAAAAAATATAAAAACCATTCCCGACGATTATAAAGCAGATGCCAAAAGCATCCTGTCTAAAAAGAATGAATTACTGAAATACCTGAAAAATATATATTCAAAAAAAATAAACACTAAAAAAATACGGGTCCATGGAGATTATCATCTCGGACAAGTGTTATTTACAGGAAAAGACTTTATTATTATTGATTTCGAAGGCGAACCAGCCAGAGCTTATAGTGATAGAAGACTCAAACGATCGCCTTTACGGGACATTGCAGGCATGATTCGTTCATTGCATTATGCCCCTTATAACACCCTTTACAAATTATCATCCATCGGTGAAGCGGAAGCAGAAAACCTCGACAAATGGGCTGAGATATGGTGTCATTACATGAGCATGTTCTTTTTTAAATCATACCTGAATCAAATTAAAGATGATAATCTGATTCCGAAGGAACAGGAAGACTTAAATATACTACTGACAACATTTTTAATTGAAAAAGCTGTGTATGAACTTAATTATGAACTCAACAACAGACCTGAATGGGTAAATATTCCTATCAAAGGAATTCAATATATACTCTCGAAATATACATCTGAATAAAAAAATGAAAGGAACATTATGAACGAAGAAGTATTATACACGACGCAGTTTACAGATTATGATATTTATTTATTTAAACAGGGGAAACATTTCTCTTTATTTGAAAAGCTGGGTTCACACATCATGAGCCATGAAAGCCGGGAGGGTGTCTACTTTGCTGTTTGGGCACCAAATGCAAAATTTGTTGGTGTGACCGGAGATTTTAATAACTGGAACAAACACGCTCATCCCCTGTTTGTCAGACAGGATGAATCCGGAATATGGGAAGGGTTTATACCCGGGATGAAACAAGGTGATTTGTATAAATATTATATTGAATCAAAATACAATGATTTTAAAATTGAAAAGGGTGACCCTTATGCTTTTATGTGGGAAACACCCCCGAACACTTCATCTGTTGTATGGGACATAGACTATCAGTGGAATGACGATGAATGGATGAAACAGCGCAGGGAACAACGTGAACAGCCTAAACCCTGGTCAGTTTATGAAATTCATATAGGATCATGGAAACGAAATACTGAAGAAAACAACCGGTTTTTAACATACCGGGAAATGGCCGAAGAATTGCCCCAATATATACAGGAAATGGGATACACTCACGTGGAATTCATGCCGCTTAAAGAACATCCGTTTTACGGGTCATGGGGATACCAGATAACAGGGTATTTTGCTCCTTCCAGCAGGTTTGGAACCCCACAGGATTTGAAGTACCTGATTGAAGAATTGCATAAACATAATATCGGGGTAATTATGGACTGGGTTCCTTCACATTTTCCTAGTGATGGGCATGGATTATCTTATTTTGATGGCACTCACCTGTATGAACATCAGGATTCACAAAAAGGGTATCATCCGGAATGGAACAGTTATATTTTTAATTATGGAAGAAATGAGGTCATTTCATTCCTGGTTAGTAATGCATTGTTTTGGCTCGGACAATACCATATTGACGCACAACGTGTTGACGGGGTTGCTTCTATGTTGTATCTCGACTATGCCCGGGAAAATGGTGAATGGATACCAAACCAGTTTGGTGGCAGGGAAAACCTCGAAGCTGTAGATTTTTTAAAGTATTACAATGAAGCCATTCATAGCGAATATCCGGATATATATTCCATTGCTGAAGAATCTACTGCCTGGCCAATGGTCACCCGCCCGACTTATGTCGGTGGCCTTGGATTCGATATGAAATGGATGATGGGATGGATGCACGACACCCTTGAATATTTCAAAAAAGACCCCATACACCGAAAATATCATCAAAATGATATTACATTCAGCCTGGCGTATGCCTTTTCTGAAAATTTTATGTTGCCTTTGTCTCATGATGAAGTTGTGCATGGTAAAAATTCGCTTATTTATAAAATGCCGGGCGATGAATGGCAACAATTTGCTAATCTCAGATTGCTGTTTGGATATATGTATGGTCACCCGGGAACAAAACTCCTTTTCATGGGCAGTGAATTCGGACAAACATCCGAATGGCAGCACGACAGTAGCCTCGACTGGCATCTGCTTCAATACGACTATCATAAGGGCATACAGGAAATGATGAAACAACTGAATCATACATATACCTCTGAATTACCTTTGTATGATGATCCCTTTACACAGGAAGGCTTTGAATGGGTGGACTTCAATGACCATGAAAATAGTGTGATCATTTTCATCAGGAAAGACAGGGAAAATAAACAATTTATTATTGTAGCCTGCAATTTCACTCCTACTATCCATTATGATTATAAGGTAGGAGTTCCTGAAAGCGGAACATATATTGAAATTTTAAATACAGATGCAAAAGAATTTGGTGGCAGTAATGTGTTAAACTCCCATCCGCTTCATAGTCAGCCTGTAGAATGGCATGGCAGGGAGCAGTTTATTAATGTCACACTGCCTCCGCTGGGTGTGACATATTTGAAACTTGAGAAGTGAAGATTTATTTTTACCGTGGGAGGGTGGCTTTGTTTTTATAATGTATTCCTTATTGCCTGTAAATCCCAATGTCACTCAGTTCTGTGCTGTCAATATAAGCCGATTTTTCTTTATTTTCAGCAAAAGCTTTTTTAATGAAAATTTCAGCAGATTGCTTATATGTTGAATCTCTTTGGCTGTCGAATAGTAAGAGGTACCCGATGATAATATTTCCTATCATTTCAACGAGCCTTCTTGCATGAAAATCATAAAATTCGTTGTCTTTTACTTCGAGTACTGCATTAACGGTAGTTTCAAATTCTTTTGTCAATTGTTTTAGCAACCGGTGTAAGTGCTCATATTCCGGATTTATATTTTCAGCTTCGTATTCTTTAATTTTATTTAAAAAGATATTGGTACTCACGCCTCTGATTGCTGCGACGACTTGTAGTTGTGACGTGCCTTCATAAATAGATGTAATGCGGGCATCCCTGTACATTTTTTCTATGGGAAAATCTTTCATATAACCGGCCCCTCCATGTACTTGTAAAGAATCATACGTGATTTGATTCACATATTCACTGGAAATTAATTTGACAAGCGGAGTATAAACATCTGCCAATCGCTGGAAATATTTCATTTCTTTGCGTTCTTCGGGTGTTAATGATCTTGTTTCCGACAGGTGTGTATATGTTTTGTACATATCAACAAACCGGGCTGTTTCATACATAAGAGTACGCTGTGCCTGGGTTTTAACTTTCATATTGGTAAGCATTTCATAAACAGCCGGAAATTCAATAATAGGCTTGCCAAATTGTATCCTTTCTCTTGCATATTTTTCTGCTTCCCTCCAGGCTGCTTCGGAGATGCCTGTGCTTTGTGCAGCAATTCCCAGGCGAGCAGAATTCATGAGCGACATTACATATTTAATCAATCCCATTCGTTGTGTACCTATAAGTTTGGCAGGGGCATTTTTAAATACGAGTTCACAAGTAGGAGACCCTTTAATGCCCATTTTATTTTCAATTCTACGGATGATTAATCCACCATCATTTCTGTCAAAGACAAACAGCGACAACCCTCTTCCATCATGAGTTCCTTCTTCTGATCTGGCCAGAACTAAAGCAATATCAGAATCGCCATTTGTGATGAATCGTTTGACTCCATTGAGCAGCCATTTTCCGGATTTATTGTCATAAGTGGCTTTGAGTTGTACGGACTGCAGATCAGATCCGGAATCGGGTTCTGTAAGATCCATGGACGCAGTGGCCCCTTTATTGATTCGGAGTAAAAATTCATTTTTTATGGCTTCATCGCCAAATTCATGGATGGTTTCTGCACAATCCTGAAGGCCCCAAATGTTTGCAAACCCCCCATCGGCTCTAGAAACCATTTCGTTGGCCATGACATACGGTACAATAGGAAAATTAAGACCCCCGTATTTTCTGGGTAGTGACATACCATATACATCAGCCTGGATAAGTGCATCAAGATTTTCTTTAGTTCCCGGAGCATAAATAACCCGGTTATTTTCTAATTTTGGCCCAATTTGATCAACCCCCTCTGCATTGGGTTCTATTATTTCTCCACATATTTCACCGATGACTTCAAGGGTTTTTTCATAATTATCTATTGCATCTTCATGATCACGTGGTGCATAATCAAACTCATCTTTTTCTGCAAAGTTATTTTCTTTCATTTCAGCAATTCTTTTCATCATCGGGTGATGAAGGTGAAAGCTAAGGTCTTTATTGTCAGTATATTGATTTGCCATTTTAATTTCGGTTTAATAAATTGATAATGATTTATTTAGTGTTTTGTTGATAATGTTTCATTAATTTAGGGATGATTTCATTCAGGTCGCCAATAATTACATAATCAGCAATTTTATTGATCGGAGCATCTTCATCATTATTAATGGATATGATCATAGATGATTCGGACATTCCTGCCCTGTGCTGTACCTGTCCTGATACTCCGCATGCAATGTAAAGTTTTGGACGAACAGTAACTCCTGTTTGGCCTACCTGGCGCTCATGATCGACAAAGCCTGCATCAACAGCTGCTCTTGATGCGCCTACTTCGGCACCAATCAATTCAGCAAACTCGTGTAAAAGATTAAAATTGCTTTTTGAACCTACACCGTATCCTCCGGAAATGATGATCGGGGCATTTTTAATATTGATTTTCCGGGTTTCGACGTTACGTTCAATAACATTTACAATAAAATCTTCCTTGTCAAGAAATTCAGTAGCATTTATTTTTTTTATTTCGCCTTTATAAGAAGGAGAAACAACTTCTTTTCTCATGACCCCTTCTCTAACTGTGGCCAATTGTGGACGTGTTTCAGGATTGATAATGGTGGCAATGATATTCCCCCCAAATGCCGGCCTGATTTGATACAGAAGGTTCGTATATTCTTTTTTTGTTTTATTATCAGTATGGCCACCAATAACTAATTCCGTACAATCAGCTGTTAATCCGCATTTTAAAGAAGAAGCAAGGCGGGGCGCCAGGTCTCTTCCTGCTGAAGTGGCCCCGAATAATCCAATTTGAGGTTTTTCTTTGTTAAATATTTTTTTTACGAGTTTTGCATGAGGCAATGTGGTATATGGAGACAATCCTTCGCCTTCTGCTATATGCAAAATATCTACCCCATGGGGAAAGATTTCTTTTTCTTTTCCATCAAGTTTATCTCCGATGAGAATTGCTTCAAGACCGCATTTAAGTTCATTTGCTAAAGACCGTCCTTTGGTTAATAATTCAAGGCTAACATCTGCAATTTTGCCTTCATTTATCTCGCAGTAAACAAATACATTATTCATTATGTTGATATTTTACTTTTTTTCAAAAATATGATAATTGTTATTATATATGCCGGCAATATTTTGTAAGGTCCGGATGTTTTTATTAGGGATCATAAATAAATTATCCAATTGTATGATTTTCAATTAATTCTTTTATAAGGTTATTAATTTCCTGATCATTTCCCGATAGTTTTTTGGTTTCTTTTGTTTTAAACACAACACTTTCAATCTTTTTTACTTTCGTTGGCGATCCCGAGAGTCCTAAATATTTTTCATCAGCATTTAGTTCCGAAGCACTCCATTCTTCAATGTTTAGATATGGGCGTTCGTTGTACATTTGAATGTAGTCTTCATCAGTATTTTGTCTTTCTGTAACTGTTGTGGCGTGTTTGTATTTCATTAACCGTTTTACATTACGTGGCCTGCAGTTAGAAGCTGATCCGTGAATTGTTAAAAATACAGGCTTAGGAGAAGCGTTGATTTCTGTGCCATTTTCAAGGCGGCGTTTTACTTTTATTTCTTTATCCGTAACTGTTAATATTTCTTCTACATAAGTTATTTGTGGGAGTTTTAATTTTTCAGCAACCTGTGGCCCAACTTGAGCAGTATCTCCATCAATAGCTTGTCTGCCTGAAAGAATGATGTCAAAAGGTTTTAACTTTTCTACTGCAAGGGAAATAGCATAAGAGGTTGCCAGGGTATCAGATCCTGCAAATTTTCTGTCAGTGATAAGAAATCCTCTATCTGCACCTCTATAAATAGATTCGCGAATGATTTCAGCGGCTCTTCCGGGGCCCATTGTCAACACTGTTACAGCCGACCCTTTGTAGCGGTCTTTTAATATTAATGCCTGTTCCAATGCCTGAAGGTCTTCCGGGTTAAAAATAGCAGGAAGTGCTGCCCTGTTTACAGTGCCGTCTTCTTTCATGGCTTGTTGGCCAACATTATGAGTGTCAGGGACTTGCTTGGCCAGCACTACAATATTTAATCCTTTCATTGTGAGAGTTTTCAGTTTATAAATTGATTATGTTTTGTTTTTACAAAGGAACAAAGATAAAAATACTTGTAAAACAAAACAAATCAGTTATAAAATGTTCGATTTATATTTTAAATGTTTAGTATTGTTTGTATACGAAAGAAAAATAGTTTTGTTGATAATATCCGGGATCAAGAGGTGTAGCCGGATGAATTGATATTGTACACAAAAGAATGAATTTTATTTGTGAATAAAATTTTAAATCCGTGAAATACTTCGTGTATGAGGATTTAAAATTATAATAACAACTCTGAGAACGGATATTATGAATAAACACGAAAAAATAGTCCTCTTAAGCATTAAATTCCGATTTGAATACAGCTAGTGCTTCATTAATGGTTTCTTCTTCAAGGTCTGTTCTTCTTAACAAGTCTTCTTTTGAAATATCGAGGACATTTTTAGCTGTATCACAACCAATTTTTTTGAATTCATCCAAGACCCATTGATCAATTTCATCTGAGAATTCATCAAGGTTCACATCTTCTTCATCTTCATAATCAAGCTCCCTGTATACGTCTATTTCATACCCGGTAAGCCTGCTTGCCAGTTTGATATTTAGCCCTCCTTTTCCAATGGCCTGAGATACTTCATCAGGATCTAAATAAATGTCAGCTTTTTTGGTTTCTTCGTCTATTTTTATTGAATTGATTTTGGCCGGACTCAAAGCTCTGGTAATATATAATTTGTTATTGGTTGAATAATTGATAACATCAATGTTTTCATTTTTTAATTCCCTTACTATCCCGTGAATACGTGACCCTTTCATGCCGACACATGATCCCACCGGATCAATCCGGTCATCAAATGATTCTACCGCTACTTTAGCCCGTTCTCCGGGGGCTCTTACCACTTTTTTAATGACAATTAATCCATCAAAAATTTCGGGGACTTCCAATTCGAACAATCGCTCGAGGAATACAGGGGATGTTCTGGATAATACAATGATAGGATTATTGTTGTTCATATCAACCCGTACTACTACAGCCCGGATGCTGTCGCCTTTATGAAAATGATCGGTTGAAATTTGTTCTGTTTTTGGAAGGATAAGCTCATTTCCTTCATCATCCAGTACAAGAACTTCTTTTTTCCATACCTGATATACATCACCTACAATAATATCCCCGATTTTGTCTTTATATTTATTATAGACATTATTTTTTTCCAAATCACCAATACTTGCTGTCATTTTTTGGCGCAGTGTAAGTACTGCCCGGCGGCCAAAATCAATCAATTTTACCTCGTCTGTCACTTCTTCCCCAACTTCAAAATCTTCATCAATTTTTTTGGCCTCGGAAAGTGAAATTTGTAATTTGGAATCTTCTACTTCATCATCATTTACAATTTCGCGATTCCGCCAGATTTCAAAATCGCCTTTATCTATATTAATAATGACATCAAAATTTTCACTTGTTCCATAATGCTTTTCAAGCAACGCTTTAAAAGCATCTTCCACGATATTCATCATGGTGGCCCGGTCTATATTTTTGAGTTCTCTGAACTCAGAAAACGTGTCAATTAAATTAATTTTTTCCATGGTTTCAATGAATTTTCCTTGAACAAATAATTATTATTTAAAAATCTATGGAGACTTTAGTTGATTTAATCTGATCAAAAGAAATTGTTTGCTCCTGTACATCTTTCTTTTTTTCTCTTAATTCGATATTAATACCTTGATTGTTAATGTTTTTTAAGATACCACTTATTTTTCTCCCGTCTTTAAGGATAATATCTACTTTTTTACCAATATTTTTTTCATACTGGGGTATTACTTTCAAAGGCTTATTTAGTCCGGGCGAGGAAACCCTCAATTCAAAGTCTTCAAAATCCCGGTCCAGTTCATTTTCTAATGCTTCATTGATCCGGGCGCATTCTTCAATGGTAATACCATCTTTTTTATCAAGAAAGACTGAAATGATATTTCCGGGTTTGACATCCACTTCAACCAAAAATAAATCAGTATCTCTGATTTTAAGTAAGACCAATTCTTTTATATATTCTGTTTTGATCATAGTCTTCCATAAAAATAGGGGACAATTAAAGTCCCCTATTCATTAACAACATTATTATTTATTGCAAAAATACAAAAACTTCTTGATACAATGAAATACAATGAAAGATTATTAAAAAAAATTATTTTGCACATTTCACACAATAAAGGCTTTCGGGTCTGATAAGTATTCTGCCAGGAGGGATTTCTGCCTTGCATTTTAAACAACGTCCAAAATCATCTGTTCCATACATCGATAAAACCCTGTTAAGATTTTGAAGCTTTTGTTCAGCTTGTCTTAATGATGCTTCGTTTACACTTTTGTTGTTAATTGCATCCATCCTTGAAACCCGACCAATTGCAACATCTGGAGCCACAGGTTTTGTCAGTTCTTTATACTCCTCAATCAGTTTTTCTGTCTTAAAAATTTCTTCTGATATCTTTCGTTTTATTTCATGTTTTTCCATAATACAAATATAATAATTATTTCCCCATTTATGAATAGATTTGTCAAATGGGATCTTATTCAGAAGTGAATCAATGACTGCACAAGTCAGCACAGAATCATCTGTAAATGTCATCTCATTGGTGAACAATTCAAAATTATAATCCTTTGTCGGATTAAATTCATAAGTTGAACCGATTTTGTCGCCGATTATTGATCTTATTATAATTGTATTTTTATTACTTTTTCTGAATCAATTGTACTAAAGTTGTTTGGATTCTTTTCTATTCAGCAATTTTTTTATTGGTTTACGCTCTTAATGTATTTACCATGTAAAATAATATTCATCGTGCAAAAAAAAAGGTGTCCTTTGGGGACACCCTTTTTTTATGGTAGTTTTTTGTAGTTTTTTATTCTGCAATTTTTATATCAAAAGTAATTGAACCAGCACTGAGTGAAGTTATTTTAATCAATGCATTTGTACCTGATTGTGTTTGGATAGCGTAGATATCCCCATTTGAAATATTTATTGCAATTTTACCATCAGCATATCCAGAACCAGAAGTTAAATCACCATTTGTAAATGCGTTATTTACTATGGTTGATGTAGCATTTTCAAAATCAGTACCAGCAGGTGCTGATTTAATTGTTGTTGAATTTGAATACGTTCCTCCTCCTAAATTATTATCATCAAATTCCTTTGGAGAAACAAAAAAATGCATTAATTGGAATTGAGTATTTTTATAGTCTGTATTATCATAACCATAAATTAAATCAATGTTGGTTGCTGTTGCTTCAGTATACTTTGCTTCATTTGATACAGAAAAGTATGCTTCTCCTTTAATTGTTCCACTATTGTTATCATCGTTTAAAGTAAAAGACTTAGCTGTTAAAGTTTGATTTTGAGCTTCAGCTGTTATTGTTTTTGAAACGCTTTTTTCTAAACCATCCTTATCTGTCACTGTAAACGTGAAAGTAGTACTATTTCCATCTGTTGCAGGTGCTTGTAAATATGCAGTGTCATTATACGTTTCATTTAGATCATTTGGAATTTCTTTTTGATTCCAACCTTGTACTGCAGTATTTCCTTCTAAAATGGTAAAATAGTCTAATTTGGCATCACCATCTCTGGCTTCCCATGTTACAACTACAGTTGAGCTGGGGGTGACAGTAGTTTCCCCAATTATATTTACATCAAGAGCCGGCCCAATAGCATCATCATCATCATCTTCAGAACAACTTGTAAACCCTATTATTGCTGCCATTAGCAGCAGTCCGATTAAATTTTTAATGTTTTTCATTTTTAAATTTGGTTTTAAATTAAACAATCATTTGTTTTCAAAAGTACAAAAAATATACAAACATTATACCATTACGAAAAAAAAGGAAATTAGTTGTAATAATTTTTTTCAGATTTTAGATCAGATTTTAATTTCTAAATTATTCCGTATAAAATATAAATGCTTTTTAACTGATTCATAATGCACCAAAGTTGCTATAGCAGTAATCCATGGTATTGCCCGGGTTAATAAAGCAGAACGCCATTGCACTGAAAGGGCAAAAGCTACGGTTTCGTTTATAAATTTAATGTTGGGGCAACGTAACGAAGTTAGCGGGCATTATGAACAAACATAAGGACTATTTATACTTTATAGGCCTCTTTTATAAAAGAAAGCAGGACAAAAACATACAGAATTAATAGGAAAATAATATTTATCCTTGCAATTTTTTAAAAATAAAACTATATTTGTGAAATAAAAGACTTTTATTTGTAATCATTAAAAAATATCAACCATGGAAGAACTTTTTGAAAAAATTGCTTATTGTGTAGAATTTGGAAAGATAAACAAATCAACCCCCATTCCACCAGACATGAAAGGACAAGATGGAGCTGATGAATTAACAAAGCAGGCGCTTGATCAGGGTGCAGATGCCAATGATATACTTCAGAAAGCATTGGTTGTAGGCATGGAAAAAGTGGGTGTAAAATTCAGGGAAAACAAAGTATTTGTCCCCCAGGTACTGATGTCGGCCAAAGCCATGAGTGCTGCTACAGTCCATTTACAGCCACATTTTGCTTCGGGGAGTATTAAACGCAAAGGTAAATTTGTTATTGGTACGGTAGCCGGCGACCTTCATGATATTGGTAAAAATATTGTTGCCATGATGGTAGAAGGCGGTGGCTGGGAAGTTATTAATCTCGGAACAGATGTAAAAACTGATAAATTTATTGAAGTCATTGATCAAAATCCAGGCTGTATAATCGGTATGTCTGCATTGCTTACTACAACTATGGGAAGTATGGAAAAATCTGTAAAAGAAATTAAAGAAAAATATCCGGATCAAAAAATATTGATTGGTGGCGCTCCTGTGAATGAAAAGTTCAAAGAACAAATAGGCGCTGATTTTTATGCTCCAGATCCACAAAGAGCTGTTGAGTATTTGAATCAATAGCCTTTTATATTCATTATGCTGGAAAAAAAATAACCCAAAAGATTAGAGTGGCATTCAATAATAAAAAACGATTGGTTGTCTCTTTAATGGGTTTTCCCGGGTTAAATATGACCAATGCCACCATTAAACTGGCACAACAAAATTATGTGATTTTACAACTAAAATCATTGAGAATATACACGTTTGTTAATTGGTGCAGGAGCACAGATGATTTGTTTTCTTGAACCTATAGCTGTTATGCTTGGGTCTGATGAATTTGAAAATTTTCTTCCAGATACATAAAGCATATC
>CAYFQI010000009.1:0-23693 GCA_964345135.1 uncultured Bacteroidales bacterium
TCACATCTTCGTCTGTAATATGGTTCTTTTCCTCTACAATTTCTTGTAAAATTGGGAGAAGACTTTCCCTGTTATTGTTGTATTTTTCGGTCAACTTTTTAATAATTGAATTTGTTTGTGCCATAATTTTTTAGTTAATATATTTATCTGTTAAATTTTTCACAGTTAAGTGTTACGATTATAAAAATCGTGTTACAAAAATAATAAATAATTGATAAATTGTTTTATTTTTGTTTGGAATGTTTTTAGAAGTGTTCTTAAAGAGGTGGAGCTATTTTAAAATTGTTACATACCCTGTAATAGGTTTTTTATTTTCTATATTAATAAATTCAATAATATAAAAATAAGAGTCAATCGGTAAGGCTTTGCCACGATAAATACCTGTCCAGGGTTCATATTTTCCTTTTTGATTATATAACAATGTTCCCCAGCGATCATAAATCTTAACTTCGGTATGATTTAGATAAAATGAATTGTTTATTCCTTCAATGACCCATGTGTCGTTTTTCGTGTCGTTATTTGGGGTAAAAGCTGATGGGACGTAAAGGCAGTCTTTGTATTTCATTAAAACATTAATTGAATCTTTGCTGGAACAACCGGTTGTTGAATCTTTTGCTTTTACCGTGTAAATTGTGTTTTTTTCCGGTTTTACAGTGATTTTATTCCCGGTCTCCCCGGTAGACCATTCATAAATATAATCATCACTTCCATTTACGTGTATGTCTTCACTTTTTCCTTCGCAAATTGAGATGGATTCTTTCACATCAATAGTTGGCAGTGTCATTTTATTTACGGTTATTGATGTTAAAGAATTGCTTATACAGTACCCTTTTCTGGTGCGGGTATAGTAAGTTCCCGATGAAGGCGGTGTAAATGATGTATCGCCTTTAAGTAATAAATTGCGGGCAGTTTGATCATACCAGTCTACAGTGTATCCTTTGGGTGGAGATGCATTTATCCGGATGGATGTGTCGGCACAGAATTCGACTAGCGTGTCTGAAATGTCAGGGGCAGGAATGTTCGGGGGGCAATGTCGGGGAATACTATCAGGAACACATACCAGGTTGTTTTCTGCAGAGCTTATATTTATTTTTTCTCCAACATTAAACGGCCCAAGGGTATCAATATTCATATCAAATCTAATCCAATATTTCAACAGATCATCGGAATATATTATTTCTTTAATATCCGCAACCGGTTTTACATTCACTTTTATGTCATCCATAACTATACATCCTGTCGAGTTGGTCATAGTAAGTGAATATGTTGTAGTGGTATCCGGGGATACTGAAATTGATCGTGTTGTTTTACCATTAGACCACTTATAATCAGTCCCTTCTCCTGCTTTTAAAACAACGCTGTCCTCATGGCAGATAGAAATATCCGGACCTAAATTGAATATACAATCAGGAAGGCAAATTTGATTGTTCTCATGTTGACTGATCGTAATGTTTTCTCCGACATTAAACGGCCCAAGCGTGTCAATACCACTGTCAAAATGGATATGGTATGTTGCCCCGTCCTCTGAATAAATATATTCTTCAATGTTTGCAACCGGTTTCACTACAACAGTAATTGAATCAGTTGCCGTGCATGTGTCAGAATAAGTAGCCCTGAGTGAATACAGCGTTGTTGTGTCAGGTGTCACCTGGATTGATTCGGTTGTGTCATCATTCGACCATTCATAGTCACTGAACCCTTCGGGAGCAGTTAAAAAAGATGTTGAACCCTTACAGATGGTGTCATTGATTTTACCATTGTTATTTGTGATGGTGAGGCTTGTTTCGGGACATTCGGTATATGCATTCGGTATATATAAAAATATAATGATGAAAAGTATATTGTATTTATTGTATAGTATTGATAATAATGAATGAGAAAAAGGACGTTTTAAGGCCGTGAAACGAGTATTAATATCTTTCAGCACAAGATAATACGTGGACAAGAATGAAAAAAAGATTTTTTTCTTCATGATAAAAATGTGTTAAAATAAGATGTACTAACCCATGAAAAGTAAGAACATGTAACTTTGTTCTAACTTTTGTATGGTTCTAAAGTTAATGATAAATCAACAGCCATATCAGGCCTATACAGAACATCCTTGTATTTGTCAGTTTGGACCGGGCATAAAAGATTATAATGTAATCATATTATGCTTTTTATTAGATTATCCAAATCCGTGATGCATAGATACAGGAAAATATTGAAAAGTTAAAAATAATAAATATTTTATAAAAATATAAATATATTTATTGGTTTTATAAACCTTATAATCATAAATTAACATGTAATATGTTATATTTCAAAAGAATGGTGGTTTTTTATTGTCTGTAAGAAAACCATTGTCATTTAATAATTGTAACCTGTCCGACTCTAGGACCATCTTTGCCATTATTTAACTCGATAATGAAGTGATACGAGTCAACAGGCAATGGCATTCCTTTATAAGTTCCATCCCAGGGCTCACGATACCCCTTCTCTGATTTATATATTAATTCTCCCCAGCGGTCATACACGTATATGATTCCCTTTGGATAATATCTTTGAAAAAAAGTGATTTCCCATTTATCATTGATTTCATCCTGGTTTGGTGAAAAGGCCGTGGGAATGAAAACACATAATTTCCTTTCAGGAGTAAGACTTAACGTTAATGTATCATCACAGCCTTCACTGTCAATTACAATTGCCGTGTATTGGCCCGGGCCTATTTCTTCCAGTACATTATCATTGAAATTATCTTGTTCTGACCATATATAAGAATATGTACTGTCAAAACCAAATACAACAGGGGTGCCTCCATGCGGATCGAGTGTTATGGAACCATCTGTTGACAGATCGCAGGTGGGCTGGTCAATTGTAAATTCAATACGGATAGGGGGTGGTTGTGTGATTACTGCACTGGTGGTATCTTCACATTGATTGGCATCTTGCAGTGTTATGTAATAGGTTTCTGCATACAAGCTGTCTATTAATGAAGAAGATGTTTGGTAAGTTGTATCTGAATCTTGTTCAGAATAGAAATATGTATAGCCGGGTGTCCCTCCCGTGTCACTTATTTCAATACTTCCATTATTTTCTCCGTGACATCTAACATTTTTTATGTCTATGCTGGTTATTTCTAATAACTCGGGTTCATTTATTATTACTTTGGCAGAATCTGTGCGCCTGCCATCTGTAACCGTAACACTGTATTCTCCCTGGGAGAGGGAGCTGATTGTTTGGTTGTTTCCGAAAGATCCGTCACTCCAGTTATAGTCATAATTTTCAGGAATCCCTTCTCCAATACCCGTGCTATCGTCATCAAATATCACGGTAATACTCCCGTCATTGTATCCATGGCAACTGATGTTTGTTGCAGACAGATATATGCGCAACGGGGGGGGGGGGGTTAATGAAACCCAAAGAGTATCTTCACCGGAACAAGGTGTATCTTCAGCAAAAACTGATACAAATGCATCAGTGACAGGTACAGAACCCCAGGTTACCTCTATGGAACCCGTGTTGTTGGCAGTGATGGTTCCGCCATTCACAGTCCACGTGTAACTGTCGACTTCTGATTCTATACCATCAACAAGTTCGTATACTTCTCCGGTTGTTTCTGTAAACACGGTGTTGTCGCCCGTGATTTCAGGGGTAGGAGCAGGAGTTACATTTATTGTAACAGAAGCAGTATCCGTGCATCCCTGGGCGCTGAAAACAGTTAAACGGTAAGTTGTTGTAATATCAGCTTCCTTGTCTAAAATAGCGTCATTAGTTCCATCTGGCTGCCAGATATAAGTTACAGCATTGGTGCTGGTACCGTTTAAAACCAGTGGCCTTCCCTGGCACATGGACGTGCTCCCCTGTTGAATGACAATGTTTGCTTCTGGTGTTGGGGCAAATGATATATGTATTGTATCACTGCTTGTGCAGCCTGAAGTATTTTCTACAGTAACATGATACATGCCGCTGTCAGATACTTCAATTGTTTGTGTTGTTTCGAAATTGTTCCACAGGTAACTGTCATGTGATCCGGCATCAAGCAACAGGGTGTTCCCTTCGCAAAGGGCCCTGTCATCACCTAAATTAACCGTGGGGTCGGGTGTTACAGTTATTGTTGCAGAACGTGTTGCATTGCAGCCCATGCCATCAGATATAATAGCATAATATGTTGTATCTTCAGTTGGGCTTACAGTTCGTGGATTGGGAAAACTTCCGTCGGCCCATGATTGTGATATTCCCCCGGTAGCCGTGAGTGTTACGGGTTCGCCTGCACATATGGTTGTGTCTGAAGGGGTAAGGTCGGCATTGGGCAGGTTTGCACCGTCCTGAACTTCAAACGAGTCTACTTTGGGGCAGTTTTCAGTATCATAAACGGTTACATAGTAGGTTCCTTTTGCAAGGTTTGAAATGCTTGAATTGTTGGTGCTGTTATCCCACAGGTATGAATAAGGCGCTCCGTTGCCCCCGGTTACATTATCAATTACGATCTCACCATCGGAATCTCCTTCACACGATGCATCGGTGATGGTTGTACTGATGGCCATTGAGTCGGGGTCTGTAATAGTATAGGTGCTCGTGTCTGCACAGCCTCCATTGTCTCTTACGATTAACTGATAATTACCTGGTGTTAATGTTGTTTGGTTTTTGCTCCCGGCTATTAATCCTGAACCATTTGACGTTGACCATTCAAGTTTGTAAGGAGAAGTGCCTAAACCGGTGGTAATCAATATGGCACCATCATTGCCCTCGTGGCATGTTGCCGGGCTTACAGTATAGCCGGTGATCAGGCTATCGGGGCAAACGCAATTGAGTGAGACATTTACAGGTTTAATATCTGAGCAAGGGTCAACGCCTGCTTTTATATAATAGGTGCCGGAGACTGTCACACTGTCGGGATTATGTAAGGTATCAGTGGCGGCGGGATCTTTCCAGTAGGTGTATCCACTTCCCGGTTCATAAAAATCTATTTCTACGATGTCCCAGTAATCTTTATCAACGGTGGTGGTCATTTGAAATTTCACATATCGCCCTGATGCCCCACTTAGGCTATTTGTTTCTGTAGAATTTGCCGTGGCAGTAAATTCCCCCTCTTTTATCCAGGTTGAATTGTCATCAGAAAAATAAATTTCACATACCCCGTCTGTAAACGCATCTGTACCCGTTGTGACATCAATTTGTCCGACATCCCAAACAGATTGCATATCAATGGTTAAATAATTTATTTTACCACTACTTCTAGGTTGGGCATGGAAATAAGTTGTCAGGTTGCCATCAATGGTTCCTTCCGAACCGTCAACATCACCGTGCCAAGTCATATCCGAACTGGCTGTCCATGTACTTTTATCCAATAGTTCACCAGCTACTCCAACTCCTCCTGTACTGCCATCTGTTACGGCAGTATCGGTTAAATCAACAGAAGGGCATGCGGGATCGGGGTCTGTAATGACCAAATTAGCCTGGGCAACAACCTCTATGCTTACTGTATCACTACCTGTACATCCTATGTCATCTGTTACTGTATATGTTAGGTTATACATTCCTGCGGTTGTGGTTGAAAAATCAGGATTAACAATTTTCGTAGATGATAAAGGGGATGTATTGCCTGTCCATGTATGATCTTGATAGGGGGTTGTACCACCGGTTGGGCCACCGTTTAAAGCAATGACATCTCCACCGCATATTTCCTGGTTGCCAGGTGTTATGTTAGCACTAGGGTTTTCAAATACTGTTATAGTAGCTGTATTAATAAGGTCCACATCACAGGTGTCTCCTGGCACAAGGTCAATGGTTCCGGCTTTTGAAATATCTTCAAAGGAGCCTCCATTTGTCCAATTCCGTTGCCCGACACTTGGGGTTCCCGGTTCGGCAAAATCAAGATATGCATCAAATTTCATTGAAGAAGGCGGGCCGGCATATCCCAGGTCAGCCCAGGCCAAACGAATCTCTACACTCCATACATTATTTGCATCTTTATAGGCCACGTGGTCATAAATGGGTGGATAATGGTTTCCATTATAAGGGACTATTTGTTGGCTTGCCTGGCCATCACAGTCCACGATTAATTTTATTCCTTCATCATCTGTACCGTCTCCATTTTGATCAACGCCGGTCCCGGCTTGGATCACAAATTCTACTGCATCATTTCTATGCAATGTAGTGGTGTCTGTAATAGGTGCCGAGGGGGGAGACCCATCCTGTATGCGTGCACCTAAATATAAATAATTGTTGTCATATAATCCTCCCCAGCCTCCATTATATGCTGTTTCTGGAGGTGGGTCACCCCATTTTTTATTGGGATAAGGGCCTAATAAATACCAGTCAGATTCATCTGTAATTCCGTCAAGAGCAGGAGGGGTATTGGTTTCATATATAGCAACATTTGATGGGCCTGCAGGGTTTCGGAATGCTTTGAAATGGATATCATTGATTCCAATATCCAGCTGAATGGCTGGAATTATGATATTTAAATTGTTTCCATTACCCTTGAATACACCGCTTATAATATTACCTCCTTTATATGCCTGGTAATACACATCAGATTCGGTATTTTCAATGGTCACTGTAGCATAATCATTTATACATACATCATCTCCCTGAACAGGCAGTGTTAAATCGGGACATTGGCTGTTGACAGTGAAAATATTTAACAGGAATATGAATATGCAAAAATAATAGTGTTTTAGGGAAAAAGTGTGCTTCATTTTGCTGTTTGTTTTTGATAGTTTATTCATTAAAAATGATGATGTCGGCACCGTTAGTGTTTGAATAACAAACAAAGATATGTTTTTTTTGGTAAATAAACAAATGTCTAAGTAAGTTTAAGTTAATTGACAAATTGTATATACGTTTAACATTAAGTCTAATAGTTTCGTATATAAAAAAAATGCAATAAGATGATATTTATCATCTTTATAGGTGCGTTTTTGGTATGGAAGCATAAAAGACATCTATATTTTTGTTTTTTTAAATTAATGAAAATCAAGTATGTATTCGAACTTCGTTACGCTTGTCCCAAAATTGCTCATTTACGTCGGTAAACCGAGCGTTTGAGATATCGCACCCCTCGTTATCGGACATGATAATTCAAACACTTGACTTTATGGACAACCACTATTTATAAAACGATTAAAAATTTGTAATGTTTTATCAATTCAATAAAGCAGTAAGAATTTATTCACGATTTAGCCAGAAGGGGGGCTGCTAATTTTTTTATGTCTATATCAGCACATTGAAAATGGCCAAGGGGGCATTCCTCATGCCCATGTATTCCACATGGCCGGCAGGTTAATGTATTATCCGTTTCAATAATAAATGAATGATTTGATAAAGGGGTGAAGCCAAATGCAGGTATCGTGGAGCAAAAAACTGCTGTTACAGGTGCATCTACAGCAGAAGCCAGGTGCATAGGCGCAGAATCATTTACAAAATTCATTGTGGCGTTTTGCATGAGTGCTGCTGTTTGTAAGAATGAGGTTTTACCTGCCAGGTTTTCAATATTGGTATGCACGTGTTCTTTAATATATTCACATAATTCCTGATCATCACTACCACCAATTAAATATGTTTTATATGATTGTCCAATATAATTGATCAATTCTATCCATTTAGCAGGAGGCAGCTGCTTTGTATGCCACACGGAAGCAGGAGCAATGGAGATATATTGGCCCGGGTGCTGAATTGCTTTATAATCAGTATTTGAAGGGTATAATGCCGGGCGTGTAAACGCATGGTTCGTTAAATGTTTTATGACAGATAAATTCCGTTCTGCTTCGTGAACCGGTTTTATATTATCGTGTATCTCATGTTGTACCACATGATCAAAAAGAAAAGATACGGGGTTTTTATTAAATCCCCAGGTATTTGAAGCTCCTGACAATGCTGTAATAATCCCCGAGCTTAAAAAGCGGTGAAGGTTTATAACATGATCATATCTTGTTTTGCGAATTCGTTTGATTGTTTTGTAAAGATTGAATAGTTTTTGTTTTTTCTTGTTCAGGATCAGTATTTCATGAATGTAAGGATGATTTTCAAAGAGCGTTTCATTCCCTTGTCTGATCAGGATATCTATCTTGGCACCCGGGTAAAAACAGTGTAATTTTTCAATAACCGGTGTGGCTAAAATTACATCGCCAATAAATGCTGTTTGGATCACAAGAAATTTGTCCTTTTTTTTTGAAGCCGGGCCGCCGGTTTGGACATAGGGTTTGTTGTGAGTTTCTGTTGTCTTTTTTTTATTTGTCGTTTGCTTAATGGAATGCATAAGATAAGAGGATGTATCCGGTCAATCATTCCGGATGGGTTGGTACTCCATTATGAACGTATGATTTCAATGTATTATAGATGCTGTCTTTATCAAAATGACATTCTTTATAAAGTTCATTTTGAGCGCCTTGTTCTATAAACCGGTCAGGAATGCCCAGCATTTTTATCCTGGCCTTGTAAAGGTTTTCATTCATAAATTCCAGGATAGCACTGCCAAAACCTCCTTTAATCGTTCCGTCTTCAACAGTAATGATTTCATCAAATTTTTTAAAAATGGTGTGCAATAATTTTTCGTCAAGTGGTTTAATAAAACGCATGTCATAATGTGCAGCATCAAGTTGAAATTCATTGAATTGCCCGAGTGCTTCAGTTACAAAATTACCGACATGTCCGATACTTAGTATTGCAATATCATTGCCATCCTTGATTTTTCTTCCTTTTCCTGTATAGATTTTTTTAAATGGTATTTTCCATTTTTTTCCTGTTCCATATCCTTTGGGATATCTTATTGCAAAAGGTCCGCCGGGGTTTAATTGGGCAGTATACATTATGTTGCGAAGTTCTGTTTCATCCATAGGAGCACAAAAAGTGATGTTAGGGATGCATCGCAAGTAGGCAATATCAAAGGCTCCATGGTGAGTGGCACCATCACTCCCCACGAGTCCTGCACGGTCGATACAAAAAACAACCGGAAGGTTTTGGAGAGCTACGTCATGTATCACCTGGTCATAAGCACGCTGCATAAATGTAGAATAGATATTGCAAAAAGGGATTAATCCCTGTACGGCAAGTCCGGCAGAAAAGGTGACAGCATGTTGCTCTGCTATGCCTACGTCAAAAACCCTGTCAGGCATTTTTTTCATCATGATATTCATTGATGAACCGGTAGGCATAGCCGGGGTAATCCCGATGATCTTATCGTTTTTTTCAGCCAGTTCAACTAACGTATTGCCGAATACTTCCTGGTATTTGTTTCCTGTTGCTTCTTTTGTTTCAAAGGTATATATTTTTCCTGTTTTTTTGCAAAATTTACCGGGTGCGTGCCAGTAAGTCTGGTCCTCTTCTGCCAGTTTAAATCCCTTCCCTTTTTTAGTGATGCAATGAAGCAATTTTGGGCCGCCAATTTGTTTAAGGTCATTCAGGACTTTTGTTAAATGCACAACATCATGGCCATCAACAGGCCCGAAGTACCTGAAATTGAGCGACTCGAAGAGGTTGCTCTGATTTAGAAGGAATGATTTAACAGAGTTTTCAATGTTTTGGGCTAAACGCTGGGCATTTTGGCCAAGTTTACTAAGTTTACCCAGCATATGCCATATATCATCTTTAAATTTGTTATATACCTGTGAAGTGGTAATGTCTACAAGATAATCTTTTAATGCCCCTGCATTGGGGTCAATGGCAATATTGTTGTCATTGAGAATTACCAGGAGATCGGTATTCAGATGCCCTGCATTATTAAGCCCCTCGAAAGCTTCCCCGCCCGTGAGTGATCCGTCTCCTATAACTGCTATAATTTTTCGGTTGTGTTCGTTTTTCTTTTTCGCAGCAATGGCCATGCCCAATGCTGCAGAAATAGATGTTGAAGAATGTCCGACCCCGAATGCATCGTATTTGCTTTCATCTCTTTTTGGGAATCCACTGATGCCTTTATATTTTCTGTTTGTATGGAATATATCTTTTCTGCCTGTTAAGATTTTGTGGCCATAAGCCTGATGCCCCACGTCCCATATTATTTGATCATAAGGAGCATTGAATACATAATGCAATGCCACGGTAAGCTCCACGACTCCAAGACTTGCTCCCAGGTGTCCGGTGTTTTGTGATACAATGTCTATAATAAACTGCCTGACTTCCTCGCTGAGTTGTTGTAATTGGCCTACAGATAAATGTTTTAAATCTTCAGGAGTATTTATGTTGTTTAATAAATTATGATCTTCCATTTTCAATTTTTCGAGTCATCCAAATTTTTAATACATTATATTGTATATAACTTTCAAAATTAGAAATTATTTTTCATTATATTGATTTGAAATCATTATATTTGTTTTGGTTAAGTTTTTTATTAAACATTTAATTTTTTAAATATGTTGAAAAAAGAGATTATTTCATCCATTATATTTTTATTATTGATTCTTTATTCGTGCGTTCCACCTCAACAGTTTTCAGAGTTAAAAAATGAACATGAAGATTGCAAACAAGTCAGGGACAGCCTGAAAAAAAGAACAGAAAGATTAACTGTTGAAAATACTGAATTGAAGGCCCAGATGAAAATGGGGAGACAAAACCTTGCTGAATTACAAAAAGACAGCATTGCAACCAGGGATTCATTAAAACATCTGCAGGAAGAGTGCGAAAACCTGAGGAACAAATATTTAAATCTTAAAGAATCACAGGAATCATTGTTAAAAGGTAGTGAGCGAGAAACCAGGCAATTGCTTGATAAACTTCAAAAAACTCAGGACGACCTTCAGCAACGTGAAGATAAACTAAAGAATCTTGAACGGGAAATCGACAGGAAAAAGCAGAATTTAGAGAACCTTAGAAATGAAATGCAAGCACAAAAAGCAAGGCTTATTGAACTGGAAAACATGCTTTCACGAAAAGATTCAATAGTACAGGCAATTAAAGATAAAGTTTCTTCGGCATTGATAGGGTTTGAAGGACAGGGATTGACTGTTACGAGGAAACACGGGAAAGTGTATATTTCGATGCAGGAAAAATTACTTTTTGGTACAGGAAGTACTAAAATTAATGATGATGGTGTCCAGGCATTGAAAAAACTTGCTGGTGTTTTGGAAAAAAATACTGATATCAATGTAATGATTGAAGGACATACCGACGACCAGCCTTTTGGAAGTAGTCAGGGATGTATTAACAATAATTGGGAATTGAGTGTGATGCGTGCAGTGTCTGTCATTCAAATACTCATAAAACATTCAAGTGTTGATCCGTCAAGGCTGACAGCCGCAGGAAGAAGCAAATATGTTCCGGTGATTAATGAAAGTACAACTGAAGCAAGACGTAAGAATCGCCGTACTGAAATTATATTAACGCCTGATCTTAGTGAATTATATGAAATTATTGATGCTGCTCAATAATTCCGATGTTTTGTCTGTCATAAGATATTTTATATCACGTTCAGGTTTTCGTTTTTATGAAAAAATGAGCGAGGTCATTTTGAATAGTTGTTTATAAGAGGACCATGTATAAAGAAGCCATTATTTTTATCCGGACCCTTAACGTGGTTAAAATTATAAATATCATTCAAATTGCATATAGTTATTTTGTTTCCGTGATATTCAAGAGGCCTGTAATTCCACCCTATCCTTCATCTATATCCATTGAACCAAGTGTTTTGTGCAACCTGAATTGTCCGGAATGCATGAATGGGATTAATCAACTTGAAAGGAATAATGCGTTGATGCCAACGGGCCTTTATAAAAAAATTATAGACCAGGTATATCACCGTATCACCTCTTTATTATTGTATTTTCAGGGCGAACCGTTTATGCATCCTTATTTTTTTGAAATGATCGGGTATGCAGTTAAAAAACGAGTGTTTACAATAACTTCAACAAACGGGCATTTTCTGAATGAAAAAAATGCCATGAAAATTGTTCGCTCCGGGTTGCATAAAATTATCATTTCAATGGATGGTGTTAGCCAGGATATTTATGAACAATACAGGAAGGGGGGGGAGTTAAATAATGTGATTCAGGGGATTCGTTATCTTGTGTCCCGGAAAAAAAAGGAAAACAGCAAGACCCCTTTTATTGTAGTTCAATTTCTTGTATTCAAACACAATCAGCACCAGATTGAAGATTTTAAGAAAACAGTACACGAGTTGGGAGCAGACAAAGCAGAAATCAAATTACCACAAATTTATGATTTTACAGGAATAGAAAATAAAATTTCCACGATACCCGGGTACAGTAGGTATTATTATGATAAGTATAACGGGATTCAAATAAACAGCAGGATTCAAAACAGGTGTTCACGTGTATGGCGGGCATTGGTGATTACTACAGATGGAAATGCCGTGCCATGTTGCTTTGATAAAAACGCAGAACATGTCATGGGTAATATTGAAAACGATTCGGTACAGTCAATATGGACAGGAAAAAAATTCCGGGATTTCAGAAAGCATATTTTAAATGCGAGAAATGAAATCAGGATATGTCAAAATTGCTCGGAAGGAGTTAAAATTGCCCCTCTTCATCGATATTAAGATTCAACCACTTGACTTTATGGATACTAATTTATACCTCCATGATTTCATTTTCTTTTTCTTCCAAGATTTTATCTATGTCTTTCACGTATTTATTGGTCTTTTCCTGTATGTTATCTGCAGCTTTCTTTTCTTCGTCTTCGGAAAGGCCTTCATTTTTCATTTTTTTGAATTGGTCATTTGCTTCCCTTCGTACATTTCTGACACTTACTTTTGCATTTTCACCAAGTGCTTTCACATGTTTCACTAATTCTTTCCTTCTTTCTTCTGTTAAAGGCGGTATATTAATCCTGATCAGTTCACCGTCATTACCCGGATTTAAACCTAAATTGGCGCCTTGTATTGCCTTTTCAATGGCATCAATCACGTTTTTATCCCATGGCTGAATTGAGATAGTACGCGGATCCGGGGTATTAATATTGGATAATTGATAAATAGGGGTACTTGTTCCGTAATAATCAACATGTATATCATTTAAAATATTAGGGTCTGCTTTGCCTGTCCTGATTTTTTTTAGTTCCAGGTTCAGGTGTTTAATTGCCTTGTCCATATTTTCTTTGGCTTGTTCATTGGCTATTTTTACTTCTTCTTCCATGAGTGTAAATTTTAAGTTTTAATCCAGAATATAAAAATATTTAATTTTTTATTAATGTACCAATTTTTTTCCCTAAAATAATATTTTTTAAATGATCTTTTTCATGTATGTTGAACACGATAATGGGCAGGTTGTTGTCTTTGCACATGGTGAATGCAGTAAGGTCCATTACTTTTAATTCCTGCTGGTACACTTCATCAAATGATATTTGATCATATTTGTGTGCATCGGGGTTATTAACAGGGTCTTCATTATAAACTCCGTCTACTTTTGTGCCTTTAAGAATGATGTTTGCATTCATTTCGATACCCCGCAGCGCAGCTGCTGAATCTGTTGAAAAAAAAGGGTTTCCGGTGCCACCTGAAAATATTACTACTTCTTTATTTTGTAATGTTTTAAGAGCTTTATCCCTGTTAAAATATTCTGCAGCAGGTTCAACCCTGAATGCGGTAAAAACCCTCGAGGGGATGTTTTCTGCCTGAAGAGCAGTTTGCAACGCAAGGCTGTTGATAATGGTGGCCAACATACCCATGTAATCACCTTTTACCCTGTCAAATCCTTTTTCTACTCCTTTTAAGCCACGAAATATATTTCCACCTCCAAGTACAACACCTACTTCAACCCCCATTTCAACAATTTGAATTATTTCATTTGTGAAAAACCGGAGTTTTTGTTCATCAATGGATTGCTGGTTTGACATCAGCACTTCACCACTGAATTTCAACATAACCCGGTTGTATTTTGGGGTGTTTTTCATGATTGTAATTGTGAAAGATTCAAAAAAAAGAGAGCTCTAAGGCTCTCTTTTTTATCCGGCTATACTGTATTGTTTAATTGCTGTGACCGTTATGTCTTTGTCTTTTTCCTGTATGTATTGTTTTACAGTTTTTTTATTTTCTTTGATGAAAGCCTGATTCAACAATGTACTTTCTTTGAAGAATTTATTAATTTTTCCCTGGGCAATTTTGTCAACCAATTCCTCGGGTTTGCCTTCTTGCCTGATTTGGTGTTTAATGATTTCCATTTCTTTGTCAATCTCGCTTTGCGGAACATCGTCTTTATCAATTCCAACAGGGTTCATTGAAGCTACCTGCATGGCAACATCTTTTCCAATTTGTTCATCATCAGCAGATTTGTTCAGCCCGATTAATGAAGCTACTTTATTTCCCGGATGGATATAAGCTGTTACTTGTCCTGCTTTTATATAGTCATAATAAGAAAGTTCAAGTTTTTCACCAATAACACCTGTTTTGTTAATTATTTCTTCGTTGATCTTGGTGTTATTCAGTGTTGTTTCTTTAAGTTCTTTTAAATTTTCAGGAACTTTGTCTAATGCTGTTTCCAGGATTTCATTTGCCAGGTTAAGGAAATCACTGTTTTTGGCTACAAAATCGGTTTCACAATTTAAAACGATCATGACTCCTTTCGTACGGTCGTCAGATGCTTTAGCTAAAACAGCACCTTCAGAGGCTTCTCTGTCTGATCGTTTAGAAGCCATCGCTTTTCCTTTTTCCCTGATTATTTCTTTTGCCTTGTCAAAATCACCGTCAGCTTCTGTCAATGCTTCTTTGCAATCCATAATACCTGCTCCGGTGAGCTTTCTTAATTTGGTTATTTCAGCTGTTGATATTTTTACCATTATAATGTGATTTTATAATATTATTGATTGATTATTTTTTTTCTTCTTCCTGGACCTCTTGTTTTGTATCTTGTTGTTTAGCTTCCGGCTGTTTGGTGTCTTCTTTTTTCCTGGTGTCAGGTGTCTTCTTTTTTTCTTCTATGTCTTCTTTTTCTTTCTTTTCAGTTTGTTGTTCACCTGTTTTTTGTTGTGTTGTAGAGGTTTCCTTTTTTGCCGTAGTTGTTTTTCTTGCCCGGCTTCTCCTGGGTTTTTCTGTAGTTGTTTTTGATTTGTCTTTGCTTTCTTTTTCTTGTTTTGGTTCTTTCTTTGATTCGGATTCTGATTTTTCCTTTTCAAGCTGACGTTCATTTAATCCTTCTTCAACTGCTTTTGTAACCACATCAAGGATTAATGCAATGGCTTTGGATGCATCATCATTAGCTGGAATTGGGAAGTCAATTCCGGTAGGGTCAGAATTGGTGTCTACCGTGGCGAATAGTGGGAGATTAAGTTTTTGAGCTTCTTTAACGGCAATGTGTTCTTTTAAAACATCAATAACAAAAACTGCAGAAGGAACCCTGCCCATGTTGGCAATACTTCCGAAGTTTTTCTCAAGCTTATTTTTTTGCCTTGCAATGGCCAGACGTTCCCTTTTAGAGAGCGTGTCATAAACGCCTTCTTCCATATTTTTTTCTATGGTAGACATTTTTTTGATCGTTTTTTTGATCGTGCGAAAATTGGTAAGCAAACCACCTGGCCAGCGTTCTGTGGCAAAAGGCATTTTGAGTGGTTCAACTTTTTCTTTCACGATGTCTTTTGCTTGTTTTTTCGTGGAGACAAAAAGGATTTTTCGTCCTGATTTGGCAATTTGTTTCATGGCATTGGCTGCTTCATCCAGCTTTACCATAGTTTTGTGTAAATCAATAACATGAATCCCATTTCGTTCCATGTATATATATGGGGCCATTTTAGGATTCCATTTTCTTTTAAGGTGTCCAAAATGTACACCTGCATCCAGTAATTCTTTAAAAGTTATTCGTGACATTCATTTTTAAGTTTACGTTCTACAAATTGGCAATTCCCGGAGTCATTTCATTGAATATTTGAAAGTTCCGGAAATTTAGATACTAAACTCGATTATATTCGAAATATTAGCGTTTACTAAATTGAAATTTCTTTCTTGCTTTGGGTTGACCCGGTTTTTTTCTTTCAACCTGGCGCGGGTCTCTTGTGAGCAAGTCATTGGGTTTAAGAACCGCATGGTTTTCGGGGTTTTGTTTTTGTAAAGCACGTGCCAAGCCAAGACGTAATGCTTCAGCTTGTCCTTTAAAACCACCTCCGGTCACATTTACCTTGATGTCAAAATCATTTCTTTTTTCAACAGCATTAAGCGGTTGTTCAACTTTGTCCTGAAATAATCGTACAGGAAAATATTCTTTATAGTCTTTTTCATTTACCGTGATATTTCCTTTGCCTTCAGCCATATAAACCCTTGCTATGGCTTTTTTTCTTCTTCCTATGGCATGTATATATTTCATATGTTTATTATTTGATGTCGTCTAATTTGATTTCTTTTGGTTTTTGAGCTTCTTGTTTGTATTCAGCGCCGTCATAAACATGTAAATTTTTAAATATGCTTCTTCCAAGACGATTTCCAGGGAGCATACCTTTTACAGAACGTTCGATGATGCGAGCAGGATATTTTTCATGTACTTCCTTAGCTCTCTCTTTCTTTTGACCCCCGGGATAATTGGAATAACGGATGTATTCCTTATCCGTCCATTTTTTACCCGTTAATCTTATTTTTTCTGCATTGATAATCACTACATAATCTCCACAGTCAACATGTGGAGTAAAGCACGCTTTATGTTTCCCGCGTAATATTTTGGCTACTTTTGAAGATAGTCTTCCTAATACCTGATCTGTAGCATCCACAAGAAGCCATTCTTTTTGGATGTCATCTTTTTTTACCGATTGGGTTTTATAACTTAATTCACTCACTATTTCAGGTCTTTTTGATTTAAAAATATTTTTTAAAATTTAAAACGGACGGCAAAAATACAACATTTTTTAAAATTATAAAGGATTTATGATTAATTTTTTATTAATATTTTTAATTAGTGTCCGTCTCTAAAGTCAGGTGTTTGGATCATAATGTTCGATAACGAGGCTTGTGAAGCCCCAAAATGTGCAGTTTGCTGCCGTAAATGAGAAATTTTGGGTAAAGCGTAACAAAGTTAGCGGACATTATGGACAAACACTAATAAACCGGGATAAACATGATATGAACTCAACAACTTCTTTTCTTTTTAAATACAATATTGTATATTGCTTTGAATAAATAGCGCATATCTGTTTTTAAAGGATGTTGTTCGTATTGATTCAGATAATTTGATTCTGAATTTTGGATATCTTCAAGTGTTTCAGGTAAGTCAGCATAAAAAGGCGGGATTAAACCTGGTTTGTATTGTACCCGTTTTTTTTGTAATTCTTTGGAATATAAATTGAAATAATGTTGACTTAATGGTCTTACTCCAATGAGTTTCATTTCTCCTTTAATAAGGTTAATGATCATGGGAAATTCATCAAGCCATGTTTTTCTGAAAAATTTCCCCAATGTTGTTACCCGGAAATCATTACTGAATTTCCCGCCTTCTTGTAATGCATTGGTTTTATAAACATAATCCTGGATGTATTCAGCGTAAGGATGCATGGTGCGTAATTTAAAAACGTGAATAAGTTTACCGTTTTTTCCTATTCGTGGTAATTTAATAAAAGGGCCGTATGTAGGTGTTTCGTCAAAGGCCGGTTCACCTGTTTTTTTGGCTACAAAAAATAAATGGCCTACGATTTCTTTTTTTAATATCAATTCAAACCCGCATGAATACAATCGCCCCAATACTTCGGCTTCCGAAATTACCCGGTTTTCACCTCTGGTCATTAAAAAGTATATTTGTTTACTGATAGAGAATTTAGGAAAAACACGTTTCACGATAAAATCAAGGCTATAATAAATAATATTCAGGCCTGGAGGGTATTTTTTAAACAATCTTTTTTTTCGTTCGTCTTTTGTTTCAACACATCCTATAAACATTCCATTATAGGGGATTTTAGCATTAACTGATTCAAAAAATTTATTTACATACCGGATATCATTTACTCGTTTAAGATTAATAATATGCTTGTAGTAATTATCAGGAAGTCTGTCAATGTTAAATCGTGTAGTTGTTGCCAGTATAATATAATCAGGTGTATTCAGATTAAGGTGTTTATTTAGAAAATGATACACGTCTTCTCCCGCTTCTGCTTTGATGGTGTCAACAATATGATTGGAGGGTACAATTTTTTTATCTTTAACACCCAAGGCCGGAAGTTCAGATGGGAATTTCTGTTTTTTGTGAATGCTTTTGCTATCATGTTTTTGGGGCTTTGCTTCATGTTCTCCTAATTTGGTGTTTTGCAGCAAATATTGAATGTAAGCCAATATGCATTCAAAAAACGTGGCTATTAAAATGGTGCCCAGTACAATAAATCGTGAATAATTTAAAAGACGGAAAGAATACATCAATAGCGCAGCAAATCCAAGAATGACAGTATTTAACTTGATGATATGCATGTAAACCTGGAATGATGTTTTCTTTTTGATATTGAATTTACCTCTTGTAAAAGAGATGATAACCCATAAAAATAACAAAACACCATAAAAGATAAGGTATTTATCCTGGTAATAAGAAGATATGGACGCGTTTTTTTTTAATAAAATGGCAAGGGTGAAAGAAGATAATAGTATAAGAACATCTATTATAATTAGATATACGCGAGGCCTTCTTTTCATTTAATTTAGGATTAATGTTTTAAACTTATCAAAGGAAATATGAGTGTAAAATTAAGTTAATTCAAAACAAAATTGAATTAATTCAGTATTTTTTTGAATTTTTTAGTTTAATTTTGACTAATAAATATTCTAATTTATATGAGGAGGGATTTTTGTAAATATTTGATATTTAGTATTTTATTGGTCTTTTTGACGGGGCATGTATTGTTTTCATCAAACATTGATAGTTTAAAAGCATTAACCGAGACAGCATCACCAGAAAAAAAGATTAAGCTGTTTATTCAGTTGTCTGAAGAATATTCTTCAGATTCAATATCTCTTGGTATGGAATACGCAAGGAAAGCGTTAAATATTGCTGAACAAATTAATGACCGTAAAGCACAATCTGATGCATTGTGTCAAATAGGGAATGTTTATTATTATTCATATAAACCGGAAAAAGCATTAGAGGTGTTCCAAAAATGTTTGGATATAAAACGAAAAATAAATGATGAAATTGGTTTATCCAAGGTGTTGAATTATATAGGCGTTGTTTATTATGATATTCCAAAATATGATTCTGCAAGAAAATACTTTACACGTTCATATGATGTTGCAAAAGAATCGAAAAATATTGAGCAGGAAGCTGATGCGCTTTATAGATTGGGAAATATTTCCCGAAAAGAAAATGACACGGAACAGGCTCATGAATATTATGAAGAAGCGTTAATCTTTTACGAGAAGATGAATGATTTGAATGGAATAGCACAAGTCCATAACAGTATCGGGCTGATATATTATATCGAAGAAAAATATGATAGTGCTGTTGTTCATTATCAAAAAACGAAGACTATTCGTGAAAAAAGTGGTGATATACGGGGTGTTGGTATTGCACTCCATAACATAGCCAATGTTTATATCAATTGGGGGAGGTATGAAGATGCATTGCCTTATTATTTTCAAGCATTGAGAAGTTTTGAAAAAATAGATTTTAAACTTGGGATATCCAGTTGTCAAAATAATATTGCTCTTATCTATGAAGAATGGAGTAAACTTGAAAAAGCCCGTGAATATTATAAGAAGGCTTTAAAAACCCGTCAGGAAATTGGAAATGAACAGGAAGTAGCCAATACACTCAGTAATTTGGGAAACCTATGCACACAAGAAGTTATAGATACCCTTGAAATTATGTATGGAGAATATTGGATTGATTCGGTGAATATATATAAAAACACCCGTGAAATGATGAAGAAATTTGCTGAAGCACTTGCATATCATAAACGATCTTTGGAAATTCGACAAAAAATTGATGATAAAAGAGGGATCGCCAGTTCATTAAATAATTTGGGCACCGTGTATATGAATGCAGGAAATAACCCAAAAGCTTTGGAATACTATCAAAAGGCACTTGATTTAAGTGAAGAATTGGAAAGTACGAAAGAGTCAATAACTAATTTATTGGGAATGGCAAGAGCTTATCAATATACTAACAACCTTGAAAAAGCCCTAAACTATTTAAACAGAAGTTACGAGGTGGCAAAATCCATAAATGCCAACCCCAAACTTAGAGACATAACCGAATCATTTGCTGAAATATATGCATTAAAGGATAATTATCAAAAAGCATATCATTTTTACAGGGAATATAGTAAATATAAAGATGATATTTTGAGCAACCAGTTTTCTGAAAAACTGGCAGAGGAACAAACAAAATATGAAACGGTAAAAAAGGAAGCAAGAATAAAACTGCTGAATAAAGAAAATGCATTGGCCGAACAACGGAATAAAACAATGCGCCACACCATTATATTCTTTATTGTTGGTTTTATGTTGGTTGGAGGATTAACGGTTGTTGTTGTACGGCAAAACAAAAAAGTTAAGCAAACCAATAATTTATTGGAAACCAAAAATGAACTGATTACCCGGCAACATAATGAAATTAAGGACAGCATTAATTATGCCCGTCAAATACAAAAAGCAATTTTGCCACCGGATGATTATATTGACAAGTTATATTCTGACAGGTTTATATTTTACAAACCCAGGGATGTTGTGAGTGGCGATTTTTACTGGATAAGCAGGCGAAATAACAGGGTTATAACCGTAGCAGCTGATTGTACGGGACATGGTGTGCCCGGGGCTTTTATGAGTATGCTAGGGGTTGCGTTCTTTAATGAGATCGTGAATAAAAATCCAAATATACATGCGAATGAGATATTGAATGAAATGCGTTCAAGGGTTATTGATTCACTTCATCAAACAGGTAAAACAGGAGGCAGCCAGGATGGAATGGACCTTGCATTGCATATTATTGATTATGAAGCAAATATATTAGAGTTTTCCGGGGCTAATAATCCTCTTATTTTGATCCGGGACGGGGAGTTGAGCATGATAAAAGGCGATAAAATGCCGATAGGAATATATAAGCTTGCAGATCAAGAATTTACAAATCATGTGTTTGAGTTTAAGAAAAATGACCGGTTGTATATCTTTTCTGATGGATATCAGGACCAATTCGGAGGCCCGGATGAAAAGAAATTTAAAATTAAAAACCTGAAAAACCTGTTATTGGAAATACATCTTAAACCGATGAACGAACAAAAAGAAATTCTGGATAAAACATTTAAAAACTGGATGGCACAAAGTGAACAGGAACAAATAGATGATGTTATTTTAATCGGTATTAAGATATAATTATTTCTTACGTGTTGAACCTTATCTCGATTAAAAGATCAATTGCATTTATTTATGAAAGCTATTTCAAAAAAGATATATTTTCAAAATCGTTGCAATAGATGTTCTTATTGTTCCGGTGTAACAGTTCCTTTTATATAAAGACGTTCAACATCATGTTTAGGGTCATTGGATATAATGGTCACTAATTTTTTCTGAAATCCTTTTCTCTTCCCGGTTCTAAAAGTTATTTCTATGAATTTAGATTCCCCCGGTGATAAGGTTTTGTCTTCAAGCTGCGCAACAGTACAACCGCAGCTTGATTTAATTTTCCGGATAACCAAATTACTTTTTCCTGTATTCGTGATTTTAAATTTATGTTTGATATTTGTATGCTGAGGTGCTGATTGAAAGTCGAATGTTTTTTCTTTGAATGAAATGACAGGTGTATTTTTTAATTCTTCTGTAGAAAGATGAGAAAAGTCTTCTTTGATATTTGCACTGATGGTTAAGCGGTGATTATGAATTTCTTCGTTATTGATCAATATATTCAGTTTATGAACAACGAATCCCCAGTCATTAATTTTCGTGGCATCATATTTTGCTTTAATAACACCTTTTTCATTCGGGGAAAGTGTTGCCGGGTGGACATTCAGGGTTACATGAGATGGAGTGTTTTTAAATGATAAGGTAACCGGTTGTTCTGAAATGTTTACAAATTCAAAACTCTTTTCTTTTTGTTTATTATGCAAAACAGTACCAAAGGCTAAATGATTTGTTCGTAATCTGATGTCTCCAATTTTGTGAGGATATTCATCAGCAAGTGTTTTTTCTTTCGGGTTTACATTTCCTTTTATTGTAAGTACTTTTTGTGAATTTTCAATAGAATTGGACTTGACATATATTGTTTTACTGAAGTGGCCGGGCCTGTTTTTAGGATCAAATGTTGCTTTAACGAATCCTTTTTGACCGGGCAGGATTGGTTTTTTGCTCCACTCCGGGGCAGTACATCCACATGTTGCTTTCACGTCATTGATAATAAGCGGTGCACTTCCGGTATTTACAAAATGAAAATTACACATCACCTTGCCTTTGGATTCATTGATGTTTCCAAAATCATGGACGTCTTTTTCAAATGAAATATGAGGACCTTTTTGTTGTCCCCAGCCAGTGGATAAGCTGAATACAAAAATGATACAGATGGTTATTACTTGTTTCATCGTATTATTGTTTTAAAGTATCGAACATTAATAAACTGATTATAATATTCTGAGTATTCTGGATTTTCCGGTATTTTCGGATTAAACGGAATAATTATAAAAAGTTGTATATTGAATATAACTTTATTTAATCAATCCAGAAATTTTTTTAAATTCATTTGTTCCGGAAACCCTGCATAGTTCAAATAATATTGATTCGTATGTAGTGACAATTGCTCCTTCGGATATAAAGCGATTGATCGCAGTTTGTTTGTCATGTTCTTTTCTTGATGAAATACAATCTGTAACGATAACAGGTGTGTATTGCCGGTCTAGTAAGTCAATGACTGTTTGTAAAATACATACATGTGCTTCTATTCCTGCTATTATTACATATTTTTTTCTGTACGTGGTCAACCTGCTCATGAATTCAGGTTCGTCACAGCAACTGAATGTTTTTTTTTCAATGTACTCAAAAATTTTACAATTTTTGCGGATAGAAGGGATTGTATCTCCAAGCCCTTTAGTATATTGCTGGGTTATTATGTTTGGTATTTCCAATGTATCCAACCCTTTTAATAAAATAGAAATATTTTTTTCAAGTGACGATGAATCATGCATTACCGGGAACAATTTTTCCTGTATGTCAATAAAAATTCCTACGCTGTCATCTTTTTGTATTCTCATATACTTTTTTAATTTTATTTTCAATTTACACCCAACCAAAGGGTTTGCATTTGTCCCTATTTAAGGGGCTTCTAATAATTCCTTCGCATCAAAATTTTCAGAGTTTTTTATAGACAATGAATTATTTTAAAATAATTCATTGTCTATATTTTTTTGATAAAAAACATATGATAGAGTCGTTTTCATGGTTTGTTAATATCCGGATGATTTTATTGCAGGCGGATGATTTCAAATTCAACCCTTCTGTTCTTTTCTCTTCCTTCAGGAGAACTATTGGGAGCAATCGGGTATTCAAATGCATAGCCTTCTGATACCAGCCGGTCAGTACTAATGCCATTGTTTACTAAATATTCAACAACATTCTTAGCTCTGTTTTTAGAAAGTTTAACATTGTAGCTAAATGATCCTATATTGTCTGTATGACCGGATATTTCAACTTTTTTAATTTCAGGATTTTGTTTTGCTAAAATATCGTCCCACATCTGAATCATTGGGTACGGAGGAGAAGTTACAACGAGTTCTATTGAATTATCCGCAAGTTGTTCCATTTTTTGGGAAGCCCCCAAGTGTGAATGACTTTAAAAGTTTTGTTGTTGATAATGAGGTTGATCTTGAAAGAGTTTTGAAAAGTG
>CAYFQI010000010.1:0-23648 GCA_964345135.1 uncultured Bacteroidales bacterium
GGTATAATAAATTTTTAACAAAATTTTATTGTAGATTTATAATATATTACATATATTTGCATTTTAATTACATTATTTTATAAAATAAATTTATTTAATTACTAAATTAATCAAATATTATGAAAAAATTAAAATTCATTAATTTAATTGTGTTGCTTTTTTTCAGTATGCCAATCGTTACATTTGCATCAGAAAGTGCGAAAATAGATTCTGGATCTACTGCATGGATGCTAACATCTACAGCGCTGGTATTATTAATGATTCCGGGGTTGGCAATGTTTTACGGTGGTTTGGTAAGAACAAAAAACGTGCTGGGCACTATGATGCATAGTTTTGCTGCTATGGGCATTATGGCTGTATTATGGGTTGTTTTGGGTTATGCTATGAGTTTCGGCGGTAACGTTTTGGGTGGATGGTTCGGATGGAACAGTGATTACTTTTTCCTGAGAGGAATTGACAACACTATTATGGACGAAGGGATCCCTGAGTATGTATTTTCTATGTTTCAGGGTAAATTCGCCATAATTACCCCTGCACTTATAGCTGGTGCATTTGCAGAACGTGTTTCGTTTAAAGGATACATAGTGTTTATTGCTTTATGGGGAATAATAGTATATAACCCTCTTTGTCATTGGGTTTGGGCTGGTGATGGCTTTTTATTTAACCTGGGAGCCATGGGGGCCATTGACTTTGCTGGCGGCACTGTAGTCCATATCTCTGCCGGAATTAGCGGGTTGGTGGCTGCCATTTATTTAGGAGCCAGAAGGGGGTACCCTAAAACAGCCATGCCACCGAGTAACCTGGTTTTAACGATGATTGGAGCAGGCTTGCTTTGGGTTGGATGGTTTGGTTTTAATGCAGGTAGTAGTGTATCCAGCGGGTTAAGCACAGCCCAGGCATTAACAGCAACTCAGGCGGCTGCTGCATCTGGTGCACTGACCTGGATGATTATTGAAGGGATTTATCTAAAGAAAGCAACTGCACTTGGATTTGCAAGCGGTATTCTGGCTGGTTTGGTGGCAGTAACACCTGCTGCTGGTGTTGTTCAACCGGCTGGAGCCCTGGCATTGGGTGCCATCGCCTCAATAATCTGTTACATGGCATTAACATTAAAAAACAGATTAGGGTACGATGACAGCCTTGACGCATTTGGCATTCATGGAATCGGGGGCATTGTAGGTGCTATTATGCTAACATTTTTCATCCGCGACAGTTGGATGCAAGAAGCCTCAAATGCTATTGAAGGATCATGGGGTACACTTCAACAATTAGGAGTTCAGGCTGCAGCTGTTGCAATTGCTATTGTATATGCAGCAGTTATCACCTTAATCCTGCTGGTCATTATACAAAAAACAATAGGCCTCAGATCATCTGATAAGAATGAAATGCAAGGTCTTGACTCTGCTTATCATGGTGAACAAGGATATGGTATGCTGAATCCAAGCTAATTTTTTTATGGTTTAATCTCAACAAATAATAATAATGAAATTAATCACTGCAATTATTCGCGAAAAAAAACTGGATCAGGTAAGGGAAGCTTTGATCCAGGCAGGTATTACCCGGATTACCGTTCACAGGGTATCAGGCCATGGCCAACAAATAGAAGAAGAAATTTACAGGGGCAAACGAATAGCTCCCAGCCTTATTCCAAAAATAAAGCTTGAAATAGCGGTAAACAAAGAGTTTGTTCAAGCAACCATTGATGCAATAATACAAACTGCTAAATCAAATTCTGAAGGTAAAATTGGGGATGGAAAAATATTCATTACTCCTTTAGAAGAATGTGTTAGGATCAGAACTGGAGAAAAGGGTGATAAGGCAATTTAAACATCCAATTTAAATACATACTTGCACTTTTCTTCTTAAAGGGCTCCGGGTCATTAATTTATCCGGAGCCTTTTTTTATTCTTCCCGTTAACAATAATTTCAAAAACTATAAAAGCGGCTTATAATACTCATAATAAGCCGCTTCAAATAATTCGTCAGTATAAATTATATCAAGGGAGCTCCTTTTCTTTCCTTCGCTAAAACTTTTTCAGCTTTTCAAACAGAGTCTGTAAGTGAATACATATTATAATGAATAAGACTTGCTTCTTATTCATTATAATTATCCTGAAAGAAAGGAATTAATAAAAATCTCCTTAAGTAATTCGACAATCGATGACCAAATTAAAAGACTACAATGATTAAATTAATGCCCCCCTGATAAGGAAAGCTGCTGCAAGTGCGATAATAGCATACAATTCAGGGAATACAGCAAGGATAAGAGTCTTTCCAAAAACATCATACCCGTCTCCGATTCCTGCAATTCCATTTGCACATACCATTCCCTGCCGTATAGCAGACAATAATCCAACCAAACCAAGGGCTATCCCGGCTCCCAAAACAGAAGCTCCGGCAAGCATTGTCATTTCAGGATTAATAATTGCTTCGTTGTTCAGAAGGAAAAAACCTGCAAAGCCATAAAGTCCTTGTGACCCGGACATAGCACTTAATACCATATAACTCCCAAATGCGTCTTCATTCTTTTTTAAGGCGCCAAGTGTGGCGTTTCCGGCTATAGAAACCCCAATAGAACTACCGCTTCCAGCCAATCCCACCATTAATCCAAGGCCAATGTAAGCAAGAATAATTGCTAAACTCATAATTTGTATCTCCTAATTTTAATTATTAAACAATGTAAATTTATTTATTTATTTTACTTTTGAAAAAGGTTTATATTCTTTTCCTCCACCGGTAAACCCGGCGTTTTTATAAAATTCCACAAAGATCAGACGCATCGGATGCACCAATGACCCAAGCGATGACATAAAAATATTAATGCTATGACCAAATACCAAGATAATTACAAAGACAAGTTGTCCTATTACCGGAATATCCGGACTTAATGAAACAGCCATTTGATTAAACACAAAACCAAGAATGGCAGTTGAAATCCCGATAGCAAATAATCTGATGTATGAAAGAAAATCACCAAGCAATCCGGTAACATTGGTATATATATCCCATAGCCCCTGTCCTAAATTGACAAATATATTTGCTCCGGGTTTGCTGAAAAAGATGATCATAATACCGCTTAATAAAGCCAACCCAATATATAAAGGCTTAATTACCGGCTGGATATTTTCAGGCAACAACAAATAAAACCCTACAGAACTTATGGCCAACAATATCCATCCCATAGTAGATACTCCATAAATAAATCCTTTTTGTTTAATTTGATTGGCAACCTTTATGCACATTCCAAATATAATTTGAAATCCACCAACAATAACCGATAAATCAAATAGTTGTTGATTGGTAATAAACAGATCCTCAATACTACTAAAAATAGCCTTTTCATATAACCTGATCCCAAACAATGTACCAGTAAGCAGTCCAAAAACAATAGTAGCAATTCCAAAATATTGTAACATAGTTAATGCAGACTTTATCTGTTGTTTGACCCTGGTTTTAAAAAATGTAGCTGCCAGTACAAAAATCAATCCATATCCTGCATCCCCCAGACAAAATCCATAAAACATCACAAAAAATGGAGCAAAAAACGGGGTAAGGTCAATTTCCTTATAATTCGGCAAAAACATATTCCCTATCAATTCAAAAACCCGTGCAAAATGATTATTTTTTAATAAAACAGGAATTTGTTTGGCTTCATTAACTTCTTTGGGTTGAGGAGCTTCCTTAACATATACAACACATTGGTCTTCCAGGAAATCCACCAATTCTTTTTCTTTTGTAACAGGCACCCATCCTTCTGTAAGCATCACCTGATCTTCTGCTTCTGATTCAGTATTGTATATTGCTTCTTCAAATTCTGTACTCTCCCGGATGGACAAAATGGTATCCTGAATTAAATCAATATATTTTGTTGCATATTCATCCAGTGTTTTATCAATCTCTTTGATTTGTTTTTCCAGAGCTTCTCTGTCGTTTTGCAACTGAGTGATTGATTTTTGGGGTGGTTCTACTTCTTCAATATCTAGTTCAACTTTTTCGTCATTCCGTGTAATCATGACAAAATAAATATCACTCTCTTTTTCATTTATTTCTTCGATATAATATTGTTCGTGCCATTTTTCATCAAATTGTTTAAGGGGGCAAATAAAAAAATGAACATGTATTCGATTTTGTTCGAGTTGCTGAATGGTTTGCGAAGAGAAATCACCCCATGGTTCTATTTGGATAATTTCTTTATTGATTGCCGAAACATCCTGGCGGAGTTTATCAATTTCTTCCCGTTTATTTTGGATTTCATGCAACACATCAATTCCATCTCTGTCTTTTTCGTGCTTGTGTGATTTAATATCACGTTTTTTCAGGAATTTTTGTGCATTTTTTAATTGTTCAATTTGTTGAAATGCTTGTTTTGCTTCTTCAGAGAATTCCCCTTTTTTTTGCATGATATGCACCACTCCTATCTCACGAAGATTTTTCAGGAATTCTTCATGATCCTGGTGATAAACCAGGAACGAATATTTTAACATTGGTACAATCATTATGTTATTGCTTTTCTTTTCTTAATAATTTTTTGTGATGATTTGGACAGGTTTTCCTGATCCTCCAAAAATCGTTTTATCTTTCGAAGTGCATCCTGAAATTCAGGTATTTGCACTTTTTCATATAAATTCACTTTTTGTGTTGTTTTTTTCCTGGCATACAAAAGGATTTCCATCTTTTTTTGGAAAAAATCCCGCTCAATAGCGAGTTTTATATATTCTCTCAGTGTTTCTATGCCATCCATAAACCATGCGGGATTATTGAATATACTGAACGGTTTAATGTCGAGGTCAACATCCTGCAAGACAGGCGTTTGCACTCCTGCTATTTTTTTTGTCGTATATTTTACTTCTTTAACACTCACCAATTCCGGATTAAATTCAGACCAGAGTGCCATCATTTCCTGATAGCTTTTCTTTTTGTCTTCTAATTTACGATCCAAATCTTCTACAGTATCTTTCGCTTTTTTCACTTCAACCCTTAAAGCAGATTCTTTATTTTTCAACGTTGGCAATGCTTTAATACGGGTATCAAGCATCTTGCGAATACGCTGCATGAATGTTTTATTATATTGAATCTTCATTGCCATAAGCCTGAATTCTCTTCTTTTTCTTTATTAATAATTATTATTCGTCTTTAGGCCAATATTTTTCAACCATTTCATTTTTAATGGCAACTTCTTCTTTGTTAAAATGTTTTTTAAACAATTGCCATGCAATGTCCAACATTTTTTCAGTATCTACATTCACATCCACTGCAAGCAGTTCTTCAGAATATTCTTTAGCAAAGCTCAGCGTCCGGTTATCATAATCAGTTAAATCAAATCCATTCTCGAGTTTTGTTTTCGCATTTGCTGCATCGGCAAATAAACGCACACCTGCATTCATCACCTGGGGGTGATCTTCTCTGGTTTGTATTCCAATGACCAATTGTTTTAATCGCGAAAGGCTCCTGAACGGATCAACAATTACTTTACCAATATCTGAATCCATCCGGAGGAAAAGCTGTCCTTCCGTGATATATCCCGTGTTATCGGGAATGGCGTGGGTTATATCTCCACCGGATAAAGTGGTCACAGCTACAATAGTAATTGAACCTCCACCTGGGAATTGTGCTGCCTTTTCATATCTGGCAGCCAGGTCACTGTATAATGAACCGGGCATACTATCTTTTGATGGTATTTGATCCATCCTGTTGGATACGATACTCAGTGCATCGGCAAAAAGCGTCATATCGGAAAGCAATACCAGTACTTTTTGGTTTTTCTCAATGGCAAAATATTCTGCGGCAGACAAAGCAAGATCAGGGATGAGAAGCCGCTCAACAGGAGAGTCTTCTGTTGTATTAATAAAACTAATAATACGGTCAAGTGCACCGGCACTTTCAAAAATATTTTTGTAAAATAAATAATCGTCATTTGTGAGTCCTATTCCTCCCAAAATAATTTTATCGGCTTTGGCTCTTAATGCCACAATAGCCATAATTTGGTTATAGGGTTGGTTCGGATCGGCAAAAAACGGAATTTTTTGGCCTGTTACCAATGCATTGTTGAGGTCAATTCCGGCAATCCCTGTTGGGATCATTTGAGAGGGTTGTTCTCGTTTTACCGGATTAACGGTTGCACCTCCTACTTCAATTTCTTCTCCTTCAACTGCAGGCCCTCCATCAATGGGTTCGCCATAAGCATTCAAGAAACGGCCTGAGAGTTCTTCTCCTACCTTCATTGTTGGAGTTTTTCCAAGGAAAACAACTTCTGCATTTGTTGGGATTCCTTCTGTTCCACCAAATACCTGCAAGGTTACTTCGTCACCAATAATTTTAACAACCTGGGCCAACCGGTCATTTACAATTGCCAGTTCGCTATTCCCAACACCCTTTGCACTCAGCGTGCAAGTGGCTTTGGTTATTTCGTTAATCTTTGTATGTATTTTTTGAAAAGCTTGTGTTTCCATTATTTGGCTTTCTTTTCTTCGATTAAATTATCTATTTTTTTTTCTTCTTTTTTATATTCATCTGACTCAAATTCAGAGTAATTCATTTGTTTGAATTGGTTGATCAATTTTTTGAAATATTGAATAACTTCTTCAAATCCTTTAAATTCAAATTCTGTATCATAAATACTTAATACTTTATCCATCATATACCTCTGACGTTCAATAGGTGAAGAAGCATCAACCTTATCAAATGCATCCTGTTGCAGGATCACAAAGTCAATAACTTCCGATTTCCAAAAAGTGACATGATAATCCAAAGGCACCCCGTCATCTCCGAGAATATTGATTTGTTCGCGGACTTCCTGTCCTCTCTGCAGAGCTGTTCTGGCTTTATTGATCTTATCAACCCATGCACCTGATATTTTTTCTTCTACATATTCTTTAAATTCATCGTATTCAATGTATTTAGAATAACTGTCAATCGGATCAATGGCTGGATATCGTTTACTATCGGCGCGATCTTGAGAAAGGGCATAAAAACACCTTGCTACTTTTTTGGTGGATTCGGTTACAGGTTCTTTGAGGTTCCCCCCGGCAGGTGATACCGTACCGATGAAAGTAACAGAGCCTGTTTTGCCATTGTTTAAGGTCACATAACCTGCTCGTGAATAAAAGTTGGCAATAACAGCAGATAAGTCCATTGGATAAGCATCAGGTCCGGGCAATTCTTCCATTCTGTTTGACATTTCTCTGAGAGCCTGTGCCCATCGTGATGTTGAATCTGCTAAAAGCAGTATTTTTAATCCCATTGCCCTGTAGTATTCTGCCATAGCCATGGCTGTATATACAGAAGCTTCCCTGGCAGCCACCGGCATATTAGATGTATTGGCAATAATAATAGTTCTTTCAATCAATTTACGCCCTGTTCGCGGGTCATCCAGTTCCGGAAATTCTTTAAAAATTTCAACCACCTCATTGGCACGTTCGCCGCATGCAGCCATAATGACTATATCGGCATCGGCTTGTTTTGAAAGGGCATGCTGTAATACTGTTTTACCACTGCCGAAAGGCCCGGGAATAAACCCTGTTCCGCCTTCTACCATAGGAATCATCGAATCCATTGTTCGGATACCCGTTTCAAGCAATTTAAACGGGCGGGGTTTTTCTTTATAAGCTTTATTGGCTACTTTTACCGGCCATTTCTGGATCATACTCACCTCATGGTCGTCACCATCCTGGTCTGTTAAAACTGCAATGGTTTGATTCAGTTTGTATTTGCCTTCACTTTTAATATCTTTAACTGTATATTTTCCTTTGAATGTAAAAGGAACCATAATCTTATGAGGGATCCAGTTTTCTTTTACTTCTCCCAGCCAAATAGCAGTGGTGACTTCTGCTCCTTTTTCGACAAAGGGCTTGAATTCGTATTCCTTTTCTTCATCCAATGCCGGGGTATAATCTCCTTTATTCAAAAAGATACCCTCTTTCAAATCAAGGTCATTTTGCAATCCGTCAAAATTCTTTTGCAACAAACCAGGACCTAATGTTACTTCAAGCATATGTCCGTCAAAGGTAACCTGATCATCTACCCTTACACCACTGGTATCTTCAAATACCTGTACATATGCATACTTCCCCATTACTTTAATCACCTCTGCCATTAAACGATTTTTATCCCGCTCTACATAGCAAATTTCATTTTGTTGGACAGGGCCATTTACTTCTACTGTTAGCAAATTGGCAATAACCCCTTTTATTGCCCCTGTTGTTTTCTTTTTTTGTGCCATTATACTACAAAATATTCTGGAAATTCGTAACTATTTTTCAGCTCTTTAATAATTTGTTCAAATGTTTCCCTGCCTTTTTCTTCATCCAATAAAGCCCATCGTTCTAAAATATGCACCTTGATAAGGTATGCCAAAACATTTTCAATTGAAAAATAGAAAAAGGTTGTCATTTGATTTAGTTCTTCCCATTTGATTTGATCAATGCCTTTTTCACGTTCTGTAATTTTTTCATTTTCAAACAGGTTCAATAATTTATCAATGAAGCTATATTCTCTTGCCAAACCAAAATCTTTTGCTCTTACATTTTTTATAGCTTCCGTCACTTCATTGGTTCCAATTAATTCCTTCTCAGTATTAAGGTCATATAAATTTGCAATAATTCCTGTAATGACATTATTAAAATTCATTTCAAAATTAAACCACTCACGGATAAATTGATTTTCACATTTAAGTGCGAATTCATAATATTCGGAAATAAATTGATTTTCCCAACTTAAATCTGCATTGAAAGGGGTATCGTTGTTATAATGAATGGCCAGGTTTTTTAAATAATCATAAAAATGACCCGGAGATACATTAACAGACCCTATTTCTTTGGTATTAGCCAATACTTCAATTTGTTCTTTATTCAATATACCTCTTTCATCAAATGTTTTTTCATTTTCTTCGAGTGTATTTAATAGATTATCCTGATCATACACTATCAAAAAATACTTAACCAAATCAAAATCAGACGGCTGCAAGTATGTTTCAAGCAAAGAAACATAATTGTGTTGAGAAATGGGCAATTTTTTTTGCCCAAATGATAGCTCAACCAATCCGGCAACAAGGCAATAATATTTCTTTTTTAGAGTGATTTGATTGATCATATTGCAAAACCCTTAGTTTTCCCCGAATAATAAATCAATTGTTTTAGGACGGATATATTTTCTGAATAGATTTTGAAAATCATCTTCTTTAAACGTAATTTGGTATGAACCGTCTGCCGGTCCTATTTTGAATCCTGATTTAATATCCGGATCTACTTCAACGCTAAGTGATCCGTTAATGATATCTTTGGTATGGGCTTCGAAAAACTTTGCTAAATCTTTTTCTTGATTTTCAGGAAGTAATAACATTAAATCGACTTTTGATTGATCTTGTACCCAATTTTTTAATGCAGTTTCAATAATTTTTTTAATAAAATCATTGTCTTTAAAAGCATCTTTAACAGTATCCTGTGTTACTTTTGTTACGATCAGGTCTGTTATTTTTTGTTGTATCTGCCGCAACGTTTGTTGATATGACTGTTTTAACTCATTTTCCACCTTGCGTTGTGTATCTTCAGCCTCATTTTTTGCATTATCTTTAATTTCCTGTGCCTCATTTTTTGCTTTTTTAATAATATCTTCAGCCTGTTTTTTAGCATCATTGATAATTTGCTCTGATTCCTTATTGGCTTTAGTTACACCGTCCTGATATATTTTCTGGGTCAATTCTTCAAGTTTGCCGGCCATGGTTTATCTCATTAATTGTTTATATAATCATAAAAAGAGTTGGCAAAAATATAAAAAAATAGTATCTTTTTCAATTATAAATTCTAAATCTTTGAAAATTTACATGAGTTTAACATTGGTTATTGGATTACAGACATTTAAATTCAACAACCCTATAACAGGTTGATTAACAAATTCTTCACAAATAAGGCATTGCTCCCGACTACATGTCCATCAGGATCAGAACATCTTTGTTTTGTGTATGTACATAAAGTCAGATTTGCTGCATTACGCACTTACCGGGAATCATTCATTTATCCAGTAAACTTCGCATATTTGAGGCAGGTGTAACGAAGTTAGCAGACACATTATGAACAGAAACGATTTAATTGACAAAAGGCTCTGAATTAATATTTCTTACTTTTAATTCCAGAACAAAATTTTGCAGGCTTGATATTACATTAATAAAATCATCTGCCTGCACAGGTTTCCTGATGTATGCACTCACGCCGAGTTCATACGTTTCTAAAATATCCCGTTCATGTTCAGATACCGTGAGAATAATCACCGGTATTTTAGCAAAATCTTCAATTTTTTTTATTTTCTTTAAAAATTCAATTCCATTCATCCCGGGCATATTCACATCAAGCAAAATCAAATCAGGGAACACGTATTCTTTATGATTGCTGTATCTGCTTTTATACAGGTAATCCAACGCTTCATTTCCATCTGAAGCAATGTTAATGTTAGCAGCAAACCGGGCCTTTCTAAAAGCTCTTAAAGTTAAATTTTGATCTGCCGGATTGTCTTCGACCAATAATATATTTATTCCTTTTGTAAACAACATGGCTTTATATTTTTTGGTTAATTTTTCAATTCACAATGATTTAATTTAGGTTTTTTTATTCCCTCGTTTTAGCTAGATACGGGGATGGCAATTTCGTGGTAATATTCATCCAAAAGTTCTCCAACCTCAGAATTGCCGTGAAAAAATCTTCTACTTTGATGGGCTTACTTACGTATGCATTGACTCCCAGCTTATACGATTCAAGAATGTCTTTTTCATAATCTGAAGTGGTGAGCATAATGACAGGCAAGATATTTAACCGATCACTTTCCCGGATATATTTTAAAGCTTCTTTCCCGTCTACCCGGGGCATATTGATATCTAATAAAACAAGGTCAGGTAAAGGTGATTTGCTCTTATCTGCATATTCTCCTTTATGTTCTAAGTAATCTAATGCTTCTTGTCCATCGTTCACGATCCGAAGGTCGGTTTTGACCTTGCTTTTACTAAAAGCTTTTAACGTGAGCCGTTGGTCAGCAGGATTATCCTCTGCATAGAGGATGACAGCGGTTTTATGTAAATATAAGTTATCCATAATATTATAATTTTAAACTTGATTCAATGTGAAATAAAATTGAGTTCCCTTTCCGATTTCAGATTCTGCCCAAATCTTTCCCCCGCTTCGTTCTATAATTTTTTTACAAATCGAAAGTCCAATACCGGTTCCTTCATATTTTTTTACATTATGAAGTCTTTTAAATGGTGCAAATATTTTATGGAGATAATCCGGTTTGATTCCAATCCCATTATCTGATATACATATTTTCCATTGTTTTATTTGTTTTCCATTTTGATCCATTGCTGTTATTTCCTGTGCTTCAATATTGACAACAGGATTTTCTTTCCCATGAAATTTGAGTGCATTGGAGACCAAATTTTCTACTACCCTTGTTAGTTGTGTAGTATCCGCTTTTACTGTTGGGAGGTCTTTATATTTTATTGTTCCGTGCTTTTCATTTATTCTGGCTTTAAGATCAGAGGTTACAGACTCAACCACCCTGTTAAGATCAACATTTTTAAAATTTAATTCTTCTCTCCCGGCTCTCGACAATTCCAAGAGATCTTGTATCAGATGGTTCATTCTCTCAGATGCATTTTTTATAAATTCAACATCTTCTTTTGCATCCTCAGGCAATTCTCCCTGCAAATCCTCTTCCAATAAATTACAATAGCTGATCAATGTCCTCAATGGTTCTTTCAGATCATGGCTTGCAACATAATTAAATTCTTCAAGTTCCTGGTTATTGTGTTCCAATGCTTTTATATAATATTCGATACGGCTCAGCATGATATTGAAGCCGCCAATTAAATCTCCGATTTCGTTTTCTTGTTCTTTATTTACTCTTATAGAATAATCTTCTTTTTCCGTTATTTTTTGAATGGCATTTGCCAATCGCAATATGGGTTTTGATATCAGTTTTTGTTCCTGGTAGGCAATAAAATAAGCGACAATTAACAATCCCAACGTGATAAATAATATGGGTAAATAAAGGGTATTCATCGTTTTATCAATCTCTTTGTCTGATGCCCTTACATAAATACTCCCAAACGGTTCATTTTCAAATGTAATTTTTTCATAAACATGTAAATACCCATTGATAATCTGTCGATTCGAATGTTCTTTATCCGGGATTGTAAACGGTTTATTGTTTCTGTTATATACGGCAAAAAGGTCATTTTGTTTATCATACAACCTCGCATTTTTAATATTCTGAACAGAATTCAATTTTAATAATAATCTTTTTGCCCCTTCTTTATCTTTATACATAAGAGGGGTTACTGCATATTCTCCTAACAGTTTTGAAGCCAGTACGGTTTTTGCTTTCATCTGTTCCTCTAACAGGTTACGAATTAAAGGAATAATGATCAACATACTTATCAATATGATTAATATTAACGTTGATTCAATCAACAGTATAACCTTCTTTTTTATTGACAGGTTCTTAAAAAAACTATTTATTCCTTTGTTGTTCATTATGAATTTATATGGTGTTCTAAATTTATTATACGTAAGATTTTGAAAAGGGTTACAATTTATTGTCATGCATTTTTTAAATAAAACATCTTAATGTTTTAAAAAAATATTTTTCTTTTACCGCATAAATATTACTTTTTTTAAAAAACATCACGCATGGTCAAATGTATTATTTTTACTTAACAAAAAATTGATTTAACATAAATATCAAGGTAAAAAGAAATACTTTTATATCTTTGCGCTATTCATTAATCATATAAAAAATTAAGGCATATGCAAACGATTAAAAATTACAATTTTTCAGGTAAAAAGGCCATCGTGAGGGTGGATTTTAATGTTCCTATGAATGATCGATTCGAAATTACTGATGATACCCGTATGAGGAAAGCGTTGCCTACTATTAATAAAATTGTGGATGACGGCGGATGCGCTATCCTGATGTCGCACCTGGGACGCCCCAAGGGTGCATATGAAGAAAAGTATTCACTTAAGCACGCTGTTTCTCATTTATCAAAATTATTAAATAAGGATGTTAAATTTGCAGAAGACTGCGTTGGTGCACCGGCTACAGAAAAAACATCCGGATTACAAAGTGGTGAGGTATTATTATTGGAAAATCTTCGCTTTCATAATGAAGAGAAAAAAGGAGATAAACAATTTGCCCAACAATTGGCAGATATGGCAGATGTTTATGTCAATGATGCATTTGGCACAGCTCACAGGGCGCATGCCTCAACAACCATCGTTGCTGACTTTTTTGATGCTGACAATAAAATGTTCGGATTCATCATAGACAGCGAATTAATAAGTCTGGATAAAGTGTTGTTAAAACCTGAACGTCCATTTACTGCCATCATGGGGGGAGCTAAAGTTTCTGATAAAATACAAGTAATAGAAAACTTGATCGATAAGGTAGACAATATTTTAATTGGAGGAGGAATGACCTATACATTTGTAAAAGCACAGGGTGGACAAATAGGTAATTCCAAAGTAGAGAATGAAATGCTTGACACGGCAAAACAGCTATTAGAAAAAGCAAAAGAAAAGAATGTAAATATTTACTTACCTGCTGATAATGTGATTGCAGATGATTTTAGCAATGATGCCAACACGGAAGTAACCAATACTGATGCAGTCAAAGAAGGCTGGATGGGTTTAGATATAGCAGATCAGGCAGTAGAAGATTATTCAGAAGTCATTGCCAATTCTAAAACCATCTTATGGAACGGCCCAATGGGTGTTTTTGAAATGGAAAAATTCAAAAAAGGAACTGTTGAAATAGCTAAAGCCATCGCATCTGCCACTGACAAAGGAGCATTCAGCCTTGTTGGCGGAGGTGATTCAGTCGCTGCTGTAAACCAGTTTAACCTGGCCGACAGGGTTAGCTATGTATCTACAGGTGGCGGTGCAATGCTCGAATATGTAGAAGGTAAAGAATTACCGGGAATCAAAGCAATCAGGGGATAATTTTGACATATTTTTCGGGCTTCGCTATCCTTGTTACATTTGCCCCAAAATCACGTGAACTGATCGTTTTGGGGCTTCGAAAACTTCGTTATCAAACATGATGTCAAACACCCGAATATATATACAGATACTAATTTGGCAGCTGCAACAGGTTATTCGAAAAAAAGAACCATAAACTGAATTGACTGCTTATGCCTGTTGTTGCTGCCAACTTTTTCATGTAAAAAAACAAGAATAAAAAATGAATAAAATTCCAGGAAATAAATTCAGGCAAACTGTTATTCACTTCAAGCAATGGACCAGGAAGAATTATGCCGTGTTCAATAGTTTACGTAAAATCATTAAAATATGTCGTCTTTCATTTGCATATAGTATTATCGTGTTGGTTTGTTCTGCAGAAGTAAAAGCTCAATCCAACATGCTTCAAAAAACAACCACACCGGCAAATGATAATGAAACGTTAACGGATCAGAATGCATTTCCCGATACCTTATTGCAAACCGTTATCCCGTTGATTCCCGAATCCGTTTCTGAACATGGCCAGGATGTTTTTAAGCATTTGGCCTTTACTTCAATCAATCACAACATCACGCTTGATAATTCAAATCACAAACTTCTTCTACATCCTGCTTCTCGGCCAAACCAATCTCCCGGTAAAGATACATCACGTCATTCCCCCTATAACGATTCCGTTTTTTTAAATGAAATTATTGTAAAAGGCAGGCAACCGACAGGATTACTTGGCGAAAAAATAAGCAGGATCAACACCATTTCATCATCTGAAATTGAAAACCTGCCTCATTCAGATATCCATAACATCCTTGAACACGTAAATTCGGTGGAAGTAAGAAAACGTGGAATACAAGGGATACAAGGTGATTTAAGTATCAGGGGCGGAACATTCGACCAGTCATCTGTTTTATTAAATGGCATAAAAATGAATAACCCACAAACCGGGCATCATAATTTAAACATCCCGGTTAGTTTTCATGACATAAAACGCATAGAGATGATCCAGGGCTCAATGAACTATATTTTGTTCCCGACAATTTTTAGTGGAGGGGTCAATATTGTAACGCATGATCCTGATGAGCAGAACCAGCTGCGTGTTTATGTAACCGGGGGACAACATGCACTTTTTAACAGTGGTATATCCGGTTCGTATTCATTTAAACACCATTCACATTATCTATCAACATCATACAATACCTGTAAAGGATACAGGAAAAATACAGATTTTAAGACCCTCAATATTTTCTATTCTGGAACATTAAACACGGCATTAGGGCACTTTAGTATTCAGACAGGGCATAATACAAAACAATTTGGCGCAAATGGTTTTTATAGTGCCAAATTCCCCGAACAATTTGAACATACGCATTCTACCTTCACGCACCTGAAATATAGTACAGGAAAAAAATTAAATGTTACATCACATTTTTATTGGAACCGCCACCAGGACCGGTTTGAACTGTTTCGAAACGATACACCTGGATGGTACCATGGACATAATCATCACCTCACGAACGTGTATGGAAGCAATCTCTTTGTAACATATCATTCAACTCCCGGAAGAAGTTTATTAGGGGTTGAAGTAAAAAAACAAAACATATACAGTAACGTGCTGGGAGAAAAAATTTCCTGTAAAATCAACGTTCCTTTTGAATCAAATGCGATATTTGATCATTATTCATCACGGAACATTTTCAACATCTCCTTATCTCAAGAAATTAATTTAGGTAAACTCCATTTAGGAGTCGGTCTTTTATCCAATATGGTAAGTGATCATTCAATGGATTTTTATGATTTTTATAATGCTGTTTATCATATTTCAAATCGTATTCAATGTTATGGTGCATACAGGAATTCTTATCGCCTCCCAACCTTTACGGATCTATATTACAATGGTCCGACCAATATTGGAAATATTGAATTAAAAAAGGAAGAAGCACGTCATGTTGAATTGGGCATCAAGTATAATACAGTCCCATGGAATTTCACGATCACGGGATTTGAAAGGCAGGGATACAATTTAATTGATTGGGTAAAAAACCCGGAAGCCCCTTATTATCAAATAGTAAATAACGATACCACGTGGCTTTGGCGAACCATGAACCATACAAAAATTATAACACGGGGGATTGAAATCAATCATACATTGAATTTACAAGGTTTATTCAACAAAGAATTTCCGGTACACTTCATCCGTACTGGTTATTCTTTTGGAGTAAGAGATAAGCACCCGGGAAATATCATTTCCAGGTATGTTTTAGATCATCTTAAACACAAACTGACCATAACACTTAAACATTTTATTTTCAAGAATATACATGCTGTATGGCAGTATGGGTATTATAACCGGGCCGGCTCATATTCAGATTACAATAGTGAACGTAACACCTTTTCAGAAACCCCTTATGAACCGTATTCACTGCTGAATACCAGATTATCATGGAAAAAACAAAACCATACAATATATTTTGATATATCCAATATTTTTGACATGGATTACAGGGAAATCGGATCGGTCCCCATGCCTGGGCGATGGATCAAAGGAGGGATCAAATTAGTTATAATATAGGGGACTTCTATTAATTATTTTCTTTCAAAAAACAAATATAATTTATTCTTCTTCCATAAACATTTCAGCCAATGCAAGTGCTTTTTCTTTAATACCAAATACGCTGGATTGATTGGATAAGATAATCACCGAGATATCATGCTGTGGAAGATCACAAATAAAATGAGTATTTCCAAACCCCGTGCCTGCTTTATGGTAATATTTACGTCCTTTGTACCAGTCAATATTCCATCCAAAGCCAAAAAACTTAATAACATTTCTGAAGAAATTAATTTTAAAAGCAGATTTAATCGTATTTTGAGGTATAAGACGGTCTGATTGCCAAGCCTGTATCCATTTATATAAGTCATTTAAGGAGCAATACACACCAAAATTGCCCATTAAATCGTATTCCTTTGGTATTTCAACCGGATTATACAGGCCATTTTGAGGTATATATCCTGTTGCTTTATGCTTAATCTGATACTTATTTCCACCGAATATACGCTTAAATAATCCTTGTTTTTTACCGGGAAAAACAGCTGCATCACCCATATTCAAGGGAGTAAATATTTCGTTTTCTAAAAATTTGGTATACCTTTTACCGGAAACTTCCTTAATAACAGATCCCAATAAAGCATAATTCACCCAATTAATATCAAGTCTTTTTCCACTTTTGAATTTTGTTGAGTCGGTGTTTTTTAAAAAATCAATAAGATTTTTATTGGAAATATTCCCATTTTCATCTTGAAATTTTCGAGGGTTCACGTTGATAATACCAGAGGTATGATGTAATAAATTTTTAATGGATATATTTTTCCCGTATTCAGGAAAACCAGGGATGACATCGGTAATGTTATCTCCATAATTTAATTTCTCCTGTTTTATTAAGATCATTATTGCCATTGCAGTAAACTGAGCAGATAAACTACCCAAATTAAAATTAGTATTGGATGTTATGTCTATCTTTTTTTGAACATTGGCCAAGCCAGTATTATATGTAAATACCGGTTCATCAGACTTAATGACCATCATACTAAATCCAGGCCCCCGGGAATCTATATAGTCTGAAAATAATGAGTCTGCCTTTTTTTGGATCAATTCATCCGGTTGCGCTTTAACCGGGGATACTAACATCCCGAATACAAGCATGCATAGTATAAAAAAAGGTGGATGATTTGCAATATGGTTATTTTTTGTTTGTTGCATCAAAATAAATTTATAATAAGTTATTTACAATACATTTTGAGCATTGATTCTGCTTGTGTAAATCCCATTTGGTACGATTTCCTGAAATCTTTGCATCCTTCGTTGAATTGGTTCAGATTAATTTTAGAAATACCCCTGTTATAATATACTTCGGGGTTGTTGTTATTTATTTTCAATGCCTGATTATAATCTTCAATAGCTTGTTTGTGCTGTTTTAACATTCCTTTAGAAATACCGCGATGAAAATATGCTTCAACAAAATCGGGTTTTAATTTTATTGCTTTATCAAAATATTCAATAGAAGTACTAAAATTCATCAGGGCACTTTTTGCAATTCCTTGTAAATTATATATATTGGGATCATCAGGTGTTCGATTTTTTAACTTTTGAAGATCTTCTATAGCACTGTTGTATTTTTTCATGTGTAATAATGCCAAAGCACGGTTATATATTGCTTTATCTCTTTCAGGATTCAATTCCAGTACTTTATTAAAATCATCCAGGGAGGCTTTATACATACCTTTTTTACCCAGTGCGTATCCCCTGTAATAATAAGCATTTTCTTTGGCCGGGTCAATCCGGATGACTTCCTTAAAATCCTCAATGGATTCATCGAATTGGTTGATTGAATAATACATGTAGCCTCTTTTATAATAGACCGAGTCATTATCTTCTCCCAAATTAATTAAGAGTGTATAATCCTGAATAGCGCCTTTAATGTTATCTACGGAATCTTTGATTGCACTTCTCCTGTACAATGTTTTTATGCTGTCGGCTCCATGTTGCATTGCTTTATCCAAATCCAATATTGCTGATTGGTAATCGTTTAATGAAGATTTAATAATTGCCCTGTTAAAATATGCATCAGCGAGGCTACTGTCTAAACGAATAGCAGAATTAAACGATTTAAGGGCCTCGTTAAACTCACCACTTTCTTTTTTACATAATCCTCGATATAAATAAGCGCCGCCAGATTTATAGCCCAGCTCGAGTGCTTTATTTATATCATTGGTTGCATGCAAACAGTCATTTAATTTATAATATGCCACCCCTTTATAATACCAACTTTCGGCATAATTACCATCCATTTTAATTGCCTGTTCACAATCCCTGATAGCTTTTTTGTAGTTTCCCTTTTTTATATACAAAGCAGCTCTCCGTGCATATATTTCAGGAGATTTCTTCCATCGAAGTGCTTTTGTATATGATTCAAGTGCTTGCTCATAAGCAGTGCTGTCTGCAAGAGATACTCCTTTTTGATGGAATTGTTCTGCAATTTTTGGTTTTATAAGAAAAAACGAAATCACAACAATTACTAAGAATAATATAATTAATAACCATTTATTTTTCTTCATCTGTTTATTTTTAAATAAAAAGTATTTTTTCAAAAATAAATAAAAAAAATTCACAAATAAACCCTGTTTCAAATTAATTTTAAAAAACCTGAAAATCTTTATTTTGATTTTCTATTACTTTCCATTATTTTTACTTCTTGTTCTCCTTTAATAAGGAGCGTGCAATTATTCTTTTTTTATAAAAAAGTTTTTAAAGCAATGACAAAATCAGGAAAATACATTTTTGTTATTCTACCTTTATTAATTTTAGGTTTAATAATATGGTTTTTCAGCAATATTGTTATTTATATTTTAATATCATATGTATTTTCGTTGATTGGGCATCCATTGGTTAATTACCTGGGCAAACTCAAAATCAGATCTTACCAAATACCCAAATCAATACGAAGTTTTATTACAATCATCGTGATATGGGCTTTGTTTTTCATGTTTTTTCGCACATTTATACCCCTGGCAGCTAGCCAGGCCAATGAATTATCTAAAATAGATGTATCATCATTAGTAGCACAATTCGAACAACCGATAAAAGAAGTGCAGGAATTCATTAATCAACTTTATGTTACAAACAAGAAAATATCTTTTGAATCATTTATTTCAAACAAAGCCAGTACATTACTTAATACAACATCTATAACATTTTTTTTAGGAAGCATTGCCAGTATTGTAGGTAATATAACAATTGCTTTCATTGCCATTTCATTCATTACATTCTTTTTTTTAAAAGACGAAAAGCTATTTATAGAAGGGATTATGCTTTTTATTCCTGAACGATATAAAGAAAAGATTATGCACGTTTTATTCTCCACGAAAAAACTGCTAACCCGATATTTTATAGGCATAGTATTGCAGATCAGTGGCATTATCTTATTGATCACCCTGGGTATGACAATTATTGGAGTTGATTTTAAAAACGGGCTGGTGATCGGATTGCTTGCTGGCATTTTCAATGTCATCCCCTATTTAGGTCCTATCATTGGGACGACTGTAGGAATTCTCCTTGGTATGGCTACACAATTTAATCAAGAACCAGATATATTTCCGTTCATGGGATATATGCTTATAGTTTTTGTTTGTGTACAGGTAATTGATAATCTCGTATTTCAACCATTTATTTATTCAAGTAGTGTGCACGCCCACCCGCTTGAAATATTCCTGATGATCTTAATTGCGGGCAGCATGGCAGGAATTATTGGAATGTTGCTTGCAATTCCTATTTATACAATTATCAGGGTAATAGCAAAAGAATTTTTTAGTAATTTTGAAATCGTTCAAAAAATCACTCATAAACTTTGATTTTTACTATCTTTAGCCAAATATAATTCATTATGCATAAACGAACAATCATATTATTATTATTTTCATTCGCTATTTTTTTCAGTTCTAAAATCTCAAAAACTCAAGACTTTACAATTGACTCAACGAGTAATCAATGTGGGTTTGATTCAATATTGGTTTCATTTAAATATATTGATGCAGGCATACCACCTTCTTCGTTTTCTTGGGATTTTGGTAATGGAAGTACTTCTACACTTAAAAATCCTTCTGCCCGATATAATCAGCCCGGAAAATATACAGTAACTTTAATAACCGACAATACTGACACTATAGTACACCCAAGTTATATTCACTTGTATAGTACTCCTGACAAAGGATACAGGTATGAAAAAATTGAAACAGAACCACCTTATCATCTGCATTTTCATGGTGAAATATTTCCGGTAGATACTTCTGATGCTTTGTTGTTTTACTGGTCATTTGATGATCAACAAAAAGATACCACTACAATGCCTTCTGTTATTCATCAATATACTGAAACAGGTTTGTATAAAACCAGGTTAATCATCAACGACACTTTACTTCAATGTTCTGACACGCTGAATCAAATTATTTTCGTAAGTGATTCATTGGAAATTCCGAATGTTTTTACCCCCAATAATGATGGTATAAATGATCTTTTCACGATAAGAGCCGAAGAAAATTCTTATATATCCATTTGGATATATAACAGATGGGGAAATTTAATTTATAAAGACACGGCCCCCATTATTATCTGGGATGGGAAAACTTCTTCCGGAATGGAAATAAAAGAAGATATTTACTTTTATATTGTGCTGGTTAAAGAAAGTAATACTATAATCGAAGAAAAACAAGGCTTTTTTCATATATACAGATAGCTGACAAAGGTGTATCTAATGCAGATTCAGCTAACCACGTTATACATGATCCGAAATTGCTCTTTTAGTTAAAATTGCTTTATAGAACAAAAACCTGACTTTATGGACAAGCACTACTTAAATCCGTTCAAGAATCTTAAATCGTTTAAAAAAAAAGTATCTTCATTTGTTTTTTAAAGAATAAAATATTAATTTTATATCTTTATTTAAATATGTTGAATATATTTTTAAGGTGACGCATATCACCACCCTGAAGTGTCTTTTTAAATTATTGGCATAAAGCGATTTATCAATTTCAACTATATATATATTTAAAAAAAATATATATAGTACAACCAATAAAATTGTTTTGCGTAAAATAAAATAAAAGATTAAAAATTTTGTTTTAAATTAAAAACCCAGGATGATGAAAAAAGTAGTGAAAATAATTGCAGGTTTGTTATTTATTGCATTTCTTTTAAGTTCATGCAACAGATACATTGTTTGCCCGGCTTACGCTGATGCGGAAAAAGAAGTAGAAGTACAAAAAGATGACAAATCTTCTTAATAGTTAACGTAATATCAAAAAATTAACGTTAACTAACTATATATGTTTTTACATAGCATATGAGTATATTTAAATGTCATTTTCCACTTCCAGTTAGAATAATAAACACCAACTGCAATAATATATTTTTAATTTTAACAAATTAAAAAGGGATTTATATCCCTTTTTTTATGCTGTTATTTCATTAACAATTTTCGTTATTAACAATAATAAAAACGAAAATGAGCAAATGCCCCTGACTTTGGAAAACATTTGCATATCAGTTATAACGGAAGTTTCCGTAATCTAATGGTTTACTTCCCTCGTCAAGAAAAAAATGTTCGTCTATAAATAGATTAGAATTGTTAATAATTTTTAATTGTTTTTTAAAATGTTATTTTTAATTTTGTTAACATATTTTTTATTAACCTTATTTTATTATTATGAAAAAAATAGCTGTAGCCCTTTTTATTATTGCATTGGCAGCCATGAGTGCATGCCAGGGAAATAAAAGGTGTCCTGCTTACGAGAGCAATACAGATGTAGCGGAGCAAACAATAGAAATTAGTTAAAAATGCAAATGTCATTTTATTGACACAATGCATTTATTTAGAGCATAATATAAAGCTCATCAGATGAATTGTGGTTTTAAATCATTCTACAATCAAGTAAATAACTGAAATCAAGAGCATTACTATATCCTTCACGTGATATTCAATGTAATAAATTTTGTTCAAAAAAATTTCAGCATAAACCGTTTACCCTATTACCAGGAAATTTTCTCCTTCTTTATATTTATGGTCTGTGAGAAATGCTTTCACATCTTCCCTGGTTCCTCGTTTTGCAATATAAGAGAGAATAAAATGGTTACCTGCTGGTGGTAATTCTTCAATGTATTTAATATTTTTCTTTCTACCCGGTTTAATATCCACAAAAAAATCTATGGATATATTCATTTTTTCAAGAATCCTGGCTCTTCTTCTCGATGTTCTGCCAGCCCCGAACACGACAACATGAGGATGAAAACGGTTATATTTAGCAAGGAATTTAACCAGGTACACGGACTTCATATCATAAAAGGCTTTTCTGCTATAACGGGGGTCATTTCTGGTAAGCCTCTCGGAATGATCATGCCATTCAATTAAAACGTCAGGTATTTTAGCAAAACCTACCCCATGATGCAGCCATCTCAGCCATAACTCATAATCTTCCGGGAAACCTCCATGTGCGTAACCACCATATTTCTTTATAAGTTCTGTTCTGAACATTACTGACGGATGGATTATTGGTGTTTCAATAAATCTATTCAAACTGATTTGAGAAGGCGTAATTAACGAATTATTCCACTTTACAAAATGCTCCATTCCCTGGGATTGATCAAGTGTAGAAACATATTCTACATTCCCTGCAACCACTCCAATATCAGGGTTTTTATTCAAATAATCAATCTGTTTTTTTAATCTGCAGGGTTTTGCTATATCATCTGCATCCATACGTGCAATAAATTTCCCCTTTGATAAAGCTATACCTGTATTTAAGGCATACACGATCCCCCTTCTTGGTTCATTACATATAACAACCCGTTTGTCTTTTTCTCGCCAATCGTCTGCAATATTTTTACATACCAGGTTATTTCCATTATTGATTAAAAGCAGTTCAAAATGGTCATACGTTTGCTCCAGGATACTTTTTATAGCTGATGATAAAACATCTTCTTCATCACAAAAAGGCAATATAACGGACAATTCAGACATAAATATTTAAGGGGACTTCTATTAATTATTTTCTTTCAAAAAACAAATATAATGAATAATACCGATTAATATTCTATAATATAATTTT